>LNEG01000231.1 GCA_001464865.1 Burkholderiales bacterium Ga0074133
GGTGGTGCAGCAGGCCGTGGCCAGCATGCACGAGATCTCGGCCTCCAGCCGCAAGATCGGCGACATCATCGGGTTGATCGACTCGATTGCCTTCCAGACCAACATCCTGGCGCTCAACGCCGCGGTGGAAGCCGCCCGTGCAGGCGAGCAGGGCCGCGGCTTCGCGGTGGTGGCCAGCGAGGTTCGCAGCCTGGCCCAGCGTTCGGCAGCGGCCGCCAGCGACATCAAGGGCCTGATCAGCAACAGCGTGGCGGCCGTGGGCGGCGGCGTGAAGCATGTGGAAGAGGCCGGTGCGGCCATGACCGAGATCGTCTCCAGCGTGCAGCGCGTGGGCGACATCATTGGCGAGATCTCGGCGGCTGCGTCCGAGCAGTCGGCCGGCATCGGCCAGGTGAACCAGTCGGTGGGCGAGATCGACCGCATGACGCAGCAGAACGCCGCGCTGGTGGAGCAATCGGCCGCCGCTGCTGCCTCGCTGCGCGAGCAGGCCGCGCTGCTGTCGCAGGTGGTGCAGCAGTTCCGCTTGTCAGGCGACTCGACGGGCGGTGCTGCTGCCAGGCCCGCACTTGCGCAGCCCTCTCGCTCGGTCGCGGCAGCACTTGCGGCCCCTGCGGCGCAGGGCATTGATCTGGAATCGGCCATCAAGGCCCATGCGGCATGGCGTGCAAAGCTGCGTGACGCAGCCCGGCAGCGTCAGCACGTGGATGCACAAACCATAGGCCGCGACGACTGTTGTGAACTGGGTCGCTGGCTTCATGGCAGCGGACAGGGCTCTTATGGCCGTTTGCCAGCGTTTCAGGTACTGGTCGATCGCCATCGCGAGTTCCATGCCGTGGCAGGCGGTATTGCCAAGACCATCAACCTGGGCAACTACGCAGCAGCAGAGCAGGCGCTGGACGGCAACACGCCGTTCTCCCGTGCATCAAGCGAGGTCGGCTCGGCCATTGTTCAATTGCGCAAGAGCCTGTGACAGCAGGGCGCGCCTGCGCCCTGCAAGTGTGGCGGGATTGATCTGCGTCATGGCCTGAAACAGCCCGCAGTGGCAACGTGCGAGCCTGGACCAGATCAGGAACCCACCATGTCCCCCACCAGCCTGCGGGCCATCCGCGAAGAACATTCCTCCCTGGCTGCGGTGCTGCAGTCGCTGCGCCTCATGCTGGACCGTGGCCCGGGCGACGACCCGGCCGCATTCTTCGACGTGATGCGCGCCATGCTGTTCTACATCGACGAGGTGCCCGAGCGCCAGCACCATCCCAAGGAATCGGAATGGCTGTTTCCGAAGGTTGCCGAGCGCTCGGCCGAGGCGGCGCAGGCGATCGAGCGGCTTGAACGGGACCATGCCGGTGGCGAGGCCGCCGTGCGCGAACTGCAGCACCTGCTGCTGGCGTGGGAGCTGATGGGCGCAGTGCGCCGCGATGCGTTTGCCACGGCCCTTCTGCGCTACATCGATTTCTACCTGGAGCACATGCGGCTGGAAGAAGCGGTGGTGCTGCCCGCAGCCCAGCAGCACCTGACGGCCCAGGACTGGGCGCTGCTCGACGCCGCCTTTGCGGGCAACAGCAACCCGCTGGCGTCGGGCCAGGTGCGCGACCCGGCGTACGACCGGTTGTTCACGCGCATCGTGCAGCGGGCGCCCAGCCCCATCGGGCTGGGGTGAGGGCGGCTGCTGCCCGCCGGTAGCGAACTCAGGCGTTCAGGGCCGGGTAGTCTGTGTAGCCCTCGGCACCACCGCCGTACAGCGTGGCGCGGTGCACTTCGTTGAGCGGGGCGTTGGTTTTCAGGCGTTCGACCAGGTCGGGGTTGGCGATGAACGGGCGGCCGAACGCCACGATGTCGGCACCTTCGGCAATCGCCTTTTCGGCCAGGGCCTTGTCATACGCGTTGTTCACCATCCACGCGCCCTTGCCGCCTGCGGCTGCATACGCTGCCTTGAGGGCGGGGTAGTCAAACGGCCGGCCTTCCACCTCGCGCGGGCCGCCGGTGGCGCCTTCGATCACATGCACGTACGACAGGCCCATGGGGCCCAGCTGGCGCACCACATGCTCGAACAGTGGCTGCGGGCTGGCGTCGACCACGTCGTTGGCGGGGGTCACGGGCGAGAGGCGGATGCCCGTGCGCCCGCCGCCGATTTCGGCCGTGACGGCGGCCATGACCTCGACCAGCAGGCGCGCGCGGTTCTCGATGCTGCCGCCGTAAGCGTCGGTGCGCTGGTTGCTACCGGTCTTGAGGAACTGGTCGATCAGGTAGCCATTGGCGGCGTGCACTTCGACGCCGTCAAAACCGGCTTCGATGGCCGCGCGGGCGGCACGGCGGTAGTCTTCGACGATGCCGGGGATCTCGGCCAGCTCCAGCGCGCGCGGCACCGAGGTGTCCACGAAGGCGGGCGCGCCGTCCTTGATGAGCACGGTCTTGGTCTTGGCCGCAATGGCCGAGGGGGCGACGGGTGCGGCGTTGCCGGGCTGCAGGTCGGTGTGCGAAACCCGGCCCACGTGCCACAGCTGCACCACGATCTTGCCGCCCGCAGCGTGCACGGACGACGTGACCTTCTTCCAGCCGGCGATCTGCTCGGGGGCATACAGGCCGGGCACGTCTGCGTAGCCCTGGCCCTGGTGCGAGATGGCGGTGGCTTCCGAAATGATCAGCCCGGCGCTGGCGCGCTGCGTGTAGTACGTGGCCACCAGGTCAGTGGGCACGGCGTTGGGCGAGCGGTTGCGCGTGAGGGGCGCCATGGCGATGCGGTTGGCGAGCGTGAGGTCACCGGCGTGGACGGAATCGGTCAGAAGTGGCATGCAGCAAAAACCTTCACAGGAAATTCAGAAACGGATGGAAACGCAGGGCGGGGTGCGCCCAGCGGGCCTACAGGGTAATGCTGCAGCGCAAAACGTGCAGCGCAAGAGTGTCAGCAAGGGCAACGGTGTTGTGCTAGGGACCCTCTGCACGAATCGAGCGGCAATGCGCCCTGCGGTGTGCGCGGGCGTTTCACAGTCCGGGCGCGACAGCGCGGTGCCGCGCCGTAGCGTAGAATGGGTTGCAATGGGTGTTACCGGTTCTTCCTCGTCGCCGCCTGCCAGGGCTGGCACCTCGCCTGTGCGCCTGCTGTGGCTGGCGGTCGCACTGTCGATGGGCGCGGCCGTGTCGCTGGGCATCACCCGGTTTGCCTACGCGCTGCTGCTGCCGCCCATGCGGGAGGACCTCGGCTGGAGCTACACGCTGGCCGGCGGCATGAACACGCTGAATGCGCTGGGCTATTTGCTGGGCGCGCTGGCCACGCCGTGGCTGCTGCGCCGTCTGGCCCCCGGTACGGTGCTGATTGCCGGGGCGTTGCTGGCCACGGTGTTCATGGCCCTGAGCGGTTTTTTTGTGGACACGGTGCCATTGCTGCTGCAGCGCCTGCTGGCGGGTGCGGCCAGTGCGCTGGTCTTTGTGACGGGCGGGCTGCTGGCTGCCCGCCTGGGCCTGCAGGACCCACGCCGCAGCGGCCTGCTGCTGGGGCTGTATTACGGCGGCACGGGCTGGGGCATCAGCCTGTCGGCACTGCTGGTGCCCGCGGTGCTGGGTGCGGCGGCCTCGCAGCCCCACGCGTGGACTTGGGCCTGGTGGGCACTGGCGGCGTCGTGCGCGCTGGCGACGGCCGTGCTGCTGTGGCCGGCCCGGGCCCTGCATGCAGATGCCGCCAGGGCCGCGCCTGCCACGGCCGGAGCACGCGGGCCTGACACAGCCGGAGCGCCGGCCAACCAGCGCGTGCGGTGGCGTGCCCTGGCGCCTGCGTTGCTGGGCTATGGCCTGTTTGGTGTGGGGTACATCGGCTACATGACCTTTGTGGTGGCGCTGCTGCGCGAGCAGGGCAGCAGCCCGGCCGCCGTGACGGTGTTTTATGCGTTGCTGGGGCTGGCCGTGGTGCTGTCGTCGCGCATCTGGGCCGGGCTACTCGACCGCAGCCGGGGCGGTGGCGCGCTGGCGCTGCTCAACGCCTTGCTGGGCGTGGCGACGGTGCTGCCCGCGCTCACGTCGGCCTGGCCGGTGGTGCTGGCCTCGGGCCTGCTGTTTGGCGGGGTGTTTCTGTCGGTGGTGGCATCGACCACGGCGCTGGTGCGCCACAACCTGCCGCAGGCGCTGTGGGCCACGGGCATCAGTGCCTTCACCATCGTGTTTGCGGCCGGGCAGATCGTGGGGCCCACCGTGGTGGGCTGGATTGCCGATGGCCCCGGCGGGCTGGCGCGGGGGCTGGTGTTTTCCGCCTGCGCGCTGTGGGTGGGCGCGCTGGTGGCGTGGCGGCAGAAGCCGTTGCAGGGCGTCCGTGCTTGAACTGTGCGGCACTCCGGGCACAGCGACTGATACGGGCGGGGCCTGGGCGAGAAACGCCGAGCAAGGGCCGCCCCGCAGCGAGGGCGTTGTCCCCCTGCCCGCGTAGCGCAGCGTAGCGAGAGCGGGGGGAAGGCGCGCGGGCTGGTGTTTTCGGCCTGCGCGCTGTGGGTGGGGGCGCTGGTGGCGTGGCGGCAGAAGCCGTTGTAGGGCCTCCGTGCTTGAACTGTGCGGCACTCCGGGCACAGCGACTGATACGGGCGGGGCTTGGGCGAGAAACGCCGAGCAAGGGCCGCCCCGCAGCGAGGGCGTTGTCCCCCTGCCCGCGTAGCGCAGCGTAGCGAGAGCGGGGGGAAGGCGCGCAGCGCCTCAGGGGGGTTTCCTACTTGATCAACCCTTCTGCCTTCATGGCTGCCTGCACCGCAGGCCGCGCACCCACACGCTCACGATAGGCGGCCAGGTGGGCCAGGCCCGAGATGTCGAGCTTGGTGGGTGCTGTCCAGTTCGACACCGTGAACAGATAGGCATCGGCCACGGTGAACTGGTCGCCCATCAGGTACTGCTTGTCGGCCAGCTGGCTATCAATCCAGGCCAGGCGCTGCAGCAGGTTGTCGCGGGCGATGGGCTTGTACTCGTCGGGCGTGTTGGGCTTGAACAGGGGGCTGAAGCCCTTGTGCACTTCGGTGCTGATGAAGTTGAGCCACTCCTGCAGGCGGTAGCGCTGCAGGCTGCCGTTTTGCGGGGCCAGCATTTTCAGCGGGACCTGGTCGGCGATGTACTGCACGATCACCGGGCCTTCGCGCAGGCGCGTGCCGTCATCGAGCTCCAGCACGGGCACGTAGCCCAGCGGGTTGATGGTGTAGAAGTCGGTGCCGTCCTGCAGCTTGTGGCTCTTGGTGCTGGCCAGCACGGGGGTGAAGGCCAGGCCGGCTTCGTGCAGGGCGATGTGGGGCGAGAGCGAGCAGGCGCCGGGGGAATAGTAGAGCTTCATGGTGAGAAAGGTCCTTGGCAGAAGTCGAATCCGCGATGCTATGCGCTGTGGCGGTTTCCTGCAGGGGGCGGTGCGGCCCCCCTGCGGGCTTACTGGTCGAATCCGGGCGCCTCGCGCTGCACCTTGCGCAGCAGCGCAGGCCAGGCAAACGCGCCGCCCAGGCCGCCGGTCTGCACGCGCATGGCCTGGGCCACGCCGCTCACGATGCGGGGGTCGACCTGTGTGAGTTCGCCGCCAGCCTGCGCGTCGATCTGGATGCGGCAGGTGTTCTCGAACGTGTACATCGACAGAAACGCTTCGGCAATCGTCTTGCCCACGGTGAGCAGCCCGTGGTTGCGCAGCACGAGGAAGTTGGCCTGGCCCAGGTCGGCTTGCAGGCGCGGCTTTTCTTCATCGCGAAAAGCCACGCCTTCGTACGCGTGGTACGCCAGCGAGCCCAGCACAAAGGTGCTTTGCTGGCTGATGGGCAGCACGCCGCCCTGCTGCGCGCTCACGGCCACGCCGGCGCGGGTGTGGGTGTGCAGCACGCAGCCGGCTTCGGGCCGGGCCTCGTGCACGGCGCTGTGGATCACGAAGCCGGCCGGGTTCACGGGGAAGGGCGACTCGTGCAGCTTGTTGCACTGCATGTCTACCTTCACCAGGCTGGACGCCGTGATCTCGTCAAACATCAGTCCGTAGGGGTTGATGAGGAACTGGTGGTCGGGTCCCGACACGGATTCGGGCAGCTTGGCGCTGATGTGGGTGAAGACGAGATCGCTCCAGCCGTACAGCGCCACCAGGCGGTAGCACGCGGCCAGGTCGCAGCGCAGTTGCCATTCTTCGGGGCTGACGCTGGCCTGCAGCGAGGGGATGTTGAGCATGGGGTGGTCTCCGCGGGGTGGCTGTGAAAGCAGCCAATGTAGGCCCGCGCGGCGATGCTGGCTGTCAGGCAGGCTACACAGGGTGGGATGCGGTCACCTTGCACATGCTATTAAAAGCATAGCTATATGGCATGATAAAACAAGGGCCTGGGGCTGGTTTGGCCTGATTTTTGCCTGCAGGTGGCCCTGGGGGGCGATCAGGCAGCCTCGCCCACCAGGCCGCCCAGCACCGCGGCTTCGGGGCGCTGCAGCAGGGCCTGGATCAGCGGGGGCTCGAAGTGGCGGCGCACGGTGATGGCGTAGAAGTTCTCGTACAGGTCGGGCACCACGCCGTGCTCCACCAGGCGGCCGCTGCGCAGCTCGTCCTGCACCACCACGCTGGGCAGCAGGGCGATGCTGTCGGAGTCGCGGGCCAGCAGGCGCATGAGGGCCATGTCGTCCACCTCGGCGCGCAGCCGGTAGCGTATGCCGCGCTGCTCGCACATCAGATCGAACCCCGCGCGGATGTCGTTGTCGCGCCCGGGCAGCAGCAGGGGCGTGGTCTCCAGGTCTTGCGGAAACCGGAAGGCCTTGGCGCCCGGCCGCGGCTTGCCCACCAGGCTCACGGGCTGGCGCGCAATGCGCTGGCAGCGCCAGGGGTTGTCGGTGCTGGCATGCACCCGCTGGTTCGAGAGGATGAGGTCGAGCGTGTGCACGCGCAGGCGTGCCAGCAGCTCCAGCAGGTTGCCCGAGTGCAGCGCCAGCTCCACGTCGTCGCGCCCCAGCAGCGGCTGCAGAAAGTTCTCTTGGAAGTTGCGCGACAGCGTTGCCACC
>LNEG01000232.1 GCA_001464865.1 Burkholderiales bacterium Ga0074133
TGCGCCATCTCGTGGCCCATGATCATGGCGGTCTCGTCGTCGGACAGCTTGAGCTGGTCGAGGATGCCGGTGTAGAAGGCGATCTTGCCGCCGGGCATGCAGAACGCGTTGATCTGCTGGCTGCCAATGAGGTTGACCTCCCAGCGCCAGCCGGCGGCACGCTCGTTCCACGGGCCGGTGTAAGGGATCAGGCGGCGCGCGATGGCATGCAAGCGCTGCAGCTGGGGGTGGCTTTCAGGGGCCAGCGCGCGCTGGGCGCGGGCCTGCTCCAGCATCTGCTGGTACTGTTGCGCAGCGGATTTTTCGAGCGTTTCGGCCGGGATCAGCTTGCGCAGGCTGGAGGCCGAGCCCACATCCACCTGTGCCAGCGCCGGGCCCGCGGCCGCAGCGGCCCCCGCAGCGCCAGCAGCCAGCAGGAAGCCCCGGCGCGAAGCCCAGGGCGACGAAGGAGCGACAACGGGCGTGGGGCAGAAAAGGCACATACCGGGTTCACCTGAAGGAATAATGGACGGGGCTGGCGTAAAGCTGAAAGCGCAGAGCGCTCTCGGCGTGCAGATGGTGCCGGTCCGCCCGGCTGCAAGGGACCCGCGGCCGCACGCTGAAGTGCCTCCAGCGTCAGCGATGATAGGCAAAACCCCCGGTCTTCCATGTCAGACACATCCACATCCCCCCACGCCGCTGCCGGCGCCCCCGACCGCACCCCCTGGCTTCAGACCTTGCGGGTCTATCTGGAGCCGGCCAGCCTGCGCATGCTCACCCTGGGTTTCGCAGCCGGGCTGCCGCTGCTGCTGGTGCTGGGCACGCTTTCATTTCGCCTGCGTGAGGCCGGTATTGACCGCAGCACCATCGGGTATCTGAGCTGGGTGGGCCTGGCCTATGCCTTCAAGTGGGTGTGGGCGCCGCTGGTGGACCGCATGCCCATCCCGTTCATGACCCGCGTGATGGGGCGGCGGCGCAGCTGGCTGCTGCTGTCGCAGCTGGTCATCGTGGCGGGGCTGGTGGGCATGGCGCTGGCCGACCCGCGCATGACGCTGGGCCCCATCGTGTGGTGCGCGCTGGCCGTGGCGTTTGGCTCGGCCACGCAGGACATCGCGCTCGATGCCTTCCGCATCGAGTCGGCCGACGCCAACCACCAGGCGGCGCTGGCGGCGTCCTACCAGACGGGCTACCGGCTGGCCATGATCTGGGCCGGTGCCGGTGTGCTGTGGATTGCCGCGCGGGCCGAGGCCGCCCCTGCCGTAGGGCAGGCGCTGGCGCAGGGCGCGGCGGCTTACCAGAACGGGGCGTGGCAGGCCGCGTACCTGGCCATGGCGGCGTCGATGGCGGTGGGCATCGTCACCGTGCTGTTCTCGCGCGAGCCAGTGCCCGTGGCCCTGCCGCCTGCCAAGAATGCGGCCGAGTGGATTCGCGGCGCGGTGATCGACCCGTTTGCCGACTTTCTGGGCCGCTACGGCTGGCATGCGGCCTTGATCCTGGGGCTGATCGCCGTCTACCGCATCAGCGACGTGGTGATGGGCATCATGGCCAACCCGTTCTACGTGGACATGGGTTTCACCAAGGACGAGGTGGCCGCAGTTACCAAGGTGTACGGCGTGATCATGACGCTCGTCGGTGCCTTTGTGGGTGGCGTGCTGTCGATGCGCTTTGGCGTGATGCGCATTCTGATGCTGGGCGCAGTGCTCAGCGCTGGCAGCAACCTGCTGTTTGCCTGGCTGGCCGGGCACGGGCATGACGTGACCGCGCTGATCGCCGTGGTGTCGGCCGACAACCTGGCGGGCGGCATCGCATCGGCCGCGTTCATCGCGTACCTGTCGAGCCTGACGAATGTGAGCTATTCGGCCACGCAGTACGCGCTGTTCAGCTCGATGATGCTGCTGCTGCCGAAGTTCATCGCCGGGTTCTCGGGCCAGTATGTCGATGCGTTTGGCTACGGGCACTTCTTCACGGCCACGGCGCTGCTGGGTGTGCCGGTGCTGGCGCTCGTGTGGCTGGCCTCCAGGGTCAGAACAGCCGGAAGCCCCTGATTTAATTGCCATCTTTGCTATTATTTTAATAGCTCACAGCTTACGAGCCGGCGCAACGGTTTACCTGAACTTTACGGGCACGACAACACGGCGAGATACCGCCGGGCGAGCATCAGGGGCTGGCATTCCATGCCTGACAGGCTCCAACGCCCCTCACTACACTGGTTCTCCATGAGCTCGCAACTGTTGATGATCGAAGACGATGCCCGCCTTGCGCAGATGGTGGGCGAGTACCTGGGCCAGTCGGGCCTGGTGGTCACGCACCGGGCCGATGGCAAGACCGGGCTGGCCGAACTGCAGGGCGAAGGCGCCGGCCCCGTGCCCGACCTGGTCATCCTGGACCTGATGCTGCCCGACATGGACGGACTGGAAGTGTGCAGGCGCATCCGGTCGCTGCAGGGCCCGGCCGCCCATGTGCCGGTGCTGATGCTCACGGCCAAGGGCGACCCGATGGACCGCATCATCGGGCTGGAGCTGGGCGCTGACGACTACCTGCCCAAACCCTTCGAACCCCGTGAGCTGCTGGCCCGCATCCGCGCCATCCTGCGCCGCCGCACTGACCACAGCGGGTCGGGCGCTGCATTGGCGCAGGCGCTGCGCTTTGGCTCGCTGGAGATCGACCGCGATGCGCGCACCGTGACCGTGGGCGGCCAGACCGCAGACCTGACCTCCTACCAGTTCGACCTGCTGGTGGCCCTGGCCGAACGCGCGGGCCGCGTGCTGACGCGCGACCAGATCATGGAGGCCGTGCGCGGCCGCGAGCTGGAGGCCTTTGACCGCTCCATCGACGTGCACATGGGCCGCATCCGCGCCGCCATCGAGAACGACGCCAAGAACCCGCGCCGCATCCTGACGGTGCGCGGGGTGGGGTATGTGTTTGCCAAGCAGCAAGACTAGATGGAATCCCCCCTGAGTCGCTGCGCGCCTTCCCCCACAGGGGGACGACGCCCTCGCTGCGGGGCGGCCCTTGCTCGGCGTCCCTGGCATGGGGCGCGCCAGTTTCAGGCAAAGCGCTGCTGCTGACGCCGCAACAACCCGTATGTCATTGACAAACCCGTTCTCGCGCCGTCTGTACCTGCGCATCTGGCTGGCCGTGGTGGGCGGCATGGCCGTGCTGACGCTGGCCGTGGGCTGGGCGTGGCGGATGGCCGAGGAGCAGAAAACGCAGACCGCCCAGCCGTTTGTGCCGCCCTCGCGCGAGATGGTGCTGCGCGACCCTTCGGGCACCGAGGTGCTGCGAGGGCTCTCCACGCGCCAGCCCGGCCAGCCGGGCGAGGCCGTGGAGTTCCACATCGAGACGGAGGACGGGCGGTTGTTCAGCATGCAGATGGCTCCGCGCCCGCCGCGTGCAGACCGCGGCGACCGGCCGTTTCGCCCCGGTGGCCCCATCGGGCCTGGCGGGCCTGGAAAGCAGGGCGATGCGGCTTTCTGGACCCGGCCTCCTTTCGGTTTCCTGTGGCTGCTGGGCATCGTGGGCCTGGCCGTGGCTGTGGGGGTGTATCCGATCATCCGCCGCCTCACGCTGCGGCTGGAGGCGCTGCAGCGCAGCGTGCAGAAATTTGGCGAAGGCGACCTGTCGGTGCGCGTGCCCGAGGAAGGCCAGGACGAAGTGGCCGACCTGGCCCGCCAGTTCAACGCCGCCGCAGCGCGGGTGGAGGCGCTGGTGAAGTCGCACAAGTCGCTGCTGGCCAACGCCTCGCACGAGCTGCGCTCGCCGCTCACACGCATCCGCATGGGGCTGGAACTGATGGGCGGACAGCAGCCCTCGCCCGCCTTCCGCGAAGAGATCCTGCGCAACATTGCCGAGCTGGACCAGCTGGTGGACGAGATCCTGCTGGCCAGCCGGCTGGACGCCCGCGAGGCTGATGTGGGCACGGTGGAGCTGGTCGACCTGATCGGCCTGGCCGCCGAGGAATGCGCCCGCGTGGGCGCCGACCTGGACGCCAGCGCCAGTGCCGACACGGTGGAGGTGCGCGGCGTGGCCAAGCTGCTGCGCCGGGCCATCCGCAACCTGCTGGAAAACGCCCGGCGCTACAGCACGGGCGACATCACGGTGGTGGTGCGCCGCAGCCCCGGCCATGCCGAGGTGCGCGTGTACGACCGCGGCCCCGGCGTGCCGGTCGGCCAGCGCGAGCGCATCTTTGAGCCGTTTTACCGGCTGCCGGGCGCCAGCGAGCGCTCGGGCGGCGTGGGGCTGGGGCTGTCGCTGGTGCGGTCCATCGCGGGCCGCCACAACGGCACGGTGCACTGCGAAGACCGCGAGGGCGGCGGCGCCTGCTTTGTGCTGCGACTGCCCCTGGAGCAACGCTGAACAAGCCTCTCGCGCACAGCGCATCGCGCAGACTTGGAGCGGATAACAAAACCCAGCGCAGCTAGGCGTCGTGTCGCAGGCAGTACGAGTAGTACGACAAGACGCGGCAACGACGCCAGAAGGGTTTTGTGAGCCGCTCTTATTCAGCGCCGCCAGCGCCACGCCATGAAGGCATAGGCCGCACTGCCCAGCACCAGCACCGACAGCGCCACGCCCAGGGCCTGGTCAAACCCCTGCGTTGCCGACGGCGCCCGCGCCAGCAGCGCCGCCGCCATGGGCGGGCCGGCAATCTGCCCCAGTCCGTACAGCGCGGTCAGAAGCCCGGTAAAGCCCGCCGCCGCGCGTGGCCACTGGTGGCGTGCCTCCTGCAGCGCAAAGAAGGTGATGGCCGTGAACGGCAGCCCCAGCAGCAGGCTGCCCAGCGCAAAGCCAAACCGGTTGGGCACTGCCAGGCTGAGCCCGATGGCCATCGCCTGCAACAGGTAGGCCGCAGCCAGAAGCAGGCGACGATCGCGCGCGGACGAGATGCGCGTGGACAGGAACGCGCCCAGCGCCACGCCCGCACCAAACATCGGCCAGAACAGGTCGGGCCAGACGGAGCCGGGCGCCAGTGCCCCCCGGGCGATGACGGGCAGGAAGGTTGCG
>LNEG01000233.1 GCA_001464865.1 Burkholderiales bacterium Ga0074133
TTTCGGTCTCGACCCAGAAACGGCGGTATTGCAGGTTCGGCAGGAACCGGCGCTTGGTTTTGTTGTTGGCGTGGGAAACGTTGTTCCCGACCATGGGCTTCTTGCCCGTTACGTCGCAGACGCGTGCCATGAGGACACTCCGATAACTTATTAACGGCCATTTGCGGGCGCCCCGGCGTGATGCACAGGGCTCGCTAGCGGCCTCACCTCGCCAGAAAGGGTGGCGGTAACCCGATTGCCGATCCATGGATGCCCGTCGCAGACGAGCAGAAATCAGCAAAGCCGCGGATTATAGCCTGTGGCACGTTGGCATGTCCAGACAACGCCGCGGCGCAGGCGGCGGTGGCATAGGGCGTTCCAGCGTTGCCCTGTGTCCCCGCCGCTGAACCTGCATCCAGCGCGGCCATGCAGCCCGTACCGGCGCTGGTGATGGCCTGGCGGTACACATGGTCCTGCACGTCGCCGGCCGCAAACACACCGGGCACGCTGGTTTGCGTGGCAAAACCCTTGAGGCCGCCCTGCGTGATGATGTAGCCGTTTTCCATGGCCAGCTGGCCCTGGAAAATCTCGGTATTGGGCGCATGGCCGATGGCGATGAAGCAGCCTTGCAGGGCGATGTCCTGCGTGCTGCCGTCCTGCGTGCTCTTGATGCGGATACCGGTCACGCCGGTGTTGTCGCCCAGCACCTCGTCCAGCGTGTGGAAAAGCTTGAGCTCGATCTTGCCGGCCGCGACCTTATCGTTGAGTTTGTCCACCAAAATGGGCTCCGCCTTGAACTTGTCGCGGCGGTGCACCAGGGTGACCTTGCGGGCAATGTTCGACAGGTACAGCGCTTCCTCGACCGCGGTGTTGCCGCCACCGATCACGCACACATCCTGCTCGCGGTAGAAGAAACCGTCGCAGGTGGCGCAACCCGACACGCCACGGCCCATGAAGGCCTCTTCCGACGGCAGGCCCAGGTACTTGGCCGATGCACCCGTGGCCAGGATCAGTGCGTCGCAGGTGTAGGTGCCGCTGTCACCGGTGAGGGTGAAGGGGCGCTTGCTGAAGTCGACCTTGTTGATGTGGTCGAACACCACCTGCGTCTTGAAGCGCTCGGCGTGCTCCAGAAAGCGCTGCATCAGCTCGGGGCCCTGCACGCCATGCACGTCGGCGGGCCAGTTGTCCACTTCGGTGGTGGTCATCAGCTGGCCGCCCTGGGCCATGCCGGTGATGAGGACCGGGTTGAGGTTGGCGCGGGCAGCGTAGACGGCAGCGGTGTAGCCGGCAGGGCCGGAGCCGAGGATCAGAACTTTCGCGTGTTGGGTGGTGGACATGGTGGAGCCTGTGTTTTGCGCCCGCCCTCGGGGCGCTGTTGGGAAAACTGGGGTCGAGCCATCGAGTATCAACCCGCCGCGGCCGGTATCAGCGGCCCTGTTTTCAATCGCGCTGATTGTAAGAAGCCATCAATGACCTTGTGATCGCGCGCTGCCCGCACCGCGGGCTCGGTGGACCGCGCCAACGCGTTACATCTGCCCCCGGATTGCTTGCGGTAAGCTCGCTGCGCACGCTTATGACCTATTCCCTCAATACCCTGAATGCATCGGCTGCGGCCAAGTCGCCACCGCGCACGGGCGCGGCCCGCTTCGGGCATGAAATCGCATTGATCGTCGGCATTCTGGCGCTCGTCTTCTGGCTGCTGGCACTCGTCAGCTACTCCGCACAGGACGCTGCGTGGTCCACGTCGGGTGCCAGCGATGCGCGCATGGTGTCCAACTGGGCGGGCCGTTCCGGGGCCTGGCTGGCCGATGCCAGCTACTTTGCATTCGGGTTTTCGGTGTGGTGGTGTGTGGCTGCGGCGGTGTGCGCGTGGCTGTCGTCCCTGGCGCGGTGGATGCGTGGCGGCGAGCTGCCGCCGGGTGCGCTGAGCCCGCTGCAGCGGCGTTCGCTGTTCTGGCTGGGTCTGGTGGCCCTGATGTGCGCCAGCACGGCTCTGGAGTGGTCGCGCCTGTACCGGTTCGAGTCGTACCTGCCCGGACACGCCGGTGGGGTGCTGGGTTACCTGACGGGCCCTGCCAGCGTCAAATGGCTGGGGTTCACCGGCTCGGGCCTGCTGGCCATTGTGCTGGCCGTGCTGGGCGCGGCCATGGTGTTCCGGTTTTCGTGGGGGCAGGTGGCCGAACTGCTGGGCGGCCGCATCGATGCGCTGGTGCAGTCGCGGCTGGCCCGGCGCGAGGTGGCCAAGGATGTCGCCGTCGGTCGCAAGGCCGCCCGCGAGCGCGAGGTGGTGGTGCTGGAAGAGCGCACCGAGAGCGAGGAGCACCACCCCGAGCCCGTGCAGATCATCGAGCCCGTGCTGGCCGACGTGCCGCAGAGCACCCGCGTGGTGAAAGAGCGCCAGAAGCCGCTGTTCACCGAAATGCCCGACAGCAAGCTGCCGTTGGTGGACTTGCTCGACGGCCCGCTGCTGCGCCAGGAAACCGTGGCCCCCGAAACGCTGGAGATGACCAGCCGCCTCATCGAGAAAAAGCTCAAGGACTTTGGCGTGGAGGTGCGCGTGGTGGCCGCCATGCCCGGCCCGGTGATCACCCGTTACGAAATCGAACCTGCCACCGGCGTGAAGGGATCGCAGATCGTGGGACTGGCCAAGGACCTGGCGCGCTCGCTCAGCCTCGTGTCCATCCGCGTGGTCGAGACCATCCCCGGCAAGAACTACATGGCGCTGGAGTTGCCCAACGCCAAACGGCAGTCCATCCGCCTGTCTGAAATCCTGGGCTCGCAGGTCTACCACGAGGCCAAGAGCATGCTCACCATGGGCCTGGGCAAAGACATCGTCGGCAATCCGGTGGTGGCCGACCTGGCCAAGATGCCGCACGTGCTGGTGGCTGGTACCACTGGCTCGGGCAAGTCGGTGGGGATCAACGCCATGATCCTCTCGCTGCTGTACAAGGCCGAGGCGCGCGATGTGCGCCTCTTGATGATCGACCCCAAGATGCTGGAAATGTCGGTCTACGAAGGTATCCCGCACCTGCTGGCACCTGTCGTCACCGACATGAAGCAGGCCGCGCACGGCCTGAACTGGTGCGTGGCCGAGATGGAGCGCCGCTACAAGCTCATGTCCAAGCTGGGCGTGCGCAACCTCGCGGGTTACAACGTCAAGATCGACGAGGCCAAGGCGCGCGAAGAGTTCATCTACAACCCCTTCAGCCTGACGCCGGAAGAGCCCGAGCCCTTGCAGCGCCTGCCGCACATCGTGGTCATCATCGACGAGCTGGCCGACCTGATGATGGTGGTGGGCAAGAAGATCGAAGAACTGATCGCCCGCCTGGCGCAGAAGGCGCGCGCCGCCGGCATCCACCTGATTTTGGCCACCCAGCGTCCCAGCGTGGACGTGATCACGGGCCTGATCAAGGCCAACATCCCCACCCGCATCGCGTTCTCGGTGGGTTCCAAGATCGACAGCCGGACCATCCTGGACCAGATGGGCGCCGAAGCCCTGCTGGGCATGGGTGACATGCTCTACATGGCCAGCGGCACCGGGCTGCCGATCCGCGTGCACGGCGCCTTTGTGTCGGACGAGGAAGTACACCGTGTCGTCAGCTACCTCAAGCAACAAGGGGAGCCGGACTACATAGAAGGCGTGCTGGAAGGCGGAACCGTGGACGGCGACAGCGATCTGACCGGAGACGGCGGCGGGGAAGGGGGCGAGAAGGACCCCATGTACGACCAGGCCGTCGAAGTGGTGCTCAAGGACCGCAAGGCCAGCATCTCGTACGTTCAGCGCAAGCTGCGCATTGGCTACAACCGGTCGGCCCGCCTGCTCGAAGACATGGAGAAGGCAGGCCTCGTCAGCGGCCTGACCACCAGCGGCCAGCGCGAAGTGCTGGTGCCCAACCGCAGCGAATGACGGACCGGACCGCCGGTCCGCACCCCCCACAGGAGTTTCCGTTGAAAAAGATCGCTAGTGCAATTTTGATAGCTGCCGCGGCAAGCGCAGCAAGCGCTGACGGCATGAAAAGCCTTGAATCGTTCATGAAGGGCACACAGACCGGCCGGGCAGACTTCACCCAGACGGTGACGTCGCCGCCCAAGGATGGCCAGGCAGCGCGCAGCAAGACATCGACCGGCAGCTTCGAGTTCCAGCGGCCCGGCCGATTCAAGTTTGTGTACAAGAAGCCGTTCGAGCAGACCATCGTGGCGGACGGACAGACGCTGTGGCTGTACGACGTCGACCTGAATCAGGTCACCCAGCGCGCCCAGGCTCAGGCGTTGGGCAGCACACCGGCAGCCCTCCTGGCATCGGCGCCCGATCTTTCTGCGCTCAAGGCCGAGTTCGCGCTGGAATCCGCTGCGGATCAGGACGGCTTGCAGTGGGTGCAGGCCACGCCCAAGGGCAAGGATGGCCAGCTCAAGAGCGTGCGCGTGGGATTTTCGGGTGAGCAACTGGCCGCCCTGGACATCCTGGACAGCTTCGGCCAGCGCTCGCTGATCCGGTTCAACGGCATGCAGCCCAACGCGGCGCTGCCGGCAGGTACCTTCCAGTTCAAGCCGCCCGCCGGGGCGGATGTGGTCCGGCAGTGATTTGCTTCAAAAAGCATAGCATCAGGGGCAAGTGAAAAAAGCGCCTGGACACGTTTTGGCATCAAACTGCGTGGCGTAGACAGACAGGACACCAAAATGGCAGCACGCGGTGCCACCGCCCCCCACCCCGGACACCGGGCACACCAGGCCCACCCGTCCGACCACCAGCCACTTGCCGAGCGCCTGCGGCCTCGTACGCTGGGTGAGGTAATTGGCCAGCAGCATGTGCTGGGGCCGGGCATGCCGCTGCGCCTGGCGTTCGAATCCGGCCGGCCGCACAGCTGCATCCTGTGGGGTCCGCCCGGCGTGGGCAAGACCACCATCGCGCGGCTGATGGCCGATGCGTTTGATGCGCAGTTCATCAGCATCAGCGCGGTGCTGGGTGGGGTCAAGGACATCCGCGAAGCCGTCGAGCGGGCCGAGGCTGCGCGAGACGGGCTCATGCAGCAGCGGACCATCGTGTTCGTGGACGAGGTACACCGCTTCAACAAGAGTCAGCAGGATGCGTTCCTGCCGCATGTCGAATCCGGTTTGTTCACCTTCATCGGCGCTACCACCGAAAACCCGTCGTTCGAGGTCAATTCGGCCTTGCTGTCGCGTGCGGCCGTTTATGTGCTGCAGCCGCTGTCGGAAGCCGACTTGAAGCAAATTGTGGCCCTGGCCCAGGCGGAAAATGCC
>LNEG01000234.1 GCA_001464865.1 Burkholderiales bacterium Ga0074133
TCGATGTTGGTGCTCGACAGGATGGATGCGCATTCACCCGGCGCAAACCCCAGCGACATCAGGCCGCCGCCGATCTCGCGCACGGCCTCGGCGGTCTGGTTCCAGGTCCAGCTTTTCCAGATGCCCAGTTCCTTCTGGCGCATCCATACGTTGGGGCCACGGGCTTGCACCGCGTTCCAGAACATGGCGGTAATGGTGTCGCCGGCCAGCACGTCGGTGCCGGAAGGCTGAATGTGAGAGAGGTCCCAGAGATTGCTCATACCGTCCTCATCGCCATGTTTTCTTCTTCTTCCAGCGCCGCTCACCCCGCACGCCCTCGTCCTTCATGCCCAGGTAGAACTCCTTGATGTCGTCCTTCTCGCGCAGGCGGTCGCAGCTGTCTTCCATCACGATGCGGCCGTTCTCCAGCACGTAGCCGTAGTCGGATGCGTTCAGGGCCATGTTGGCGTTCTGCTCCACCAGCAAGATGGTGGTGCCGCGTTCGCGGTTGATGCGCACCACGATCTCGAAGATCTCCTTGGTGAGCTTTGGGCTCAGGCCCAGGCTGGGCTCGTCCAGCAGGATGAGTTCGGGGTTGGCCATCAGCGCGCGCGAGATGGCGAGCATCTGCTGCTGCCCGCCCGAGAGCAGGCCCGCGTCTTGCGCTGCCCGTTCGCGCAGGATGGGGAAGTAGCCGAACACCGTTTCGATGTCGCGCGCCACCGCATCGCCGTCGCGCCGGGTGTAGGCGCCCATCAGCAGGTTGTCGCGCACCGACAGCAGGGGGAACACCTCGCGCCCTTCGGGCACATGCATCAGGCCGCGGCGCACGATGGCCGAAGGGTCGTTGGCGGTGATGTCCTCGCCCTTGAATTCGACCGTGCCCTTGCGCGGGTCGATGATGCCGGAGATGGTCTTGAGGATGGTGGTTTTGCCCGCGCCGTTGCTGCCCAGCACGGCCGCGATCTCGCCGCGGCGCACCTGCAGGCTCACGCCGCGGATGGCCTTGATAGGGCCGTAGGCGCTTTCCACGTTCTGCAGCCGCAGCATGGGTGTTTCGTCGTTGGCCGCGCTGGTGGCAGCGGGCTGGCCCGTGGGCATTGTGGTCATGCGGTGGCCCTCCCGACCTTGCTGCCCGGCGGGCGGCGCAGGTTGCTCACGTCGTCGATGGTGCCGAGATACGCCTCGATCACGCCGGGGTGCGACTGCACCTCGCGCGGCGTGCCCATGGCCACCAGCTCGCCCTGGTTCATGGCCAGCACGCGGTCAGACACCTTGGACACCAGCGACATGTCGTGTTCGACCATCAGCACCGTGATGCCCAGCTCGTGCTGGATGTCCTGGATCCAGAAAGCCATGTCGTCGGTTTCTTCCACGTTCAGGCCCGACGAGGGTTCATCCAGCAGCAGCAGCTGCGGCTCGGTGCACAGCGCGCGGGCCAGCTCCACCACCTTTCGCACGCCGTAGGGCAGGCCCGCCACCATGGTGTCGCGGTAGTGCTGCAGGTCCAGAAACTCGATGATCTCCTCGGCCTTGGCGCGTGCCCGTATCTCGGCGTTGCGCACCTTGCCGGTAAAGAACATGTCGGCCCACAGGCCCGTTTCGCGGCGTGTGTGGCGGCCAATGAGCAGGTTGTGCAGCACGCTGGCGTGCTCGAAGAGTTCGATGTTCTGGAACGTGCGGGCAATGCCCAGGCCCGCCACCTTGTGGGGTGGCAGATCCGTCAGCGGCAGCATGGCGCCGCCGGGGCCGGCGTAGGCAATGGTGCCCTGCGTGGGCGTGTAGATGCGGCTGATGAGGTTGAACACCGTCGTCTTGCCCGCGCCGTTGGGGCCGATGAGGGTGAACACCTCGCCGCGGCGTACGTCGAACGACACGTTGTTGACCGCCAGCACGCCACCGAAGCGCACGCTGAGGTTTTTGGCTGAAAGCAGCACGTCATGGGTCATGGCGTTCATTTCAGACGATCAGACTTTTGAAAGGACTTCTGCCGCTTGAACATGCCCTTGCGGTAGAACGGGAACATCTGCAGCCAGGTGCGCACCTTGAGCCAGCGGCCATACAGCCCCATGGGCTCAAACAGCACAAACGCAATCAGCACCGCGCCATACACCACGGCCTGCAGGCCGGGCGCCTGGCCGATGGCGGCGGGCAGGAAATCTTTGGACAGCGAGATCATCTGCGGCATCGAGATGAGGAAGATGGCCCCCAGGAACGCGCCGTGCACCGAGCCCAGGCCGCCGATCACGATCATCAGCAGCAGGTCGATGGACTGCAGGATGTTGAACTGGTCGGGCGAGATGAACTGCAGCTTGTGTGCATACAGCGCGCCACCCACGCCGGCCAGTGCGGCCGAGAGCGAGAACGACAGCGTCTTGTAGTGCGCCAGGTGGATGCCCATGCTCTGCGCCGAAATCTCCGAATCGCGGATCGCGACAAAGGCCCGGCCGGTGGGCGAGCGCAGCAGGTTCAGGATGCCCAGCGTGGCCACCACGGTGATCACCAGACACAGGAAGTAGAACGAGGCCGTGGAGTCAAACGAGAAGCCGAAGATCTCTGGCGGCACCAGGTGCTTGCCCGAGTTGCCGCCCGTGACCGACTCCCAGCGCGCAAACACTTCCTCGACGATGAAGCCGAAAGACAGCGTGGCCATGCCCAGGTAGATGCCCTTGAGGCGCAGCGCGGGCAGACCTACCACCACCCCCACGGCGGCCGACAGGCCCGCGGCGCAGGCCAGCGACAGCATGAAGGGCCAGCCCATGCCGGTGAGCACGGCCTGTGTGTACGCCCCCACGCCCAGAAACGCGGCGTGCCCCAGCGAGAACTGGCCGGTAAAGCCCGCCAGCAGCATGAGCCCCAGGCCGACGATGGAATAGATGAGCACAAACGTGAGCTGTGCCAGCCAGTATTCGGGCGCCACCCACGGCGCTGCGAGCAGCGCCAGGCACAGCAGGCTGTACCAGAAGATGTGCCCGCCGTGCTTGGCCAGGCGCAGGTCTTGTTCGTAGCTGGTCTTGAAGATGAATCTCATGGGTTACACCTTCTTGCGCAGCTTTTCGCCGAACAGCCCGTTGGGCTTGACCATCAGCATGACCAGCACCACGATGTACGCCGCGGTGTCCTTGAAGCCGTCGGGCAGGTAAAAGCCCGACAGCGATTCGACGATGCCGATCACCAGCCCGCCCACGATCGCGCCTGGCAGGCTGCCAAAGCCACCTACCACCGCGGCCGGGAAGGCCTTGAGCCCGATGAGCCCCATGTTGGCGTGCACGAAGGTGATGGGCGCCAGCAGCAGGCCCGCCACCGCGGCCACCGCAGCGGCGAGGCCCCAGGCCAGCCCGTTGAGGCGCTGCACCGGGATGCCCATGTAGTAGGCGGCCAGCTGGTTCTGCGAAGAAGCCTGCATGGCAATGCCCAGCTTGCTGTAGCGGAACATGGCAAACAGCAGCAGGCACAGCAAGGCGGTGGCACCGATCACCACCAGCTGCTCGGCACTCAGCACCAGTGCGCCAAGGCGCAGCGAGATGTCCTTGTACGGCACGGGAAGGGTGTGGGTGTCGGTGCCGATGTTGGGCACCATGGTGATGAGCCCGCGCAGCACGTAGCCGATGCCGATGGTGAGCATGACGATGGAGAACGCGGGCTGGCCGAGGATCGGGCGGATCACCGCGCGCTCCACCACCGTGCCGAAGATGCCCATGGCCAGGATGCTGGCCAGCACGGCGATCCAGAACGGAAAGCCCAGCACCGTCATCAGCGCCAGTCCACAAAAGGCCCCCAGCATCATCAGCTCGCCTTGCGCGAAGCTCACGGTCTCGGTCGCCTTGTAGATAAGCACGAACCCGAGCGCGATCAACCCATAGATGCACCCCTGGGCGATACCGCTGATCAACAGTTGCACAAATTGCACCGTGGCTCCCCGGAATGTTTTTGCAAAGCAAATGCTTTGCTTAAATCATGTTGCATGGGCCTTGTCCGGACCGCACTCGGGGCTAACCCTGAGCGCCCCGGTACCGGAGGCGAGCGGATATTGAACGAGCGAACGGTCGTGCGCAATAAGGGTTGCAGCCGATGAGCCCGCCCTTCTGAAGTCGGGGTGGCTTGCCGCGCAGCGGGTTCCCGTGCGCCGCAGCGAAGAAGGCTGTCGCAAGCGCGACATGTGCACCCGCGGTGCGGGCGGTCATGGGGCGCGCCCGACGCCGACGGCGCGGGTGGACCGCAGCCAGTGGTCCTCGGCCCCGGCCCCGGTGCCGGTCTGCCGTGGATGTGCTGGACGGTACTGGCAGTGCGCACAGCCCGGGGTCACTGCGTGCGGCTGGACGGAGCGGCGCCTGCTGGTGTCCCGTCCACGCTGGCCGGCAGGGAGCGGCCTGGCGTACCCGCTGGCGGTGGTTTTGAGTCAAAATGGCCTGTGGTGCTTGTTCCAATTGCCATCGTAGCTATAAAAATAATAGCGCCTGCAGCAAGTGCCTCCAGCAGCGGCAGTGACTGCCCGAAACCCCATGAGCAAATCCACCACGACCACCCCCCAGCCCATTGCATTCGAGCCCGAGTTCATCGAGAGAAGATCGTGTTCAACCAGGTGCTGGGCCTGAAGGTCACCCACCTCGCGCCCGACAGCGTGGTCGGCCGCATCGACATGAAGCCCGAGCTGGTGGGCCACTACGCTTACAACCGCATCCACGGCGGCGTGATCAGCGCCGGGCTGGACGCGATGGGTGGCCTGGCCGTGATGGCGGCGATAGGCGCGCGGCACATGGATGAGGCCCCCGAGCAGCGCCTGCACCGCTTTGCCAAGCTGGGCACCATCGATTTGCGCATCGACTACCTGCGCCCCGGCATCGGCACGCATTTCGAGTTGCGCGCACAGGTTTTGCGGCTGGGTTCTCGCGTGGCCAGCACGCGCATGGAGTTCCTGGGGCCCGATGGCACGATCATGTCGGCTGGTGCGGGCGCGTACATCGTCTCGTAACGGCCTGCGGCGCTACAACTGACCCGGTACAGCCGCATGCGCTGCGCGGCTCGTACACATGTATGCATCGGTGCCAGCGTGTGTGGCGCAGCAAGCATTGCAAGTGGCTGCAACGGGGGAACCGTTTGGTTACCGTTCTTGCGCAAGCGCGGCATCTTTTCTGACGCCTGAAACCTAGCATGGCTTCTTTTCAAGGAGATCTGATGGCCGTGCAAAACCCGTTCTTTGGCAAGCGTGAACCCGAGTCCTTCCAGCCCCGCAACACCACCACTGCGTCCAGCGTGCTGGGCGGCAGCGGTCTGGGCACCACGACCACTTCTGCGCCGGTGGGCAATGCCGCCACGGCGCAGGCAGCCGCCAAGCCCGCGGGCGAGGGCACCGGCAGCAAGCTGACGGTGGGCCCCAACATCAAGCTCAAGGGTGTGGAGATCACCGACTGCGACACGCTCGTGGTCGAAGGCACGGTCGAGGCCACCATGGATTCGCGCGTGATCCAGATCTCGGAAAACGGCGCCTTCCGTGGCTCGGCCGAGATCGACATCGCCGAGATCCACGGCGAGTTCAACGGCAGCCTGACCGTGCGCCAGAAGCTGGTGATCTACAGCACCGGCCGCGTCAACGGCAAGATCCGCTACGGCAAGCTGGTGGTGGAAGAGGGCGGCCAGCTGGCGGGCGAGATCGAATCCGGTTTTTCGTCGGCATCCGCGTCTGCTGGCGCCGCGCAACGCAGCAGCGCGCCGCTGCGGGCCGAGCCCACGGCCATGGCGGCCTGATCCAGGCCGGGGCGGCGACACCCAGGCGATCACGCATCGCCACCCAACCAAAAGCGGCCCGGATGGGCCGCTTTTTTTACTGAATTCGGGATGTATGGCCCGCGCCGTTCAGGCGTCTGCCGCCGTACGCCGTGGCACCGGGCGTGGCCGCCCCTGCTCGTCGATGGCGACATAGGTCAGCCGGGCTTCGGTCACCTTCACGTACTGCCCCTGGGCAGAAAAGCGCTCGGCATACACCTCCACCTCGACCGTGACGGACGTGTTGCCCACGCGCGTGATGGCCGAGAAAAACGACAGGATGTCGCCCACGCGCACCGGCTGCTTGAAGATGAATTCGTTGACCGCCACCGTGGCCATGCGGCCCTGGATGTAGCGGGCCGGCAGCACCGAGCCCGCCAGGTCCACCTGCGCCATCACCCAGCCGCCAAAGATGTCGCCATTGCCGTTGGTGTCGGCGGGCATGGGGATCACCTTGAGCACCAGCTCCTTGTCGGTCGGCAATGCGGCGGGTGGCGGGCTGAAAACGGCAGACATGGGCACAATCTCGGGTTGGGGCCGGGCCACCGGGTGCTTTGGGGAAACGCGGTGCGTTTCATCGGGCTCGTGGCCCCGGCCAAACCACCCTGGCGCCAGCCGGGTCGGTAGAACTACAACAACAGGAATTGTCCCTCATGCGCCACCTTGGCGAAGCCACCCCGCCTGCCGCCGCAGGCACCGCCAACGCTCCCCGTCCGTCTGACTGGGCCACCCTCGGGCGGCTCATGCCCTACCTGTGGCAGTACAAGTGGCGCGTGGTTGCGGCCATCGTGTTCATGGTGGGCGCCAAGCTGGCCAACGTGGGCGTGCCGCTGCTGCTCAAGACGCTGGTCGATGCGATGAACTTCAAGCCGGGCGATGCGGCGGCGCTGCTGGTGGTGCCCGTGGGCCTGCTGCTGGCGTACGGCGCGCTGCGGCTGTCCACGTCGCTCTTTACCGAGCTGCGCGAGCTGGTGTTTGCCAAGGCCACGCAGGGCGCGGCGCGCTCGATTGCGCTGCAGACGTTTCAGCATCTGCATGCGCTCAGCCTGCGCTTTCACCTGGAGCGGCAAACAGGCGGCATGACGCGCGACATCGAGCGCGGCGTGCGCGGCATCGAGTCGCTGATCTCGTTCTCGCTGTTCAACGTGTTTGCCACGCTGATTGAAGTGATCCTGGTGCTGAGCGTGCTGGGCGCCAAGTTCGACATGTGGTTTGCCTGGATCACGCTGGGCGCGCTGGTGCTGTACATCGCCTACACCGTGCTGGTGACCGAGTGGCGCACCAAGTTCCGCCGCGAAGCCAACGAGTTCGACTCGGCCGCACACACCAAGGCCGTGGATTCGCTGCTCAACTACGAAACGGTGAAGTACTTCAACAACGAAGGCTTTGAGGCGCGCCGCTATGACGAAAGCCTGGAGCGCCTGCGCCTGGCGCGCCTCAAGAGCCAGAGCACGCTGTCGATGCTCAACACCGGCCAGCAGCTCATCATTGCCGTGGGCCTGGTGGCCATGCTCTGGCGCGCCACGCAGGGCGTGGTCGATGGCCGCATGACGCTGGGCGACCTCGTCATGGTCAACGCCTTCATGATCCAGCTGTACATCCCGCTGAACTTTCTGGGCGTGATCTACCGCGAGATCAAGCAGAGCCTGACCGATCTGGACAAGATGTTCACCCTGATGGACAAGGAGCGCGAGGTGGCCGACGCCCCCGGCGCGCAGCCGCTGTCGGGGCTGGACCAGCCGACCGTGCGGTTTGAAGACGTGCACTTTGCGTACGACGCGGTCAACGCCGCCGCGCGGCCCATCCTGCAGGGCATCAGCTTCGAGATTCCGGCGGGCAAGACGGTGGCGGTGGTGGGGCCATCAGGCTCGGGCAAGTCCACGCTGGCGCGGCTGCTGTTCCGTTTTTACGACGTGCAGCGCGGGCGCATCACGATTGCGGGCCAGGAGATCCGCAGCGTGACGCAATCGAGCGTGCGCCAGGCCATCGGCATCGTGCCGCAGGACACCGTGCTCTTCAACGACACCGTGGCCTACAACATTGCCTACGGCCGCACCGGCGCCTCGCAGGCTGAGGTGGAAGCCGCGGCAAAGTCTGCGCGCATCCACGACTTCATTGCCTCCACGCCCAAGGGCTATGACACCACCGTGGGTGAGCGCGGCCTGAAGCTGTCGGGCGGCGAAAAACAGCGCGTGGCCATCGCGCGCACCCTGCTCAAGAACCCGCCCATCCTGATCTTTGACGAGGCCACCAGCGCGCTGGACTCCGCCAACGAACGCGCCATCCAGGCCGAGCTGCAGGGCGTGGCGCAGAACAAGACCACGCTGGTGATCGCGCACCGCCTGTCCACCGTGGTGGACGCGCACGAGATCCTGGTGATGGATGCGGGCCGCATCATCGAGCGCGGTACGCATGGGCAACTGCTGGCGCAAGGTGGTCGCTACGCCAGCATGTGGGCACTGCAAAAGGAGAGCCCCCCTGAGTCGCCTGCGGCGCCTTCCCCCTGAGGGGGGCGACGCCTTCGCTGCGGGGCGGCCCTGGCTTGGCGTCTCCCGCCCCGGCCGCGCCGGTTTCCTGCGTCGTGTCCTGGTGCATCGGTCCGACGGCCATGGCCATCGTCAGCACATGGTGCTGTTTTCTTGGAACTATCCTGATTTATGAAACCCGTCCTGCTTGCCCTGTCGTTCCTCTCTGAAGAACACCGCGCCCAGATGGCGCAGACCTTTGAAGTCCTCTACGCCCCCGACGCCGCGCAGGCCGCCGCGCGTGCGAGTGGTGCTCACCATCGGGGCCACGGGCCTGTCGCCAGCGCAGATCGATGCACTGCCTGCCCTCACGCTGATATGCGTTCTTGGTGCGGGGTATGAAAACGTAGCCATTGACCACGCCAAGGCCCGTAGCATCGTGGTGGCCACCGGCGCGGGCACCAATGACGACTGCGTGGCCGACCACACCTGGGGCCTGCTGATTGCCGCGCAGCGCCGCATCCTGCCGCTGGACAAGGCCACGCGCGCCGGCGTGTGGCGCACGGCGCTGCCGCTGCCGCCCAACGTGTCGCACAAGCGGCTGGGCATCATCGGCCTGGGCACCATCGGCAAGAAGATCGCCCAGCGCGCGCTGGGCTTCGAGATCGAGGTGGGCTACCACAACCGCAGCGCCCGCACCGATGTGCCGTACCGCTACTTTGTGGCCGGGTGGGCAGACTTCCTCGTTGTTGCCACCCCCGGTGGTGCTGGCACCAAACACCTGGTCAACGCCGCCGTGCTGGATGCGCTGGGCCCGCGCGCCGTTGTGGTCAACATTGCGCGTGGCAGCGTCATTGACACCGCCGCCCTCGCCGCAGCCCTGCGCGAAGGCCGCATCGCCGCTGCGGGTCTGGACGTGTACGAGAGCGAACCCGCACCCCCGGCAGAGCTGCTTGGCCTGGACAACGTGGTGCTCACGCCCCATGTGGCGGGCTGGTCGCCCGAGGCGGTGCAGAACTCGGTGGACCGATTCCTGGAGAACGCCCGGCGCCACCTGGCGGGCGAGACACCAGTGACGGTCGTTTAGGCGTTTTTCAGGTCAAAACTGCCGCAGGTGCTTGTTTTGTTTGCCCTGCTTGCTATCAAATCAGGAGTGATGAATGTCTGTGGACCTGAACGCCCTGCAGGCCCGCCTGCGCAGCTTTGCGGCCGAGCGTGAGTGGCAGCCTTTCCACACGCCCAAGAACCTGTCTACCGCGCTGATGGTGGAGGCCGCCGAGCTGGCCGAAATCTTCCAGTGGATGACGCCAGAGCAGTCGCTGGCCGTGCGGCACGACCCGGCCCTCAAGGAGCCCATTGCCGACGAAGTCGCCGATGTGCTCCTGTACCTGCTGCAGCTGGCTGACCACGCGGGGGTGGATTTGGCAGAGGCGGTGGAAAACAAGCTGGTGAAGAACGCCATCAAGCACCCCGTACCAGAAAAAAATGGCCAAAATGGCCGCTAGCGCTTGATTTGACTGGCCATGCTGCTGCTATTTCGATAGCTTTTGGGCTGGCCTGCAGGGCTGGAGCCCCCCATGAAAAAGCCCCGCCGCAGCGGGGCTTGTCGTTGGGACGGCAGGCGACGCTGCTGCATTGCTGCCGTCTTGCCTGGCCGTCTGGTTACTTGCGTGCCGCAATCGCCTTTTCCGCCGCCGCCACCAGGTCCGCGCCGATCTGGCCCTTCCACTTTTCATACACGGGGCGCGTGGCCTTCACGAACGCGGCGCGCTCCTCGGCGCTCAGTTCGGTCACCGTCACGCCCAGGCCCGTGATGTCCTTGAGCAGGGGGCGGTCGGCTTCGATCACGCCTTTGCGCGCGATGGCGATTTCTTCCTTGCCGGCGTCGATGGCGGCCTGCTTGACGATCTCGCGGTCGGCAGGGGTCCAGCTGTTCCAGATCTCCTTGTTGACCACAAAGATCAGCGGGTCGTTCACGTAGCCCCACAGCGTCAGGTGCTTTTGCGCCACGGTGTGCAGCTTGGCGGCAGTGAAGATGGCCAGGGGGTTTTCCTGGCCGTCCACGGCGCCGCTGGCAAATGCGGGCTGGGCGTCGGCCCAGCTCATCTGCGTGGGGTTGGCGCCGAGGGCGGTGAAGGTGTCGAGGAACAGCGGCGAGCCCACCACGCGGATCTTCAGGCCCTTGAGGTCGGCCGGGGTCTTGATGGCTTTCTTGGAGTTGGAAATCTCGCGGTAGCCGTTTTCGCCCCAGGCCAGCGGCACCACACCGGCCTTGTCCAGCGTGGCAAAAATTTGCTTGCCCACGTCGCCCTGCGTCACGGCGTCCACTGCCTTGTAGTCGGGGAACAGGAAGGGCAGCGAGAACAGGTTGAGTTGCTTGACCTGGGGCGACCAGTTGATGGTGGAGCCCACCGCCATGTCGATCACGCCCTGGCGCAGTGCGCTGAATTCACGCGTCTGGTCGCCCTGGATCAGCGAGACGCCGGGGTACAGCTTGATGTTGATGCGGCCTTGGGTGCGCTCGCGCACCTTGTTGGCCCACAGCTCGCCGCCCTTGCCCCAGGGGAATGCAGGGCCGAGCACCAGCGACATGCGGTATTCAGCCTTGTAGCCTGCGGGCAGGGTCTGGGCCATGGCGGCGGGCACCGAGAAGGCCAGCGCGGCAGCGGCGGCCACGGCAGAAGTGAGGAAAGTGCGCAGTTTCATTTTTTCAGTCTCCTTGTTGAAAACGGTTGGTCAGTCAGTCATCGATGAGGGGCCCTAGTAGCCCAGCTGCGCCGGCAGCCACAGCGCCAGCTGCGGGAAGGCAATCACCAGCAGCATCACCAGGAACATGGCAAACAGCATCCAGCCCACCCAGCGCACGGTGGACTCCATGCGCACGCCGGCAATGCGGCACGAGACCATCAGGTTCACCGCCAGCGGCGGGGTGAACTGGCCCAGCGCCACCTTGAGCGTGAGGATGACGCCGAACCACACCGGGTCCCAGTTGTAGTGCTGCATGATGGGCAAGAGCAGCGGCACGAAGATCAGGAAGATCGAGATCCCGTCGAGGAACATCCCCACGGTGATCAGCAGCACGATGAGCAGTGCCAGCACGCCGTACTCGCCCAGGCCCGAGTTCACGATGGCCTTGGCCACCGGGTCGATCACGCCCAGTGTGGAGAGCGAGTACGCGAAGATGCCGGCCAGCGACACCACGATGAGGATCACGGCCGACAGCTCGCCCGATTCGCGCAGGATGGGGAACAGGTCGCGCACGGAGATCGTGCGATGGATCACCATGCCCACGAACAGGCCATAGAACACGGCCACCACCGCAGCCTCGGTGGGCGTGAACCAGCCGGCGCGCATTCCGCCCAGGATCAGCACTGGCGCGGCCAGGCCCCAGGTCGCTTCGCGCAGGCTCTTCCAGAACGGGGGGCGGGGCATGGTGGCCTCCAGCGCGCCCATCTTGTGCGCGCGCGCCATCCATACGGCCGGCACGATCAGCGCGATGCCGGCGAGGATGCCGGGGATCATGCCCGCGGCAAACAAGGCGGGCACCGATGCGCCGGGCACCAGCACCGAGTAAATGATGAACGCCACCGAGGGCGGGATCAGGATGTCGGTGGCGGCAGCAGCGCCCACCACGCTGGCCGAGAACGAGGGCGGGTAGCCCGCACGCGACATGGCGGCAATCATCACGCCGCCCACGGCAGCCGCGTTGGCCGGGCCCGAGCCCGAGATACCGCCCAGGAACATGGCCACCGCAATCGCCACCAGCGGCAGCATGCCCGGGCCGCGGCCGACGATGGCAACCGCAAAGTTCACCAGCCGCAGCGCCACGCCCGAGCGGTCAAAAATCGAGCCCACCAGCACGAACATGGGAATGGCCAGCAGCGGGTACTTGCCCAGCCCGGCATAGAAGTTTTGCGGCACGGCCAGCAGGCCGTACCACTGGCTGTCGGCATTGGCCATGGCAATGGCCGCCGCACCCGCCAGGCCCAGTGCGGCGCCGATGGGCACGCCCACAAACATCAGGCCCAGAAAGGCCACAAAAAGCATGGTGGCGATCATGGCCGGGGCTCCTTGGCGGATGCTGCGGTGGCGGCCCCGGCATCGTCATTCCCCAGCGGCTCGCGAGTGCGGCGTACCAGCAGGCCCACCGCGCGTGCGCAGATGAGGGCTGAAATGACCGGCATCCAGATCGAATACCACCACTGCGGCACGCCGATGCCGGGCGAGGTTTCGCCAAAGCGGTAGTCGTCCCACACCACGCGCACGCTCAGCACGGCGATCAGGCCAAACAGCACGGCCACGGCCACGGCGCCCAGTTGTGCCAGGCGCCGGCGGCGCAGCGCGGAGCCGCCTTCGGCAAAGTATTCAATGCGGATGTGCTGGTCGCGCGCCACGGCGCCCGAGCCCGCCACCAGGGCCAGCACGATCATGAGAAAGATCGAGATTTCTTCCGTCCAGGCAAACGATGAACTCGTGAAGTAGCGCACCAGCACATTGGCGAAGGTGATCAGGGCCAGCGCCGCCATGATCAGCACCGTGAGCCAGTCTTCGATGCACAGGGAGCGGGGCGCGCCGCCGTTCGCGGCCGGCGTCGCGGGGCCTTCGTCAGGCCCGGGGAGGGGGGATGAGGACATCGGGTGGTCAATCAGGAGAGCGGGGTGCGGGCACGCAAGCAAAGGCCGGACGTGTCAGTCACGGGGCTGTCCGGCGAAGGGTGTCCGAGGGGGCAGCCAGGGTGTATGTGGCGGGCCTGGCGGCGTTGTGGACCGGTGGCTGCGACGGTGCTGCGCGGTGGCGGGCAGCGGCATGCATTATGCGTCTGGATGGTAAGCACTCACAGCATCTGGACCGCGCGCAGGCAGAGGGGTGGCTCATGCCCGGGAGTGGCATGCGAGCAGCACGCGGTCCCGGCGCGCGCTTGCGAGCTGCGTGACGAAGCTGACAGCTTCCTGAGCAGCGGTGCCGGGATTGTTTCCTGTCTGCGTAAACCCTGAGACCGTCGCCAGCACAAACAAAGGCCCCCGCGGATAATGCCCGTGATGGAAACCAAGTGGCTTGAAGATTTCGTCAGTCTTGCGGAAACGCGCAGTTTCAGCCGCTCTGCACAGTTGCGGCACGTGACCCAGCCCGCGTTCTCGCGGCGCATCCAGGCACTGGAAGCCTGGGCGGGCACCGATCTGGTCGACCGCAGTTCGTACCCCACGCGCCTGACCCCCGCCGGCAAGACGCTTTATGACCAGGCGCTGGAAATGCTGCAGGCGCTGCAGAATACCCGGGCCATGCTGCGTGCGCACACCAGCGCGGGCAAGGACATGATCGAGTTCGCTGTGCCGCACACGCTGGCGTTCACGTTCTTTCCGGCTTGGGTGTCCAGCCTGCACGACAAGTTCGGGCCGTTCAAGAGCCGGCTCATTGCGCTCAACGTGCACGACGCCGTGATGCGGCTGGTGGAAGGCGGCTGCGACCTGCTCATTGCCTACCACCACCCCTCGCAGCCTTTTCAGCTGGATGCCGACCGCTACGAAATGGTGAGCCTGGGGCAGGAGGTTCTATCGCCCTACAGCAAGGCAGATGCCGACGGCCAGCCTGTGCACCGCCTGCCCGGGCGAGCCGGGCAGCCACTGCCTTACCTGGGGTACGCGCCGGGCGCCTATCTCGGGCGGGTGACGGAGCTCATCCTCAAGGAATCGGGCACGCCCATCCACCTGGAACGCGTGTACGAGACCGACATGGCCGAAGGCCTCAAGGCGATGGCACTGGAAGGCCACGGGGTGGCGTTCCTGCCGCACAGCGCGGTCAAAAAGGAGCTGCGCGCGCGCAGGCTGGTCAGCGCTGCTCCGCCCGGGGCCGAGTCCTTGCAAATGACCATGGACGTGCGGGCCTACCGCGAAAAGCCATCGGGCAAGGAGGCCCCCAAGGGCACGGCGCAGGCGCTGTGGACGTACCTCCATGCACAGGCAAACCCATGCTAAGGGTAACTACGGATATAAACGATATCGGGCATCGCTTCGGTGAAGGATCTGGCCGGCAAGACCGTGGCCACCACCACGGGCACCACCTCGGTGCAGACGCTGCGCAAGCATGAGCGCGCTGGCGGCATCGACTTCAAGGAAGTGTTCGGCAAGGACCATGCTGACAGTTTCCTGATGCTCGAAACCGGCCGTGCCGATGCGTTCGTGATGGACGGTTCGATCCTGGCTGCCAACATTTCCAAGTCCAAGAGCCCTGCCGACTACAAGATCGTGGGCGAAGTCCTGAACGTGGAACCCATCGCCTGCATGATGCGCAAGGACGATCCGGCTTTCAAGAAGGCCGTGGATGACTCCATCAAGCGCCAGATCGCCGACGGTTCGCTGGCAAAGCTGTACGACAAGTGGTTCATGCAACCTGTGCCTCCGACCAACACCCGGATCGGCCTGCCACTGTCTGACGCTACCAAGGCTGCATGGGCAGCGCCCAACGACAAGCCCATGGAAGACTACGCCAAGAAGTAATCTGGTAAACGCTTGCGCCCCTTCGGCCAAACGGTTCGAAGGGGCTTTTTTGTTGGAGTCGCAAAGGGTTGCCTCCAACCGTATTCAAAGAAGTGAAGGGGTGCTCCTATGAGTTGGGATTGGCAGGTGTTCTGCCAGGACACCATGGACAGGGAAGTCGTGCAAAGCTGCTTCGGCAAGGGCGGCGACATCACGTACCTGGACTGGATGCTGTCGGCCTGGGGCTGGACGGGGGCCTGTCCGAGTTTCCGTGTGTGAGGCTCACTGAGCCTTCACCGATTTGGCGAAGGTGAATGAGTATCTTACGTGCTCGATTTCGTGAACCGGTCCTCGTAGAGGATCGCAAATTGGTTCATCGCTGACTTCCAGTTGTTGGCAGCCCGTCCCCAGTCCTCCGTGATGTTGCGCAGTGCCAGCCAGATCAGCTTGGTGGCTGCATCGTCACTGGGGAAGTGCCCTCGGGTTTTGATGATCTTGCGCAGCCTCGCATTCACGCTCTCAATCGCGTTGGTCGTGTAGATCACGCGGCGCACCTCGGGCGGGAAGGCAAAGAACGGTATGACCTTGTCCCAGACCCTGCGCCAGGCGCCCACGACAGTGGGGAACTTCTGGCCCCAGGGCCCGGCTTCAAACGCAGTCAGCTCGGCCTCAGCGGCCTCGGCGCTCACCGCCGTGTAGATCGGCTTGATGGCCGTGGCCAGGCTCTTGCGGTCCTTCCATGACGCAAAGTC
>LNEG01000235.1 GCA_001464865.1 Burkholderiales bacterium Ga0074133
ACCAGCAGGTCGCCCGCCACGATCAGCGCCAGCCCCGCGGCCCGCAGGGGCGTGATGTGGTCGCGCAGGATCACGGCGGCCAGCAGCGCCGTCCACAGCGGCAGGCTGCCCGGCATCAGCACCGAGGCGTGCGTGGCCGGCGCATGGAAGAACCCTGCATAGGCCAGCATCGCGTACAACAGCCCGCCAAACGTGCCCAGCAGGGCAGTGGTGCGCAGGGGCAGGGGAGAGATGCCCCGCAGGCTGGACGGTGCGGGTGGTGCGCCAGCGGCGATGGCCGCACGCATGCGCCGCCGCACCAGCCACCAGCCCCACGGAACCAGGACCAGGCTGGCACCCACGATGCGCAACAGAGCAATGTCGAACGGCCCCAGCGTGCGCTGGGCCGAGGCGCGGGCAATGATGATGAACCCCGTCCAGATGGTGACGGTCACTAAGGCCGCCAGAAGGCCCATGGCGCGGGGAGACAGACGCATCGGGCGATTATCGGCGGGCGATGCCGAAGGCTGCGGACAGGTGCAGTCACCGGACTGGCACAGGGCCACGCAGCTGCCGGCCTTGCCCGGGCGATAGACTCCGCGCCATGCGATTTGCCTCCCATTCCCCTGGCCACTACGGCCTGCCTGTATTGCGTGCGTTGATGGTGGCTGCCTTCTCATGGCTTTGTGCGGGTCTGCCCGGTCTCGCGCAGGCTCAGACCGCCGCATCGGCCCCTGCACCCCAGGCAGTGCTGCCGGCCGAGGTGGAAGCCGCGCTGGCCCGCGCCAAATTGCCGCGCGATGCATTGGCCGTGATCGTGGTGGATGCGCAGCCCGGCGGCCGTGCAGCGCCCCGGCTGGCCCACCGGGCGCAGGTGCCGGTCAACCCCGCATCGGTCATGAAGCTGGTGACCACTTACGCTGCGCTGGAGCAACTGGGACCGGCCTACACCTGGAACACCCCTGTGTACGTACAGGGCACGGTGCAGGACGGCAGCTTGCGGGGCAACGTCTACATCGAAGGCCGGGGCGATCCCAAGCTCGTCATGGAACGCCTGTGGATGATGGTGCGCCGCCTGCAGGCGCAGGGCATCCAGGTGATCGTCGGCGATATCGTGCTGGACCGGTCGGCGTTTGATGTGCCCGAGCAGGATCCGGCGCGCTTTGATGGCGAGCCCCTGCGCCCCTATAACGCCGCGCCCGATGCGCTGCTGATCAACTACAAGTCGTCCGTGATGACCTTTGTGCCCGACCCGGCGGCGGGCCTGGCGCGCGTGCAGTACGACCCGCCCCTGGCGGGCGTGCAGCGCCAGGCCACCGTGGCGCTGGCCGCCCCCGGAGCCGAGTGCGGTGACTGGCGCGCAGCCCTGCGCGCCGAGCTGACCGACCCGGCCAGGGTGGTGTTCCAAGGGGTCTATCCGGGTGCTTGCGGCGAGCGGGTGTGGCCGGTGGCGGCGGCCGACCCCCGCGGTTTTGCAGGCCGCGCCGTGGAGGGCATGTGGCGCGAGCTGGGCGGCAAGCTCACTGGCAGCGTGCGCGATGGCAAGGTGCCGCAGGGGCTCAAGCCCGCGTTTTTCGTGACTTCTCCCTCGCTGGCCGAGGTGGTGCGCGACGTCAACAAATTCAGCAACAACCTGATGGCCCAGCAGGTGTTCCTCACGCTGTCGCTGCACAAGAACGGCGTGGCCACCTTCGAGGGCGCCCGCGAAGCGCTGCGCCAATGGTGGGTGGCGCGCCTGGGCGATGCCGACCTGCCGCTGGCCGACAACGGCGCAGGGCTGAGCCGGGACGCCCGGCTGACCGCGCAGGCGCTGGCGCGCATGCTGCAGGTGGCATGGGCATCGCCGGTGATGCCCGAACTGGTCGCATCGTTGCCCATCTCTGGTGTGGACGGCACCTTGCGTCGCAGCCAGAGCCGTGCGGGCACCGCCCACCTCAAGACTGGCAGCCTGCGTGACGTGATGGCCATTGCGGGCTATGTGCACGGGGCCAGCGGCCGGCGGTATGTACTGGTCGCCGTGGTCAACCACCCGAGCGCAGGCACGGCACGGCCCGTGCTGGACAGTCTCATCGACTGGACCGCGCGCGACCAGTGAGCGTCTTTGCAGCGGCCTTGCCCTTCGTCCACCCGGCCATGCGGCACAGGCCGTGCGGCCATTTGCTGAACGGTACCTTCCTTGTCCATGCCTTTTTCTGAACTCATCGGCTATCTGGCCGCCACCCTGACCACCTGCAGCTTCGTACCGCAGGCCTGGCACACCTTCCGCACCCGCGATGTGAGCGGGATATCACTGGGCATGTACAGCGTCTTCACGGCGGGCGTGGCGCTGTGGCTGGCCTACGGACTGGCGCTGGGGGCGTGGCCCATCGTGATTGCCAATGCCGTAACGCTCGTGCTGGCCAGCACCATCCTGGGCATGAAGCTGCTCTACGGGGCGCGTCGGGACGACTGAGCGCGCCCGCGCGGCCACCGGGGCGGGTGCACCCTGTGATGCTGTCGCGCAGGTGTCTGGCCCGGCCCATGTTGCGCGTTATCCCCTATGGATGGTGCAGTGCAGGTGCGCGCACGATGCGCCTGTCTGTTTCTGACCAGAGGAATCCATCCATGACATCCTTGCGCCTTACCAGCGTGGCCGCGGCCGCGCTTTTGCTCGTTGCCTGCGGAGGCTCTGACGATCCCGTCCGCGGCGCGCTGATCGATCCACCTGCCACGTTGGCCACACTGACTGCCGCCCAGATCGATGCGGGTACCGCTGGCAGCGGCCTGCAGGCCATCACCGGCAAGGCCAAGTGCGACGTGAAGGTGGTTGCGCTGAACTATGTGACGCCTGGTGCCAAGAGCGGCGAGAGCAGCAACGCCTCGGGCGTGATGCTGGTGCCAGCAGGCAGCTGCACCGGTGCTGCGGCACTGGTAGCCTATGCCAAGGGCACCGATGTGCAAAAGCCACGCACGCTGGCCAACCCGCAAGACAGTGAAACCTTCCTGCTGGCAGCGATGTACGCTGCGCAGGGCTATGCCGTGGTGGCCACCGACTACCTGGGCTTTGCCAAGTCGGGCTACAGCTACCACCCGTACCTGCATGCCGACTCGGAGGCGACCACCGTCATCGACTCCGTGCGCGCCGCGCGCAATGCTGCAGGTTCTGTCGGTGCCAACCTGTCAGGCAAGGTGATGTTCACGGGCTACTCGCAAGGCGGCCATGCATCGATGGCAGCACACCGCGCTGCAGAGCGCGACTACGGCACCGAGTTCAACGTAGTGGCCGGTGCGCATCTGGCTGGCCCTTACAACATGTCCGGTTCGCTCAGGCTGACCGAAGCGATTGCCGGGTACCAGTTCTTCGTACCGTATCTCGTTACTGCCTGGCAAAAGGTGTACGGTGACGTCTACACCGACGTGAACCAGGCGTTCAAGGCACCGTACGCCAGCTACATCGAGACGCTGCTGCCCAGCCCTACACTGAACTACACCACGCTGGTCACCACCGGGCGCCTGCCTGGTGGTCCTGGTGTGACGCCGAACCAGGCCCGCGACGCGGTGTTCCAGCCGGCCTTCCTGCAAGGTGCTCAGACGAGCGCTACGCACCCGTTGGCCGTTGCGGCGAAGAAGCAGGATCTGCTGGGCTGGAATCCCAAGTCTCGCGTGCTGCTTTGCGGCGGTGCTGGTGACCCGACCGTCCCACCCGCCGTGCACCAGATCCCGATGAAGGCCGACTTTGACAGCCGTGGTCTGACCAATGTGGCCTCGGTTGACGTGGATCCGTTTGTACAGGCCACTTTCGGCCCTGGCGGCAAGGCACCTACCGATCCGACCTCCGAGGCTTTTGCCACGTACTACGGCAACTACCATGGGACCTATGAGCCACCGTTCTGCCATGCCCAGGCGCGAGGCCTGTTCGATCTGGTGAAGTAACGAGCGCCAAGGGTTGCAGGCCGGTGGTCTGCTCCCTGCGCTTCCAGGAGGCAACGGAGCCTGATCCGCGCCAGCCGGGAATTGAAAAAGCCGACCATGGGTCGGCTTTTTTGCGGGCCAGCCCCGAAGCGGGGTACGGCGATACCTGCTGACTTACCAGCGAGCCCGCAGGCGGTCGTAAGCGTAGGTGGCGAACTGGCGCTGCGCCGACGGTGTGAGGTACACGTTGTCTGCAAACACGTACGCTGTTGCGTTGGCATTGGGCAGCAGGGTCGAGGTGTTGCACAGCGACGAGTTCACCTGGCCTGCGCCAATGCCGATGCCATGGCCAGCGTCCACCGACGTACACACTGCCGTGGTCGCGTTATTGAAGCCGAAATTGCCTGGCGTGCTGGTGTACAGGTTCACGTAGTAGGCCAGGTCCACGTACAGAACGTTCGCACCCAGGTCCACGATGTCCACCAGCAGGCCTTCGTTGAAGCGGCTGCTGGCGGTGGACAGCAGCGATTCGCGCTGGATGGCCTTGGCCCAGGGGGTCTTGCCCAGGTCGTAAGTACCGGTGACGACCACGTACTTGGCGCCAGCGTTCACCAGGCGGCGCACCTGTGCGGCCAGGTCTTCGCCAGCCTTGCGGGCAGCGGCTGCCATTTGGGCCTCGGTCTGGGTGCCTGCATTCACGGCGGCCATGCCCGCGATCACGTCGCTCACGCCACCCGTGATGAACACGACCTCATTGCCGGCGAAGGTGCCGCTGGCCAGGTAGGTGCTGATCTGTTCGGCCACGGTGGGCGTTGTGGTGTTGCCTGCGGCATCGGGCTTTGCATTGACGCGCGCGTTGCCGACTGCATAGCTCAGGCCACCGGCCGAGGCAGCGGCCAGAGGCTTGCCGTAGTTGGCCGCCACCTGCAGCGTCCAGTTGTTCACGCTGCCGTCATTGACGGTGTAGCGCGAGCCCTTTTGTCCCACATCGCTCACCGCATCGCCGAACGCGATGAAGCGCTGGGGCGAGATGGCCGATTCGGTGGTGCTTGAACCGCAGGCCGCAAGCAACGCGGCCGACGCACATGCGGCGACCACAACGGTACGACGCATCCAATTTGCTGCCATGTGTATTTCTCCAGAAAAGTGGCGGTTAGTTTAACGACGCAATGCAAACGCATGTAAATCGACCCCGAACACGCCACGCGCATGGGCTGGGGTTTCTGGCGCCGGCATTTCAAGCCGCGGCTGCGCGCTGCAGCCGGTCGCGCACGCCTTCCCATTCGGGTGTGGCCGGTGGTGTTTCCACCCAGATCAGTTTCACGCCCTGCTCGTCGAAGCCGCGCAGCGCGGCAAACAGCTGCTGCGCCGTGGCCGCGGCGTCATCGGGCATGCGGCGCAGCACCAGCCGGGCCGACGGGGTGCGCAGAGCGGCGCGTGAATACACCGCAATGTGCGCGGCCTCGGCTCCCAGGAGGTCCAGTGCCGTTTGCAGGGCCTTGGCGTCCATCAGGCGCACCTTGGCGGTGGGTGCGTAGTGGGCTTCCAGCGTGCCGGATGCGCGCGGGGTCAGCGCCGGCAGGTCGTCGCGGGACAGCGGTGCCACGCCGCAGGCTCCGGTGATCTGCGCGCGCGTGATGCCGCCCGGGCGTAGCAGCACCGGTACGCCGCGTGTGCAATCGACGATGGTGCTCTCGATGCCGACCTGGCAAGGGCCTCCGTCGACCACCAGCAAATCTGGCCCGAGCTCGTCCTGCACATGCTGGGCGGTGGTCGGGCTCACCCGGCCAAAGCGGTTGGCGCTGGGCGCTGCCACGCCCCAGACGGGCGCATCGCCGGGGATGGAGCCGTCTGCCGGCGCGGCACAGGCCACCAGCAGCGCGTGTGCCACGGGGTGTGCGGGACAGCGCAGCCCCACGCTGTCCTGCCCGCCCGTGGCCCCTGTGGCCACGCCCGGCAGCCGCGGCAGGATGAGTGTGAGCGGGCCGGGCCAGAAGGCATCCACCAGCTTCTGGGCAAAGGCCGGCACCTCGCTGGCGAAATGCGCGATGCCCGAGGCATCTGCCACATGCACGATCAGGGGGTGATCGCTGGGGCGGCCCTTGGCGGCAAAGATCTGCGCCACCGCGGTGTCGCTGCCGGCGTTGGCGGCCAGTCCGTACACCGTTTCGGTGGGCAGGCCCACCAGCGCCCCGCTGCGCAAGGCGCGTGCGGCGGCGGCGATGGCTGTGGGGTCGTTGCCGTCAAGAATCATGGAGGCGATGTCTGCCGAAAAGGGGTCTGCCGCAGCGCGTCAGAACGGGGCAATGCCCAGGATGGCCGCGGCCTGGAGCGCCGTGGCACGGGCAGCTTCGGGCGTGGCGGCCGTGATGTTGAGGTGGCCCATCTTGCGGCCGCGCTTGGCATCGTGTTTGCCGTACAGGTGCAGGTGCGCGCCGGGCAGTGCCAGCACTTCGGCCCAGGGCGGCGTCCTGTCTGCATCACCATGGGCAAACCACAGGTCGCCCAGCAGGTTCAGCATGACGGCAGCGCTGTGCTGGCGCGGCTGCGTCAGCGGCAGCCGGGCCATAGCGCGCACCTGCAGCTCGAACTGCGACACATCGCAGGCGTTCTGGCTGTAATGGCCGCTGTTGTGGGGGCGGGGGGCAATCTCGTTGACCACGAGGCTGCCGTCCTGCAGCACGAAGAACTCCACGCACAGCACGCCAACATACTGAAGGCCTTGTGCTACAGATTTTGCAGCAGCCACTGATTGTTTTACAAGGGCTTGCGGCAGATTTCCTTCGTAAACCTCGGTCACGGCCAGAATGCCGTCGCGGTGAAGGTTGCGCTGCACGGGCAGGTGCACCATGGTGCCGTCCAGGCCCCGCGCCACGATCACCGAGCATTCGAGCTGCAGCGGCAACATTTGTTCGAGCACGCAAGGAACCTGGCCCACCGAATCCCACGCTGCGGCCAGCTCTGCCGGCGTCTTCACGCGGACCTGGCCCTTGCCGTCGTAGCCCATGCGGGCCGTCTTGAGGATGCCTGGCAGCAGGTCGGGCGCAACGGCGGCAAGCTGCCCTGCCGTCTCGATGACGGCATAGGGCGCGCAGGGCACACCGCAGGCCACAAAGTGCGCCTTCTCGCGCGCGCGGTCCTGCGCCACCGAGACGGCGCTGGCGGCAGGCGACACCGGGCGCTGAGCGGCCAGGGCAGCCAGCGCGGCAGCGGGTACGTTTTCGAATTCGGTGGTGACCGCATCGGCGAGGCGGGCCAGCTCGGCCAGTCCGGCGGCGTCTTCGTAGCCGGACTGGATGTGGTGGTGGCTCACCAGCCCGGCGGGACTGGTGGGGTCGGCATCCAGCACGGCCGTGAAGTACCCCATGGCCTGCGCCTGGTGCACGAACATGCGGCCCAGCTGGCCGCCGCCCAGCACGCCCAGCGTAGCGCCTGGCAGGAGCGGTGCCCCCACGCTTGCCCCTGTGTGTGTGGCAATGGATGGCTTGGTTGCGTTCGTCATGCGGCGGGCGGCAAGGCCATGTTGCGGGCGACTTCCGTCTGCTCGGCGCGGAATGCGTCCAGCCGCTGGCGCAGTTCGGGGCTTTCGTTGGCCAGCAGTGCCACGGCAAACAGCGCTGCGTTGGCGGCACCGGCAGTGCCGATGGCAAACGTGGCGACCGGAATGCCCTTGGGCATCTGCACGATGGAGTGCAGCGAATCCACGCCCTGCAGGTGGCGGCTGGCCACGGGAACGCCCAGCACCGGCACCGTGGTCTTGGCGGCGATCATGCCGGGCAGGTGGGCAGCGCCGCCCGCACCGGCAATGATGGCCTTCAGGCCCCGGCCAGCGGCGGCCTCGGCGTAGGCAAACATGTCGTCTGGCATGCGGTGGGCCGAGACGACGCGGGCCTCGTGGGCGATGCCGAACTGCTCGAGGATTTGCACTGCATGCTGCATGGTGTCCCAGTCGCTGCTGGAACCCATGACCACGCCGATCTGGATGGGATTCATGGTGTGTGGAGTGGCGCTGCCCCGGGCCGGATGCCCGCTGGCGCTGTAGGTGGAACCCGCGATTTTACGTTTTGCATCCGCCCAGCCAAAGGGCCATCGGGCGATGGGCGAAAATAGGGATCACGCTTCACCGGCCTGCGCCCGCACCATCATGATTGACGTCACCGTAGAAAATTTTGAAGCCGAGGTGGTTGCCGCCTCGATGAACGGCCCCGTGCTGGTCGATTTCTGGGCCCCGTGGTGCGGGCCCTGCAAGTCGCTCGGGCCCGTGCTGGAAAAGCTGGAGACCGACTACGCCGGCCGCTTCAAGCTGGTCAAGATCGACTCCGACCAAGAGCAGCAGATCGCCGGCATGTTCGGCATCCGCAGCATTCCCACCTGCGTGTTGCTGATGAACGGCCAGCCCGTGGACGGCTTCATGGGCGCGCTGCCTGAAGGCCAGGTGCGCGCATTCCTGGACAAGCACATCCCTTCGGCCGAGGCGATCGAGGCCGAGATCGAGGAAGAAGAAGCGCTGCAGGCGCTGTCGGCCGGCGATACCGGCGCTGCGCTCGAGAAGCTGCAGCATGCCGTCGTGACCGACCCCGGCAACGACGATGCCCGCTTTGATTACGTCAAGCTGCTGTTGCAGCTAGGCCGCGACGATGACGCCAAGGTGGCGTTTGCGCCGGTCATTGCCAAGGCTGCAGGCTCGGCCCGGCTGGGAGCACTCAAGGCGTGGATGGATGCTATTGATTTCGTAGCTGCAGGCGCTTATGGAGAAAGCGCCTATGCCGAGTTTGATGCAAAAATTGCCGCCAACAAGCGCGATTCCGATACCCGCTTTGCCCGTGCACGCTGGCATCTGGCCCACCAGCGCTTCACGGACGCCATGGACGAGCTGCTGGAAATCCTCATGCGCGACAAGGCCTGGAACGACGAGACGGCGCGCAAGACCTACGTGCACATCCTGGAACTGATCGAGCCCCCGAAGGTAAAGGTGGCCGACGGCCAGATACCGCCATCCGACCCTTTGGTGGCAACCTACCGGCGCCGCCTGTCCAGCGTGGTCCTGAGCTGACGCTTGCCCGCGCGGCATCCATGGTCGATGCGTTGCACCGCATGTTGGGCGCGGCCAAGGCATCTCGCCCTGCGGCAGGGGTGAATCCGGCGGATGGGCCTGGGCGGGACAGCACCGCCACCCGTCTGCTGCTCTGCAGCCTGGGTTCTGCGCTTGTGCTCGCGGTGGCCGGTTGCGCCTCACGCCCCCCGACACCAGACGCCGTCGTGACGGGCGTTGCCCTGTCACGCGAACGGGTGGTGCTCCCGCCAGAAGCCGTGCTGGAAGCGGCACTGCTGGACGTCAGTGATCCCGACGCCCCGCCTCTGGTACTGGGCCGCCAGCGGCTAGCGCCTGCGGGCCAACCTCCGTTCGCATTGGCCATTCCGTACCCTGCGTCTCGCTTCGTGGTGAAGGGCCGCTACGAGGTGCGCGCCACCGTCACCCTGGAAAACCGCCTGCTGCTCGCGACCGTGCAGCGCTACCCCGTGCCGCAGGACGCGGCGTTCCGTCATGTCAGCCTGCAGTTGCAGCGCATCTGGCCCCAGGCGGCCACTGCCGACGCCGCGGTGCCGCTGCTGCTGACACACTGGCGGCTGACGGAAATCCAGGGCGAAGCGGTAGCCCGTCCTGCAGCAGGTGCGCTGCCGTCGCCGCACCTGGTCTTTCAGGCGGATGAGCCGCGCGTGACGGGGGCCGGAGGGTGCAACCGGTTCCTTGCCGACTACACGGCGCAGGGCGCGCAGCTGCGCTTCGGGAGGGTGGTGTCCAACATCACGCTGTGCCTGCAGAGCGCCGCGACCGAAGAGCGCCTGTTTGCTGCGCTCGCCCTGGTGGCTAGCTACCGCCAGCAGGGTACGCAGCTGCTCCTCAGGGATGCAGACGGGCAGCCCGTGCTCAGATTCGAAGCGGACGAAGCGGTGTTGCAGTAAGCGGCAAACCGATGTGCCCATAGCCCGCGGCCGGCGAGCAGGCGTCGATTCGCTGTCAGCGCCTCGCAATGCCTCAGGCTGTGAGCCGGTCCAGGGCTTCGCGGTACTTGGCGGCGGTTTTTTCGATCACCTCGCGCGGCAGGCGGGGCGCTGGCGCGGTCTTGTCCCAGGGCTTGCCTGCGATCTGCGCCTGCTCCAGCCAGTCGCGCACAAACTGCTTGTCGTAGCTGGGCGGGTTTTCGCCACGGGCCAGCGCGTCTGCATAGCCCTCCACGGGCCAGTAGCGCGAGCTGTCGGGGGTCAGTACTTCGTCCATCAGCACCAGCGTGCCGTCGGGTGCCAGGCCGAACTCGAACTTTGTGTCGGCAATGATCATGCCCTTGGTGAGCGCAATTTCGGCCGCGGCCTTGTAGATGGCAATGCTCAGGTCACGGATGCGGGTGGCCAGGTCGGCGCCGATCATTTCCACCGTCTGCTCGAAGGTGATGTTTTCGTCGTGCTCGCCTGCAGCCGCCTTGGCAGCCGGGGTGTAGATGGGCTCGGGCAGCCTGGCTGCGTTGGTCAGGCCTGCGGGCAGCGGTACGCCGCACACACCCTGCGAGTCCTGGTACTCCTTCCAGCCGCTGCCGGCCAGGTAGCCGCGCACCACGGCCTCGACGGGGATGGGCTTCAGGCGCTGCACCAGCATCGAGCGGCCGCGCACCTGCGCCGCTTCGGCCGGGCTCACCACGCTTTCGGGCGCATCGCCGGTGAGGTGGTTGGGGCAGATGTGGCCGAGCTTGTCGAACCAGAAAAGCGCCATTTGCGTGAGCAGCTCGCCCTTGCCCGGAATAGGTTCGCCCATGATCACGTCAAACGCCGACAGTCGGTCGCTGGCCACCATCAGGATGCGGTCGTCGCCCACGGCGTAGTTGTCACGCACCTTGCCCCGCGCCAGCAGGGGCAGGGATGTGAGGGCAGAGGTGTGCAAGGCGGGGGAGCTTGGCTGGTTCATGGTGTGGTGTGGCGGTCGGTATCCACCGCGGCCTGGCCTGCGGGGCGGTGTGGTGTCGGGGCACTGCCCCGCGCAACCGGCTGATTTTACGCGTCGGGCGCAGCCCGCTGGCGGCGACGGCGGGCGGCCTGCGCCGGACGCCACCGGCCGCTGGCCATGCGTCCGCTGCAGTGTCTGGCGCATTGCGGCACACTGCGCTGCTTCGATCTGTTCGGCCGCCGTCCGGCGACTCCCCGTGTCCTCCACCCCCTCCGATCCTCGCAGTGCCGCGCCCGTGCCTGCACCTGACCCCGTACTTCAGCGCCGCGAGTTCTGGCTGCTGATCACCCTTGCGGGCGTGCAGTTCACCCACATCCTCGACTTCATGATCATGATGCCGCTGGGGCCGCAGTTCACCCGGCTGTTCAGCATCAGTGACGCCCAGTTTGGCATGCTGGTGTCCGCCTACACCCTGGCTGCGGGCGCCTCGGGCCTGCTGGCTTCGACCTACATAGACCGCTTCGGGCGCAAGCGGTTGTTGCTGGTGCTGTACTCGCTGTTTGGCCTGGCCACGCTGGCCTGCGGGCTGGCGCCGACGTATGGATCGCTGATGGTGGCGCGTGTGCTTGCCGGCTTCTTTGGCGGGGTGCTTTCGGCCCTCTCGCAGACCATCGTGGCCGATGTGGTGCCGTTTGAGCGGCGCGGCCGTGCCATGGGCATCGTGATGACGTCGTTTTCGGTATCCACCGTGGCCGGGGTCCCGCTGGGGCTGCTACTGGCGCAGTGGGGCAGCTGGCATACGCCGTTCTTCGCCATTGCTGCCATGGTCGGCCTGCTGGCAGTCATCGCGGCGCGCACCATGCCGCAGCTTTCGGCGCATGTGGAGGGAGCCTCGGGCCGGTCCGTCGTCCAGGGCATCACGCAAGTGCTGGTCGATGCCAACCACCGGTGGGCGTTCCTGTTCACAGCGCTGCTGATGTTCACGGGGTTCACCGTGATTCCATACATCACCATCTACCTGCAGACCAACGCCGGAGTGCGCCCTGACCAGATCCCGCTGGCCTACCTGTGCGGCGGCGTGGCCACGCTGTTCACCGCGCGCCTGTTCGGGCGGCTGACGGACCGCTATGGCAAGGTGGAAACCTTCCGGGCGCTGGCGCTGGGAGCGGCGCCTTGCCTTCTCGGAATCACGCTGGTCGAGGGTTTTTCGCTGTGGGTGGTGCTGTTGGTGTCCACGCTGATGTTCGCGATCGTCAGCGGGCGCATGATTCCGGGCATGGCCATCGTGGCCTCGGCGGCCCAGCCGCAGCTGCGCGGTACCTTCATGACGCTCAATGCGTCGGTGCAATCGGCGTCGATGGGTGTGGCGTCGGTGGTGGGTGGCCTGGTGATCAGCCGCGATGCGCAGGGGCTGGTGCAGGGCTACTGGATGTGCGCGGTGCTGGGCATCACGGCCAGCCTGTTGTCGATGCTGGTCGTCGCCAAGCTGAAGATGCACGGGGCGCCAGTCAGCGCCCGCTGAGTCGCAGGGCCCGCGAATGCGGTCTGCAACCTATTCCCTCCAGCATTGTGCGCGGGTTTCAGGCCGACCGCACCTTGCCGGGCATAACCCAGCAATACGTGACGGTATGGGATTGCTTTTCGCCGGTGGCAGGGGCATAGTGAACTCAAGTCAGCGGATCCATCGACGCGTTCTTCCCCGGGCCACTCCTCTACCCAAGGATGGCGTTTTTCCACCGAGAGCCACAGGAGACTACTTTATGAATCTGACGATCAGCGGGCATCACCTTGAAGTCACTCCAGCCTTGCGCAGCTATGTCACGTCCAAGCTGGAACGCGTCACCCGGCATTTCGACCAGCTGGTGGATGTCAAGGTGCTGCTCACGGTAGAAAAGCAGAAGGAAAAGGAAAAGCGCCAGCGGGCAGAGTGCAACATCCACGTCAAGGGCAGCGATCTGTTTGCAGAAAGCTCCCACTCCGACCTGTACGCCGCGGTGGATGAGCTGATCGACAAGATGGACCGGCAGGTGGTGCGCCACAAGGACCGGCTGCAGGACCACCACCACGAAGCCGCCAAGCGCGAGATGCACGCCTGACGCGCCGGCCCTGAGCCCGGCCCGCAACCGCCCTGACGGGCGGTTTTTTTGTTGCCTGATGCGCCGGAATCAGGGTTTTCGCCAACATGTGCATAATTGTTACCCTTGACCATGAACCGACTCGCCTCCATCCTGCCTGCCGCTCAAGTGCTTGTGAGCGTGGACGCCACCAGCAAAAAGCGTGCTTTTGAAGAGGCAGGTCTGCTGTTCGAGAGCCAGCACGGGCTTTCGCGTGCGTTGATCACCGACAGCCTTTTTGCGCGCGAGCGTCTGGGCTCTACCGGTCTTGGCCACGGCGTGGCCATACCCCACGGCCGCATCAAGGGCCTCAAGGCCCCGATGGCCGCTGTGTTCCAGTTGCTCAACCCCATCGGTTTCGATGCACCAGACGAGCTGCCCGTCGGCTTGCTGATCTTTCTGCTGGTGCCCGAAGCGGCCACGCAAAAGCACCTGGAAATCCTGTCGGAAATCGCGGAGCTGCTCAGCGATTCCGCCTTGCGCGAAAAGCTCAAGTCCAGCAGTGATGCCGCCGAATTGCACGGCATGATTGCCGGCTGGCAGTCCACCCAGGCCGCCTGACCGCTACCTACCGTTCAACGCGCAGCCGCCGCCTCCTGCCGTGAAACCCAATGTTGTCAGTGCCGATGTACTTTTCGAGGAATTTCGCGGCCTCCTGAAATGGGAATGGGTGGCTGGCCTCGGCGCATCCGAGCGCCGTTTTGACGAAGTCGCCGTCCGCTCGGCCCGCTCGGGCGCCGATCTGGTCGGCTATCTCAACTACATCCATCCCTACCGGGTCCAGATCCTGGGCGAGCGCGAGATCGCCTACGTGGGCAGCGCATCCCCCGAGGATTGCAAGCGCCGCATTGCGCGCATCGTCACCCTGGAGCCGCCCGTGCTGGTGCTGGCCGACAACCAGGTGGCGCCCGATGAACTGGTATCAATGTGCGAGCGGGCCCAGATCCCGATGTTCTCGACGCACGAGTCATCGGCGTTCGTCATTGATGTGCTGCGTGCCTATCTGTCCAAGCACTTTGCCGACCGCACCACGATGCACGGCGTGTTCATGGACATCCTGGGACTGGGCGTGCTCATCACCGGCGAGTCCGGCCTGGGCAAGAGCGAGCTGGGGCTGGAACTGATTTCGCGTGGCAACGGTCTGGTGGCCGACGACGCCGTGGACCTGTTTCGCATCAACCAGACCACCATCGAAGGCAAGTGTCCCGAGTTGCTCCAGAACCTGCTGGAAGTGCGCGGCATTGGCCTGCTGGACATCCGCGCCATCTTTGGCGAGACGGCAGTGCGCCGCAAGATGCGCCTTAAGCTCATCGTGCATCTAGTGCGCAAGGAAACGCTGGAACGCGACTACGAGCGCCTGCCGTACGAGCCGCTCACGCAGGACGTGCTGGGCGTGCCCGTGCTCAAGGTCGTCATCCAGGTGGTGGCCGGCCGCAACATCGCCGTGCTCGTCGAAGCCGCCGTGCGCAACACCATCTTGCAACTGCGTGGTATTGATACCTACCAGGAATTCGTCGAGCGCCACCGCCGCGCCATGGAGCGCGACACCGGCGGTTGAGTTCGCCAACGGTCGGGTTACCAGGGATTCAGACCCCGCAACAAACCTGGGGCGAGCTGTCAAAACGGCTACCGCCCGATGCCAGCGCCCCCGTGCAAGGGCCGCCCCGCCGCACCGGGGGCGTCCCCCTCAGGGGGAAGGCGCGCCGCGCCTCAGAGGGGATTATTTAGTTGCACAGGCAGCGCACTGGCCGTACAGCGCCATGGTGTGGTCTTGCACGAGCCAGCCCTTGGCCTTCGCGACGGCCTGCTGGCGTTTTTCGATCTCGGCATCGTAGAACTCTTCCACCTTGCCGCATGATGTGCAGATGAAGTGGTCGTGGTGCTGCCCCTCGTTGAGCTCGTACACCGCCTTGCCGCTCTCGAAGTTGCTGCGGATCAGGATGCCCGCCTGCTCGAACTGGGTGAGTACCCGGTAGACAGTAGCCAGGCCAATGTCCGAGCGATCTTCCAGCAGCACCCGGAAGACGTCTTCAGCCGTCATGTGCCGCTGGGCGCCTTTCTGGAAGATCTCCATGATCTTCAGGCGCGGCAGGGTGGCCTTCAGGCCGGTGCTCTTGAGTTCGTCGATGTTGGTCATGGCATGCGCTTTCGGGGGAAGGCCCGGTCCCGGGGAGGCCAGCCGCTACAATGGTCCGATCATATCCTCAGCCCTTTTATCCATGCCCGTTCAAGCCCGTTGCAGCACCCGTCCGGCGCTCGCCCTGATGATCGGCGCCAGCCTGATCGCCCTGGCCGGGTGTGGCAGTTTCAGTGGTGCGTCCGACCGCATTGCCGGCATCGTCAAACCGTACCGGATCGACGTGGTGCAGGGCAATTTCGTTTCGAGCGAGCAGGTTGCTGCGCTGCAGCCCGGCATGGGCCGCCAGCAGGTTCGCGAGATCCTTGGAACACCGCTGGTGACCAGCCTCTTCCACGCAGACCGCTGGGAATACGTGTTCACGCTCAAGCGTCCGGGCCAGGAACTCCAGACCCGCAAGCTGACCGTTTTCTTCAAGGGCGATGCCATGGACCGGGCCGAGGGCGATGACATGCCTTCGGAGACCGAATTCGTGGCCTCGCTGGGCAAGCGCAGCGGCAATGTGAAGGTGCCGACGCTCGAAGCAACGCCCGAGCAGCTGTCCAAGTTCCCGGCGCCGTCGCGCCCGGCCACTGCGCCCACCGCCGCACCGCTCGAGCCTGCCTCCATCAGTTATCCCCCGCTGGAAGCGCCCACGCGCTGACCTGCGGCCTGCCAGGCCACAGCCACGGCCGCCGCGGATTTTCATCACAGGACTCTCATGACCGGGATCACCTCGCCTGCCGTTCCTTCGCCCACCTCCGCCGACCGCTGCCGCGTGGCCATTGCAGGTGCCTCGGGCCGCATGGGCCGCATGCTCATCGAAGCCCTGCGCGACAGCGACGACTGCGTGCTGGCAGGCGCCCTGGACGTGCCTTCCAGCCCGGCCATCGGTTCGGATGCCGCCGCCTTCCTGGGCCATGCCAGCGGCGTGGCCATCACGGCCGATGTGGCGGCGGGCCTGGCCAACGCCGACGTACTGATCGATTTCACCCGCCCCGAGGGCACGCTGGCCCACCTGGCGGTGTGCAGCCAGCTGGGCGTCAAGGCCGTGATTGGCACCACCGGTTTTTCGGATGCCCAGAAGGCCGAGATCGCCGTCTACGCGCAGCGCAATGCCATCGTCATGGCACCCAACATGAGCGTGGGCGTGAATGTCACGCTCAAGCTGCTGCAGATGGCCGCGAAGGCCATGTCCAGCGGCTATGACATCGAGGTCATCGAGGCGCACCACCGTCACAAGGTGGATGCGCCCTCGGGCACGGCGCTCAAGATGGGTGAGGTGATGGCCGAGGCCATGGGCCGCGACCTCAAGGAGTGCGCGGTGTACGAGCGCTATGGCCACACCGGCGAGCGCGATCCGTCGAGCATCGGCTTTGCCACCATCCGCGGCGGTGACATCGTGGGCGACCACACCGTGCTGTTTGCGGGCATCGGCGAGCGCATCGAGATCACGCACAAGTCCTCCAGCCGCTCCACATACGCCCAGGGCAGTCTGCGCGCCGTGCGGTTTCTGGCAGGGCACCGCACCGGCATGTTCGACATGTTCGACGTGCTCGGCCTCAAGTGAAACAACCCCCTGTGGCGCGATGCGCCTTCCCCCTTCTCTCGAATGGCGGTGCCATTCGGGAAGGGGGACACCGCGAGCGCACGCATGTGAAACCCCGCTGCGCAGATGGGGCGGCCCTTGCGCCGCGGTCCCCGGCCTCGGCTGCGCGCGCATTGCCAGCAGAGGTCAACGCGGCGCGCTGTGCGCATTCGACAAGGGGCTGATCCATGGACCTTCTCCACTGGTGGCGCCAGGGCGACGCGGTCACGCAGGGCACGGCCCTGGTGTTGCTGGCCATGTCGGTCGCCAGCTGGGTGGTGATTGTCTGGAAGCTGCGCACCATGCGCCGCGCCAGTGCCGACGTGCTGCGCTGCACGGCCGCGTTCTGGCAGGCCCCTTCGCTGGACCTTGCAGAGCAGCGTTTGCGGTCTTTTGACCGTGAAGCGCTAGTGCTTCCATTGGTTGTTGCTGCAAATTCGATAGCAAGGCGGCCCCTCGCTCCGCACGGCGCCGGGACCCTGGCTCATGCGGGCAGCCTGCCCCAACAGCTCACCCGCGTGCTGCGCGATGCACTGCACGGTGTGCTGGGCAAGCTGCAGTTTGGCCAGGTGCTGCTGGCCACCGTGGGCTCGACCGCACCGTTCGTGGGGTTGCTGGGCACCGTCTGGGGCATCTACCACGCGCTTACAGCCATTGCGGGTGCCGGGCAGATCACCATCGACCGTATCTCCGGCCCGGTGGGCGAGGCGCTGGTGATGACGGCCGCGGGCCTGGCCGTGGCCATCCCGGCCGTGCTGGCCTACAACGTGTTCGGCCGCCTCATCGGCCGGGTCGAGGCCGACCTGGAAGGTTTTGCACTGGATTTGCGCGAGCTGCTCGTTGACACGGCAGCGGGGCCGGGCGACGGTGCAACCGTATCGGTGGAGCGCGCAGCGCCATGAGCTTCGGCCGGCTGGAGCGCACCACGGGCCCCCAGCCCATGAGCGACATCAACATGACACCGCTGGTGGACGTGATGCTGGTGCTGGTGGTGATCTTCATCCTGACCGCACCGCTCCTGAGCAGCGCCATCCGGCTCGATCTGCCCCGTGCCGAGGGTGGCTCGCCCGGTGCCGTGCCCCAGGCTGTGACGGTGGTGGTGGATGCGCAGGGCCAGGCGTTTCTGGATGACCAGCCGCTGGCGCAGGGCGCCCTGGTTGAACGGCTGCGCCGCATTGGCGCCCAGCAGCCCGATACCGAATTGCAGCTGCGCGCCGACGCCGCCGTACCCTACGGCCGTGTGGTCGAAGTCATGGACGCCGCGCAGCGCGCGGGCCTGGCGCGCATCGGTTTTGTCACCGAGCCCGCGAAAGGCGCTGCGGCTCCAGTCTTCGGCCCTGAGACAACCGCACCAGCGCGCTGACGACGCGGCAGCAACAGCCGGTTGCCAGCGGGTCGGCGGCTGTTCCGCTCCGGCCTTGCCGGGTACCGGCGGTGCAGCATGACCGCCTAGAATCTGCGCAGCGCGGCCACGGATGGGCTGCCCACTTCTCTCACCCTTTTGCCCCATGCAAGACAAATACACCCCCCAAGACGTCGAGCGCGCCGCACACGGCCACTGGAACGCCACCGACGCCTACCGCGTGACGGAAGACGCGAACAAGAAGAAGTTCTACGCCTGCTCGATGCTGCCGTACCCCAGCGGCAAGCTGCACATGGGCCATGTGCGCAACTACACCATCAACGACATGCTCACGCGCTACCTGCGCATGAACGGCCACAACGTGCTGATGCCCATGGGCTGGGATGCCTTCGGCCTGCCCGCCGAAAACGCCGCGCTGAAGAACGGCGTGCCACCCGCGAAGTGGACGTACGAAAACATCGCGTACATGAAAAAGCAGATGCAGGCCATGGGCCTGGCCATCGACTGGAGCCGCGAAGTCGCCACCTGCGACCCCACCTACTACCAATGGAACCAGTGGCTGTTCCTCAAGATGCTGGAAAAGGGCATTGCCTACCGCAAGACCCAGGTCGTGAACTGGGACCCGGTGGACCAGACCGTGCTGGCCAACGAGCAGGTGATTGACGGCAAGGGCTGGCGCACCGGCGCGACCGTGGAAAAGCGCGAGATCCCCGGCTATTACCTCAAGATCACCGACTACGCCGAAGAGCTGCTCGACTTCGTCACCGGCGACAAGCTGCCCGGCTGGCCCGAGCGCGTGAAGCTGATGCAGGAGAACTGGATCGGCAAGTCGGAGGGCGTGCGCTTTGCCTTCCCGCACGACATCGCAGGCGACGATGGCGCGCTGATCGGCGACGGCAAGATGTACGTGTTCACCACGCGCGCTGACACCATCATGGGCGTGACGTTTTGCGCCGTGGCGCCCGAGCACCCGCTGGCCGCGCACGCCGCCAAAACCAACCCCGCGCTCCAGGCCTTCATCGAAGAGTGCAAGAGCGGTGGCACCACCGAAGCCGAGCTGGCCACGCAAGAGAAAAAGGGCATGCCCACGGGCCTGTATGTCACCCACCCGCTCACCGGTGACAAGGTGCAGGTCTGGGTCGGCAACTACGTGCTGATGGGCTATGGCGACGGCGCCGTGATGGGCGTACCCGCGCACGACGAGCGCGACTTTGCGTTTGCCCTCAAGTACGGCATCGAGATCAAGCAGGTCGTGCTGGTGGACGGCGAGACGTTTGACTACCACCACTGGAACGACTGGTACGGTGACAAGCAACGCGGCGTCACCATCAACTCCGACAGCTTCAGCGGCCTCTCTTACAAAGACGCAGTGAACGCCGTAGCCCACGCGCTGGCGCAAAAGGGCCTGGGCGAGAAGAAGACCACCTGGCGCCTGCGCGACTGGGGCGTGAGCCGCCAGCGCTACTGGGGCACACCGATCCCTATCATCCATTGCGACGAGCACGGCGCCGTGCCCGTGCCCGAGAAAGACCTGCCGGTGGTACTGCCCACCGACTGCGTGCCCGACGGCTCGGGCAACCCGCTGCACAAGCACGAAGGCTTCCACGCGGGCGTGACCTGCCCCGTGTGCGGCAAGCCCGCCCGCCGCGAGACGGACACCATGGACACCTTCGTGGACAGCTCGTGGTACTTCATGCGGTATTGCGATCCAAAGAACGCTGATGCGATGGTGGCTGGCGGTGCCGACTACTGGATGCCGATGGATCAATACATCGGCGGCATCGAACACGCCATCCTGCACTTGCTGTACGCCCGCTTCTGGACCAAGGTGATGCGCGATCTGGGCCTGGTCAAGGTCGACGAGCCCTTCACCAAGCTGCTCACGCAAGGCATGGTGCTCAACCACATCTACAGCCGCCGCACCGCCAAGGGCGGCAAGGACTACTTCTGGCCACACGACGTGGAGCATGTGCTCGATGAAGGCGGCAAGATCGTCGGCGCCAGGCTCAAGAACGAAGCCACCAGCGGCGACGGCATGCTGCCCGTGGGCACGCCCATCGACTACGAGGGCGTGGGCACCATGTCCAAGTCCAAGAACAACGGCGTGGACCCGCAGGATCTGATCGAGAAGTACGGCGCCGACACCGCCCGCCTGTACACCATGTTCACCGCCCCGCCCGAAGCCACGCTGGAGTGGAACGACGCCGCGGTGGAAGGCAGCTACCGCTTCCTGCGCCGCGTGTGGAACTTCGCGTTCAAGCTCACGGCCATGGACATGGGCGCGGCCACTGCAAGCGTGGCCAGCGCCAGCAGCCTGAAAGACGTGGAGTTTGGCAAGGAAGCCAAGGCCCTGCGCCTGGAAATCCACAACGTGCTCAAGCAGGTGGACTACGACTACCAGCGCATGCAGTACAACACCGTGGTCTCGGGCGCGATGAAGATGATCAACGCGCTGGAAGACTTCAAGGCCGCCGATTCCGCCGGTGCCCAGGTGGCGCTGATCGAAGGCTTCGGCATCCTGCTGCGCGTGCTGTACCCCGCCACGCCGCACATTGCCCACAGCCTGTGGAGCAGCCTCGGCTACGCCAACCACCTGGGAGATCTGCTGGACGCCCCCTGGCCGCAGGTTGACCCCGGTGCCCTGGTGCAGGACGAGATCGAACTCATGCTGCAGATCAACGGCAAGCTGCGCGGCTCGGTGCTGGTGCCTGCCGCGGCCGACAAGGCCGAGATCGAGCGCCTGGCGCTGGCGAGCGAGGCCTTTGCCGCCCACAGCGGCGGTGCCGCACCCAAGCGCGTGATCGTGGTGCCCTGCCGCCTGGTCAACGTGGTGGTCTGAGGGAGCCCTGGCCTATGAACAAGCGCACGCTGCTCACCCTGGCGCCCGCCGCCCTGCTGCTCACCGCATGCGGTTTTCGCCTGCGCGGCGTGCCCGAGTTCGGGTTCCAGTCGCTGTACATCAACGCCAGCGCTGCCTCAACGCTCGCGCGCGAACTGCAGCGCACGCTGGAGGGCTCGGGCAGCCAGCTCAAGGTGCTGCGCGACGCCACCAGCATGCCCACCGCGCAGGTGATCATGGACTTGCTGCAGGAGCAGCGCGAGCGTGTGGTGGTGGGCCTCAATGCCTCGGGCCAGGTGCGTGAACTGCAGCTACGGCTGCGCGTGAAGTTCCGCCTGCGCACCCAGACCGGGGTGGAGCTGATCCCTGATACCGAGCTGCTGCAGCAGCGCGACATCAGCTACAACGAAACCATCGCACTGGCCAAGGAGGCCGAAGAGGCGCTGCTGTACCGCAACATGCAGACGGACATCGTGCAGCAGCTGCTGCGGCGGCTGGCGGCTGTGCGGCTGTAGCAATAACGATGGTGCGGGCAGGCGCCTGGACTGCGTGGATACGCGGCATCAAAACCGCGTGCTGAGCGCCCCCGTCACGGCCCAGTTGTCCTCCACCACCGCCAGCCAGCGCCACTTGTCAAACGTGGTGCACGGGTGCGATATGCCCAGCGCAATCCGGTCACCCACTGCCGGGGCGGTGGCGCCATCCGCATCAAAGCGCAGGTACGCGTGCTGGTCATTCAGCGCCGTCACGGCCCAGCCGGAGGGTGCATCCACCGCCGACCGCGCGCCGCGCGGCGCCCAGCGCACGGGCACCGGCATGTCCAGGTCGTACGACAGATCACGCCGCCCGCCGGTCAACAGCGCCAGGCCGGGCTCGGGCACCGATTGCACCAGGGTCCACACCTCCAGCGCCGGGCGCAGCGATGCATCGAGCCCCTCGCGCTGCTCCACCTGCGCCAGAAACCGCTGGTAGTTGCCATGGTCGTGCGTGATGTAGCAGCCCGAGCGCAGCACGCCCAGCACGGGGCGTGACAGCCCCTGCGTGCGCAGCAGCGGCACCACCAGGTCGAACACGGCCGAGCCACCGGCGGTCAGCAGGATCTCGCCATCGGCAAAGAGGCCCTGCGCATCGCACTGCCGGGCCACTTCAGTCACGCGGCGCACCAGGGCGGTCACTTCGCGGGCATCGTGGTCGCTGTCGCAGCGGGCCACGCCGCCTTCGTAGCACTCGATGCCGCACAGGCGTACCGCGGTGGACCGGGCCATGGCGTGCGCCAGTGCCATGGCGCCCTCCAGCGTGCGGCAGCCGGTGCGCTGGCCGGGGATGCCGATCTCCAGCAGCGTGTCAAAGCGCCGGGTGCCGCCTCGCCGCGCAGCCCAGTCTTCAACGCACGCCAGTTGCGCCAGCGAATCCACCAGGAACCACACGCGCAGGTCGGGGTGGCGCTGCAGCAGGGCGTGCAGGCCGTCCAGGTCTGCATCGCACAGCACCTGGTTGGCAATGATGGCGCGGCGCGCACCGGCCTCCACCCCCACCGCCAGCTGGTACACGGTGGCCAACGTCAGGCCCCAGGCTCCGGCGGCCAGCTGGCGCGCAAACAGTTCGGGCGACATCGTCGTCTTGCCATGCGGTGCCAGCGCCACGCCCTTGCGGGCGGCGTAGGCCTGCATCCAGGCAATGTTGTGCGCCAGCGCGCTGCCGCGCACCACGGCCAGCGGATAGGCCAGGTCGTCGGCCAGCAGGTTCCAGCCGTGGCGGGCGATCTCGTCGGGGTGGCACGGCGTAGCGGTGAGCGGGTAGCTCTTGCAGTGGTGGTTGAGCACGAAGTCTTGTGTCATGGCGGGGCGGGCGTTGGCCAGGCGCAGGGGGCGATGGACCTGGTGGGCAATGCTACGCCCGCTGCGGCGGCGCCGCCCTGCAACGCGCGCCCAAGGTCTCCATCAGGGCGATATGAAGCCAAAAGTGCCTGGGGTCCAGTTTTTATCATGCCCATTTGCTATAAATTAGATAGCATATGACTGCATTCGGTCCTGCTGCTTGTGCGTCCCTTAACCCACCCGCGCCCGCATCAGCGTGCTTTTGCCAAACAGCGACTCCACCAGGTCCACCGCCAGCACGGCCGTGCTGTTGCGCACGTCCAGCGCCGGGTTCAGTTCCATGATGTCGAGCGACGCCAGGCGGCCGCTGTCGGCGATCATTTCCATGCACAGCTGCGCCTCGCGGTAGGTGGGCCCGCCGGGCACGGTGGTGCCCACGCCGGGGGCGATGGCGGGGTCGAGAAAGTCCACGTCAAAGCTCACATGCAGGTGGGTGTCGGCATCCACCCCCTCCAGCGCGCGCTCCATCGTCTGGCGCATGCCCACCTCGTCGATGTAGCGCATGTCGAACACCTCCAGCCCGTGCTGCTGCACAAAGCGCTTTTCGCCCGCATCGACGCTGCGGATGCCGATCTGGCGGATCTGGTCGGTGCGCAGCGCCGGGCCGCCGCCGGGCATGCCGGCCAGCTGCGTCAGCTCGCCCGGGCCAAAGCCGCACAGGCAGGCCACGGGCATGCCGTGCACATTGCCACTGGGGGTGAGCTCGCTGGTGTTGAAGTCGGTGTGCGCATCGAGCCACAGCACGCGCAGCTTCTTGCCGGCTTCTGCACAGTGGCGCGCCACGGCGCCGATGCTGCCCAGGCCCAGGCAGTGGTCGCCCCCCAGCAGGATGGGGAAGTGGCCCTGCTGCAGCTCGGCATACACCGCGTTGAACACGCGCTGGTTCCATTCGACCACCTCGGCCAGGTGGCGGTAGCCGCCCTGCGCGGGCTGCCAGGGGTTGGCGGGGCCGCTGAGGTTGCCGCGGTCCACCACCGCCAGGCCGTGGCTTTCCAGCGCCTGCTGCAGGCCCGCCACGCGCAGGGCCTCGGGGCCCATCGATGCGCCGCGCGCGCCCGCGCCGATGTCGGTGGGGGCGCCGATCAGGCTGGCGATGGTGTGAGGGGCGGTGTCGTTGTGCGGCATGGTCGTCGGGCTTTCTGGTGCAAAGCGGCAGGCGGTGAATGGATGGTTTGTGGCGTGCAGCGGGGGCGGGCAGTGCAGGCGCGGCCGGGATGGGGGCCGGGCCCGTATGCACAAAGCGGTGGGCCTCGTCCTTCGCTGCGGGGTGCCGGGATTTTGCGGCAACGCACAGCCAGCAGTCAGTCAGCCAACGGCGCAAACGGGGCATCCTTTTGTGCAAAGTGCACGACCCCGTTGCCGTTTTGGCAGATGGAGCCCACGTCCGGCCATTGGCACCGGCCGCATCACCCTCGCCATTGCCTGCCGCGCCGCCGCCAGGCCAGGCGATAAACTTTGCCCATGCAAGTCGCCCTGGCCCAACTCTCGAACCACCTCCAACGGGGCCTGTCGTCGCTGTACGTGCTGCATGGCGACGAACCCCTGCTGCAGCAGGAGGCAGCCGACGCCATCCGCGCCACGGCCCGGGCCCAGGGCTACACCGAGCGCAGCAGCTACACCGTGGCAGGCGCGCACTTTGACTGGAGTGCGGTGCTGGCCGCAGGCGGGTCACTCAGCCTGTTTGCCGACAAGCAGATCGTCGAGATCCGCATCCCCTCGGGCAAGCCCGCCAAGGACGGCAGCGTGGCCCTGCAGCAGGTGGCCGAATCGGCCCGGGGCAACGACAGCACCCTCACGCTGGTGATGCTGCCGCGGCTGGACAAGGCCACGCGCACCGGTGCCTGGTTTGCGGCGCTGGAGGGCAACGGCACCTCGATCCAGATCGACCCCATCGAGCGCGGCATGCTCCCGCAGTGGATCGCCCAGCGCCTGGCCGCACAGGGCCAGCGCGTGGTGGGCGGCGAGGAAGGCCAGCGCACGCTGCAGTTCTTTGCCGACCGGGTCGAAGGCAACCTGCTGGCCGCGCACCAGGAGATCCAGAAGCTCGCACTGCTGCACCCACCCGGCGAGCTGACCCAAGCCCAGGTCGAGGCCGCCGTGCTCAACGTGGCGCGCTACGACGTGTTCAAGCTGTCCGAGTCGGTGCTGGCCGGGCACACCGCCCGCGTGCAGCGCATGCTGGACGGCCTGCAGGCCGAAGGCGAGGCCGAGGTGCTGGTGCACTGGGCGCTGGCCGAAGACATCCGCGCGCTCAAGCGCGTGAAAGACGCCATGAACGCCGGCCGTCCCCTGCCCATGGCCCTGCGCGAAAACCGCATCTGGGGCCCCAAGGAGCGTTTGTTCGAGCGCATCCTGCCCAAGGCCAGCGACGCCGCCCTGGCGCGCCTGCTGCAGTCGGCCCACACGGTGGACGGCATCGTCAAGGGCCTCAAGCAGCCCGACTGGCCGCAGGACGGCTGGCAGGCGCTGCAGCGGCTGGCGTTTCAGGTGTGCAGGGTGACGGGGGCGGCGCGGTAGCGCGGCCCTGCCAAGATATGCCGAGGGGCGTATTCCGTCGCGTATTTCTGAGAAGCGGCTACGTCATAAAGATACCGCGCTGGAGCCAGCTCGCTGCCGGGATGCGCAGCAATCGCTGGGAACGGGAGATGTGGACAACCTGGCGGCTCAAATTCCAGTGGGAGACCTTGTGCCCCGTGATCTACGCCGATCGGTTCGGGCTGGTGGTGATCATGCGTCGGGCTGAGCAGCCCGTTTCGCAAGCCGTGGTCGACGACCTGCCTTGCTACTACCCGGATATCACCGCTGAAACCAAGCACGCGGACTTCGGAGCTCTGGATGGAAGAGTTGTTGCGCTCGACTACGGCTTGCCGCTTGCTCAGGCAGTGACAGACAAGCGTCGCTACTACGCAGGGTTCGCAAACATGCCCGCACAACAGTTCCCGCGCTCACCCCGAAGCGACGCCTGGCCTGATACCGATTCACCGGATTGAAGAGCCGCTTTCGTGCGTCAGACGCCAGATGCACGGCTTTGCTGAAGTGTCCCCGCCGCCTTCCCCACCCACATCTCCAGATTCGCCACCAGATCCTTCTGGCTGAACGAACAGCTTTCTTCCGAAAACAGCGCGCTCGATTCCAGCCGGTCCAGCAGGCCCAGCAGCACCTCGCCGTAGCGCGGGGGCAGAGCGGCAAGCAGGGCGGTCTGGGCGCGGGCGGTGTCGGCCAGGGTGCTGGCCGGGCAGGCCTGGTCGCGGAATCGGGCCAGGGTGGATTCGATCAGCGCGAGCTGCTGCAGGGGCTCGGCCCTGGCTGTAGCTGTGGCTGTGGGGGTGGCAGTGGTGTCATGCATGGGGCGCAAGCGTACTGCAGCACTGCTGCCCGCGCACTGCGGGCAAATCCCCAGCAGGGCTGAGGCTGCGCGCAGCTTTGGGCGGGCGGCTGCGCCGGGCGCTGTCAGAATCCACGCGTTTTGCCCGAAAGCCTGCCCTGACCCTTCAACCCGTCCAGACCCCTGCGCCGCCTGCTGGGCCAGCCCGGCCCTGGTGGCACGCCCTGCGTCCTTTTGCGTGGGCGGCAGCCGCCGTGCTGGGGCTCGTGGCGCTGGGGCACGACGGGCGGCGCGTGGTGCAGCTCATGGCGCTGGCGCTGCCGGTGCTGGCATGGCTGGCCTGGCCGGTGCACAGCGCGGCGGTGCACCGGGTGCGGGCGGTGGTGGTGTGCGTGTGGGCGCTGCTTTTTGCGGGCGATGCCGTGGTGCGCGCTTACCTGCTGGATGCCTACCGGGCCGCGCCCGACAGTACCGTGGTGCTGGCTGCAGCGGCCAACACCACGGCGCGCGAGGCGGGCGAGTATCTGTCGATGCACTGGCGCGCGCTGGCCGTGGGCGCGGGACTGGTGGCGGCAGCCCTGTGGCTGGTGGCGCGCAGTGCGAAGCGGGGTGTGCGCGCAGCCGCGCCGTGGCCGCGCTGGGGCGTGGCACTGCTGTGCGTGCTGCTGCTGCCCAGTGTGCTGGGCTATGCCAGCAAACCCTGGCGCAGGCTGCACCCGGTGGCTTTCTGGGCGCAGTGGAATGAGTCGGTGCACGCGCTGCGCCAGGGCTGGCGCGACCAGGCAGCGCAGCGCGATGCGGCGCTGGAGCGTGCGAGGGCGGCGGCGCCAGTGCTGCGGCACACGGGGCCGTCCACCGTGGTGCTGGTGGTCACCGACAGCATCAACCGCGACAACATGGGCCTGTACGGCTACGCGCGCGACACCACGCCGCGGCTGCAGTCGATGCACGGGCTGCTGGGCGACGACATGGTGGTGCTGCGCAATGCGTGGTCGGTCGATGCGAACACGGTGGAATCGTTGCGCAACATCTTCGGTTTTGGCCAGCATGCTGCAGACATGTCTTTTGCGGCGGCGTCCACCGCGGCATCGCCGGCGGCAGCGGGTGCCGTCAGTGCCACTGACGGCCTGCACGCCATCGCCCTGGCCCGGGCCGCGGGCTACAAGGTCTGGTGGATGAGCAACCACGACGACCTGGCCATCGAGCAGGAGCATGCGCGGCTGGCCGATGTGGTGGACATGGTCAACCGCACGCCGGGCCGTGCCGGTGCGTCGCTCGATGGTGAGCTGCTCGACTGCCTGCAGGAGGCGCTGGACGACCCGGCCGAGCGCAAGCTGATCGTGTTGCACCTGATGGGCGCGCACCCGCACTACCGCCTGCGGTTTCCGCGCGGCGAGAACCCGTTTGACGACAGCGCCGACGCGGTGGACGCCCAGCTGGCCGGGCAGGGTCGCCCGGCCTGGGTGCGGCGCTTTCGGCACGAGTACGACGCCGCCTTGCTGTACCACGACTTCGTGGTGTCCGAGACGCTGCAGCTCACCCGCCAGGGCGCGCGGCCGGGTGAATACCGCGCGTGGATGTATCTGTCGGACCACGGCCAGGAGGTGGGCCACGGCAGCGACCGGGCGGGGCACAGCCCCAGCACTGCGTCGGGCTACCGCATCCCGGCCATCGTGTGGCGCAACCGGGCTGCGCAGCCGGTGTCGGCGGCCATGGCGCAGGCACCGTTTCGCACCGACTGGGCGGGCTGGACGCTGGCCGATGTGCTGCGCATCGACTGGCCCGGCGCGCAGCCCGAGCGCAACGTCCTGCATCCCGGCTATCGCTGGCAGCCGCCGGTGCTGCCGCCGGGCGTGGTGTCGTTCACCGACTGACGAGTCGGGGCCGCTGCGTCACTCGTTTGGCCGCCGCCTGGCCTGCCGGTGCGCAACTGCGTCAAAATCGCGGCATGAACGCCCTCAACGTCGCTGAATACACGCACACCCTCGGTTACCAGGCAAAAACAGCCTCTGCGCTGATGGCCAAAGCGCCGGCAGCTATCAAAAACAAAGCACTGCTGGCCCTGGCCCGCCTGCTGCGCGAGCAGACCGAAGCCCTGCAGGTGGACAACGCCCGCGACCTGGAGCGCGCCCGCACCGCTGGCCTGGCCGAGCCGATGGTGGACCGCTTGAAGCTCAGCCCCAAGGTGCTGGAGACCTGCGCCCAAGGCTGCGAGCAGCTGGCCGCCATGCCCGACATCATTGGCGAGATCATCGGCATGAAGCAGCAGCCCAGCGGCATCCGCGTGGGGCAGATGCGCGTGCCGATTGGCGTGTTCGGCATGATCTACGAGAGCCGTCCCAACGTGACCATCGAGGCCGCGTCGCTGTCCATCAAGAGCGGCAACGCCTGCATCCTGCGCGGCGGCTCAGAAGCCATCGACTCGAACAAGGCACTGGCCAGGCTGGTGGCCCAGGCGCTGGCCGAGGCCGGCCTGCCGCAAGACGCGGTGCAGCTGGTGCAGACCACCGACCGCGAGGCCGTGGGCCAGCTGATTGCCATGCCGCAGTTTGTAGACGTGATCATTCCGCGCGGCGGCAAGGGGCTGATCGAGCGCATCAGCCGCGATGCCAAGGTGCCCGTCATCAAGCACCTGGACGGCAACTGCCACACCTATGTGGACGACCCCTGCGACATCCCCATGGCCGTCAAGGTGGCCGACAACGCCAAGACGAACAAGTACAGCCCCTGCAACGCCAGCGAAGGCCTGCTGGTGGCGCGTGGTGTGGCGGCAGAGTTTCTGCCAAAGATCGGCGCGGTGTATGCCGCCAAGGGCGTGGAGATGCGCGGCTGCCCCGAATCTCTGGCCATCCTGAACAGCGTGTCAGGTGCCCGGCTGGTGCCCGCCACCGAGCAGGACTGGAGCGAGGAATACCTGGCCCCCATCATCAGCGTGAAGATCGTGGCCGGTGTGGATGAGGCCATCGCCCACATCAACCAGTATTCGAGCCACCACACCGACGCCATCCTGACCCGCGACCACATGCACGCCCAGCAGTTCCTGCGCGAGGTGGATTCGGCCAGCGTGATGGTGAACACCAGCACGCGCTTTGCCGACGGCTTCGAGTTCGGGCTGGGGGCAGAAATCGGTATCAGCACCGACAAGTTCCACGCGCGTGGGCCGGTGGGCATCGAGGGCCTGACCTCGCTCAAGTACGTGGTGCTGGGCGAAGGCGAGGTGCGCGCCTGAAGCGGGCACCGCAGGCCTCTGTGAGGGCCGTGCAGGGCGGATTTAGAGCCAAAACGGCCGCTGGTGCAGGTATTTATTGCACTGGCAGCTATCAAAATAATAGTAAGCCACGGGCATTCGGGGGCGGCGCATGAAGATCATCATCCTGGGCGCGGGCCGTGTGGGCCAGAGCGTGGCCGACAGCCTAGTCTCCGAGCGCAATGACATCACCGTCATCGATACCGACGCCGCCCGCCTGCGCGACCTGGAATCGCGCTTTGACCTGCGCGGCGTGGTGGGCAGTGGCATCGAGCCCGCCGTGCTGGCCGAGGCTGGCGCGCACGACACCGACCTGCTGATCGCCTGCGCCGCCCAGGACGAGACCAACCTGGTGTGCTGCAAGATCGCCCAGCTGATGTTCAACATCCCCACCCGCATTGCGCGGGTGCGCTCGACGGGTTTCAAGGCCGAGGAGCGGCTCGTGGGCCCCGAAGGCTTTGCGGTGGACCGCATCATCTGCCCCGAGGAATCGCTCACGCGGTACATCGGCAAGCTGATTGATTACCCCGAGGCCATGCAGGTGCGCGAATTTGCGGGCGGCCGCGCCTGTCTGGTGTCGGTGCGTGCGCGGCAGGGCGCGCCCATGGTCAGCCACACCATTGCCGAGCTGCGCGAAAGCTCACCCGAGGTGGCCATGCGGCTGGTGGCCATCTACCGGCGTTTTCCGGACGAGCCCGACCGCTTCGTGGCCTGCTCGGGCGAGACGCGCATCGAGCCGGGCGACGAGGTGTTTGTGCTGGCCGCGCAGGAAAACATTGCGCATGTGCTGTCCACCCTGCACCGGCAGGACGCCCGCACCGCGCCACCCGTGCGCCGCATCATGATTGCCGGTGGCGGGCATGTGGGCCTGCGCCTGGCGCACCAGCTGGGGCAGCAGGCCGGGCGGTTTCACGTCAAGATCATCGAGGAAGACCCGCAGCGCTGCGTGGAGCTGGCCTCGCAGCTGCCGCCCGATGTGCTGGTGCTGCAGGGCGACACCACCGACGAGGACCTGCTGGGCGACGAGGGCGTGGAGGAGCTGGACCTGTTCCTGGCGCTCACCGATGACGACGAGGACAACATCATGTCCAGCCTGCTGGCCAAGCGCATGGGCGCCAGCCGGGTGCTGGCGCTCATCAACCGCCGCAGCTATGCCGACCTGATGCACGGCACCGAGATCGACATTGCGCTGTCGCCCGCGCAGGCCATGCTGGGCGAGCTGCTGGCCTATGTGCGCCAGGGCGATGTGCAGGCGGTGCACAGCCTGCGCCGCGGTGTGGCCGAGGCGCTGGAGATCGTGGTGCGCGGCGACAGGAAGAGCTCGCGCGTGGTGGGCCGCAAGGTGAGCGAGCTGCCCCTGCCGCGCGACGTGCACATCGGCCTCATCGTGCGCGGCCTGCCGGATGTGCAGCTGACTGAAGCGGTCGAGGCGAATGATGGCGATGCCGACACGGCCACGACCATGCCCGAGGTCATCATCCCGCGCAGCTCCACCGTGCTGGAGAGCAACGACCACGTGGTGTTTTTCCTGCCGCACAAGCGCCTGGTGCGCGAGGTGGAAAAGCTCTTCCGCGTGAGCGCCACGTTCTTCTGACGCTGAGAAAAAGAGCCCGCCATGGTGGACATGTTTCCCGTTTTGCGCGTGCTGGGCATGCTGGTGATGATCTTTGCATCGACCCTGCTGCTGCCCATGGCCGTGTCGTGGTGGACGCGCGACGGCATCTGGTTTGTGTACCTGATGTCGATGGGGGCCACGGTGTCGCTGGGCGCGTGGCTGTGGTGGAGCTTTCGGGTGTTTCGCCGCGAACTGCAGCCGCGCCACGGGGTCATGCTGGTGTCGCTGGTCTGGCTGCTGCTGCCGCTGTCGGCCGCGCTGCCGCTGATGCTGGCCGGGCACTACCTGGGCCGGCCCATGACGTTCACGCATGCGTATTTCGAGGCCGTATCGGGCCTGACCACCACGGGCTCCACGGTGATGGCCGGGCTGGACGCGCTGCCGATGTCGGTGAACATGTGGCGCACCTTTTTGCAGTGGGTGGGCGGCATGGGCATCCTGATCCTGGCCGTGGCTGTGCTGCCCCTGCTGGGCGTGGGCGGCAGCCAGCTCTTCAAGGCCGAGGCGGCGGGGCCTGTGAAGGACGCCAAGCTCACTCCGCGCATGACGGGCACGGCCAAGGGCCTGTGGGGCGTGTATGCGGTGTTTTCGCTGGCCTGCACGGCGGCGTACTGGGCGGGCGGCATGTCGCTGCCCGATGCGGTGATGCACATGTTCACCACCGTGAGCCTGGGCGGGCTGTCGCCGTACGACGCGAGCTTTGGTCAGTTCCAGTCGCCGCTGCTTGAAGCCATTGCGGTGGCCTTCATGCTGGTGGCCAGCTGCAACTTTGCGCTGTATTTTGTAGCCATGCGCAAGGGCGACTGGCGCGGTTTCTGGCGCGACCCCGAGCTGCGCGCCACGCTGGGCACGCTCCTCGGCGGCGGGCTGGTGGTGTCGCTGCTGCTGTGGGCCAAGGGCGTGTATGCGCCGCTGGATGCCCTGCGCTACGGCATGTTCAACACCATCTCGCTGGCCAGCACCACCGGGTACGCCACGGTGGACTACCTGGCCTGGCCGGTGTTTGCGCCCGTGCTGATGCTGCTGCTGTCGGGCGTGGCCACCAGCGCGGGCTCCACCGGCTGCGGCATCAAGATGGTGCGCATGCTGATCCTGGTCAAGCAGGCCCGCCGCGAGATGACGCGTCTGGTGCACCCGCGCGCGGTGCAGCCCGTGCGGCTGGGCGATGCGGTGGTGGACAACCGCGTCATCTTCTCGGTGCTGGCCTTCATGCTGGTGTACGGCGCCACCATCATCGGCCTGAGCATGGTGCTGCTGCTGACCGACCTGGACCCGGTGACCGCGTTTTCGGTGGTGCTGGCTAGCGTCAACTGCGCCGGGCCGGGGTTGGGCAGCGTGGGCCCAGCGTCCAATTACGCGGTACTGACCGACTTTCAGCTGTGGATCTGCACCCTGGCCATGCTGCTGGGCCGGCTGGAGATCCTGAGCTTCCTGGCCATCCTGACCCCGGCTTTCTGGCGCCGCTGAGGCCCGCGGTGTTGCCGTCAAGGCGTGGCGGGCACGGGCCAAGGGCATCGGCTTGCGAAATGGCCGCCGGGCCCCACATCCCTACAATCGACCGCAATCTGCATCCCGAGGGCTTCCCATGGTTCCGCATCTCATCACGGCCCTGACGGGGCCCATCAACGAACTCGAACAGCGCATCCTGGACTCGATGCCCGCCATCGAGCGCTGGTTCCGGCTGGAGTGGATGGAGCACACCCCCCCGTTCTACACGTCGGTGGACATCCGCAACGCCGGCTTCAAGCTGGCCCCGGTGGATACCAACCTGTTCCCCGGCGGCTGGAACAACCTCACCAAGGAGATGCTGCCCCTGGCGGTGCAGGCCGCCATGGCGGCCATCGAGAAGATCTGCCCCGAGGCGCGCAACCTGCTGATCATTCCGGAGAACCACACGCGCAACACCTTCTACCTGGCCAACGTGGTGCAGCTGCAGCGCATCTTCAACATGGCCGGGCTCAATGTGCGCGTGGGCTCCATCAGCCCCGAGATCAAGAAGTCGACACTGATCGAGCTGCCCAACGGTGAGTCTGTGACGCTGGAGCCGGTGGTGCGCACCAAGCGCCGGCTGGGCCTCAAGGATTTCGACCCCTGCACCATCCTGCTCAACAACGACCTGACCGCGGGCGCGCCGGGCATCCTGGAAGACATCCACGAACAGTACCTGCTGCCGCCATTGCACGCGGGCTGGAGCGTGCGCAGGAAGAGCACCCACTTCAAGAACTACGAAGAGGTGGCCAAGCGCATGGGCAAGATGCTGGGCATTGACCCCTGGCTCATCAACCCACTGTTCAGCCAGTGCGACGGCGTGGACTTTGCCACCGGCGACGGCATGGACGCGCTGCAGACGGCGGTGGACGCCCAGCTGACCAAAGTGCGCCGCAAGTACAAGGAATACGGCATCAACGAAAAGCCGTTCGTCATCGTCAAGGCCAACAACGGCACGTACGGCATGGGCATCATGACCGTGCGCGACGCCAAGGAGCTGGACGCGGTCAACCGCAAGACCAAGAACAAGATGGCCATCATCAAGGACGGCCAGCCGGTAAGCGACCTCATCATCCAGGAAGGCGTGCTGACCCAGGAGCGCGTGCACGAGGCCGTGGCCGAGCCAGTGGTCTACATGATGGACCGCTACGTGGTGGGCGGCTTTTATCGCATGCACGCCGAGCGCGGCGTGGACGAGAGCCTCAATGCGCCCGGGTCGAGCTATGTACCCCTGGCGTTCGAGCACAGCACGCACATGCCCCAGCCCGGCATGCGCCCGGGCGTGAGCGCGCCCAACCGCTTCTACATGTATGGCGTGGTCGCGCGGCTGGCCATGCTGGCGGCCAGCTACGAGCTGGAAGCGACCAACCCCGACGCCGAGGTGTACGACTGACGGGGTTGCTGCCGCCATTCGGGCGGTGAAAGTGGGGGGCGGAGCGGGCCGCGCTGGCTGAACGGCGTGGCGCATTCCGCCTTGCCATGCCACGCCGCGGCAAGCCTGCCAAGACCCAGTTGTTGCGCCGCAACATGGAGTGCCGACTCCAGACGCTTGATCTGGCTCAGGCGCACAATAGCGCTCCCTCATGTTACGGAACCCCGCCACGCCCGGCGCGCGGGGGTGGTCAGTGCAAAGCTCCAAGTCATCGCTCGCAGCGCTCACGCTGGGTGCCATCGGTGTGGTCTATGGCGATATCGGCACCAGCGTGCTGTATGCCGTCAAGGAGGTCTTCGGGTCGGGCCACGTCCCCTTCACCACTGACAACATCTACGGCATCCTGTCGATCTTTTTCTGGACGCTGACGGTCATCGTCTCGCTCAAATATGTGGTGCTG
>LNEG01000236.1 GCA_001464865.1 Burkholderiales bacterium Ga0074133
GCGCTCGGTGCTGCTGGCGGTGGGTATCTTTGGCACATCGCTGTTCTACGGCGATGGCGTCATCACCCCGGCGATCTCTGTGCTCTCGGCGGTGGAGGGCCTGGAGGTGGTGTCCCCCCACTTCAAGCAGTACGTGATCCCGATCACGCTGGTGGTGCTGTTTTGCCTGTTTGCGGTGCAAAAGCGCGGCACCAGCGGCATCGGCAAGTTCTTCGGGCCCATCACGCTGGTGTGGTTCATCACGATCGCCACCCTGGGGGTGTCGCACATCGTCGGCCACCCCGAGATTTTGTGGGCCATGAGCCCGCACTACGCGCTGCAGTTCATGTGGGCCCACCCGGGCACCAGCTTCATCATTTTGGGCGCGGTGGTGCTGTGCGTGACCGGTGCCGAGGCGCTGTATGCGGACCTGGGCCACTTCGGCAAGCGCCCCATCCGCCTGGCGTGGTTTGGCGTGGCCATGCCTGCGCTCACGCTCAACTATTTTGGCCAGGGCGCACTGCTGCTGGCCGAGCCCGAGGCCGTCAAGAACCCCTTCTACATGATGGCGCCCGACTGGGCACTGATCCCGCTGGTGGTGCTGGCCACCATGGCCACGGTGATTGCATCGCAGGCCCTCATCACCGGCGCATTCAGCGTCACCAAGCAGGCCATCCAGCTCGGCTACCTGCCGCGCCTCAATATCCAGCACACCAGCGTGCGCGACACCGGGCAGATTTACATGCCGCTGGTCAACTGGGGGCTGTTCGTTGCCATCGTGCTGGCCGTGGTCATGTTCCGCTCGTCCAGCAATCTCGCGGCGGCGTACGGCATTGCCGTCACGCTGGACATGCTGATCACCACCACGCTCACGTTCTTTGTGATCCGCTATGGCTGGGGCTACCCGCTGGCGCTGTGCGTGGCGGCCACGGGCTCTTTCTTTGTGGTGGACCTGGCCTTCTTTGCGTCCAACCTGCTCAAGCTGTTCCAGGGCGGCTGGTTCCCGCTGATGATCGGCGGCATCGTGTTTGCGCTGATGATGACGTGGAAGGAAGGCCGCGCTTTGCTCAATGAAAAGCTGCGCGCGGACGCCATCGACCTCAAGGGTTTTCTGGAATCGGTGTTCATCAGCCCGCCCACCCGCGTGGAGGGCACCGCGGTGTTCCTGACGGCCGAAGCCGGTGCCGTGCCCAATGCGCTGCTGCACAACCTCAAGCACAACAAGGTGCTGCACCAGCAGAACCTGTTTGTGACGGTGCACAACCACGAGGTGCCGTGGATTGGCCTGGACAAGCGGCTGCAGGTGGAGGCGCTGGGCCACGACTGCTGGCAGGTCACCATCCACTACGGCTTCAAGAACGACCCCGACCTGCCCCGCGCCCTGGAGCTGCTGCGCGGCCGCGGTTGCGAGCTTGAATCCATGACGACGAGCTACTTCCTGTCGCGCGACACCGTGATTCCGTCCATCGGCGGTGGCATGGCGCCGTGGCGGGAGAAGCTGTTTGCGCAGATGCACCACAACGCCAGCGGGGCCGCAGACTTCCTGCATTTGCCCAACAACGCGGTGGTGGAGCTGGGCTCGAAGATCGAAATCTGAGCCCTGCAGGCGGTTCTGTAGTGTTTTTGGCAGTAGGTGCACGTATCTATTGCGCTTATAGCTATTAAAAATATAGCAGTCTGTGGATGGGGAAGCACCGCGTCGCGCCTTGCAGTAAGGCGGCCCAGCGACGTGGCCGTGTTTTGCGTGTCGCAGCCGTCCGCCCGCCACGCAGCGGTGGCGTTCTGGCATAGGTCCCGTTGCAGGTAGGCCCCCAGCGGTTTGCAGCGCGGCGGGCGCAGTGCCTGTCGCTGCCAGAATCCTGTCCATGCAATTTTTCAAAGACCTGAGCGTCTCGACATTCACGGCCGGGTTTGTGGCCGTGCTGGTGGGCTTCACGAGCTCGGTCGCCATCGTGTTCCAGGCCGCGCAGGCCTTTGGCGCCACACCCGCGCAGATCACGTCGTGGATCTGGGCGCTCGGCCTGGGCATGGGGCTGTGCACGCTGGTGCCGTCGCTCATCCTGCGCAAGCCGGTGATGGTGGCGTGGTCCACACCGGGCGCTGCCGTGTTGGCCACGGCCGGGCTGGCAGGCGGTTTCTCCATGGGCGAGGCCGTGGGCGCTTTCATGGTGAGCGCTGCCTTGATCACCCTGGCGGGCATCACCGGGTGGTTCGAGCGGGTGATGAACCGCATCCCTGCCGAAATCGCGGCGGCCTTGCTGGCCGGAGTGCTGGCACGTTTTGGGTTGCAGGCCTTTGCAGCGGCGCAGACGGCATTGCCGCTGGTGCTGACCATGCTGGTGGTCTACCTCGTGGCGCGCCGGTGGGCGCCACGTTATGCCGTGGTCGTCACGCTGGCGGCGGCCATCGTGTTCGCCGCTGCGCAAGGGCAGATGGTGTGGTCTGCCGTGCAGCTGGAGCTGGCGATGCCGGTATTTGTGGCGCCAGAATTCAGCGTGGCCGCACTGATCAGCCTGGCCGTACCATTGTTTGTGGTCACCATGGCATCGCAGAACTTGCCCGGCGTGGCGGTGATCCGCGCGTCGGGCTATCACCTGCCCGTCTCGCGCCTTCTCACGCTGACCGGGGTTGCCACGCTGGTGCTCGCCCCGTTTGGCGGCTTTGCGCTGAACTTCAGCGCCATCACGGCTGCCATGTGCATGGGCCCGGAGGCGCATCCGGACCGTAATCGTCGCTACACCGCTTCGGTTTCGTGCGGCGCACTGTATGTAGCCATCGGACTTTTCGGAGCGGTGATCACCGGGCTGCTCACGGCATTCCCCAAGGAGCTGGTCGTTGCCATCGCAGGCCTGGCGCTGCTCGGGACCATCGCCAGCGGCCTCGCCACTGCTTTGCGAACGGAGGCGCACCGTGAAGCCGCGCTCATTACCTTCCTGGTCACCCTCAGCGGAGTGGTCATTGCCGGTGTTGGATCCGCCTTTTGGGGTGTGGTGGCCGGCAGCTTTGCGCTATTTGTGCAACAGTACCGAAATCCGCCGGTGGCGCGGGGCTAGCGCGGCCCGCCTGCACATTGCGGCGCGCCTGTCCCGTCCGGGATTCGGCGCAGCGCCGCCAGGGCGGCTTCCCAATCTTTCCTATTCAGAACATGAACCTGCTCTTCATTGCGGACCCGCTGCAAAGCTTCAAGATCTACAAGGACACCACTTTCGCCATGATGCGCGAGGCCGCCCGCCGGGGCCACACCCTGGCCGTGTGCGAGCCCCGACAGGTGATGTGGCAGCGCGGCGGCCGCGTGACGGCACAGGTCACCGGCATCCGCCTGACGGGCGACCCGGTAGAGTGGTACGCAGCCGATGCCCCGGCGAGCATGGCGCTGGCGGACTTCGACGCGGTGCTGATGCGCAAGGACCCGCCCTTTGACAGCGAGTACTTCTACGCCACCCACCTGCTGGAGCAGGCCGAGCGCGAAGGGGCCCGCGTATTCAACAAACCCCGTGCGCTGCGCGATCACCCTGAAAAACTGGCCATCCTTGAGTTTCCCGTGTTCATCGGCCCCACGCTTGTCACGCGCGACGCCGCAGACATCCGCCGGTTTCATGAAGAGCACCAGGACATCATCCTCAAACCACTGGATGGCATGGGCGGAATGGGGATCTTCCGCGTGGGGCCAGACGGACGCAACCTGGGGAGCATCATCGAAACGCTCAACCGCGAAGGTGCACAGAGCGTGATGGTGCAGCGCTTTCTGCCCGAGATCGTCGATGGCGACAAGCGCGTCCTCATCATCGGAGGCAAGCCGGTGCCTTTTTGTCTGGCACGCATCCCGCAGGGCAGCGAAGTGCGTGGCAACCTGGCGGCGGGCGGCAAGGGTGTTGCCCGGCCACTGTCTGCGCGGGATCAGGAGATCGGGAATGCACTGGGCCCTATTCTCCAGTCGCGCGGGCTGTTGCTGGCAGGGGTTGATGTCATTGGCGACTGCGTCACTGAAATCAACGTCACGAGCCCTACCTGCTTTCAGGAGATCTTTGATCAGACGGGGTGCGACGTGGCTTCGCTCTTTGTGGATGCCCTGGAGGCTGCCTGCAGGGCCGCCCCATCTGCCTCCAAATAATTCCTCTACTCTTGCTGAGCGCGAGATTTTCGTGCTATAGTCGAGGGCTTCGCTACTGAGGGTCACTTGCAAAGGTGACCTGAGATGGTGGGGCTGCTGAAGATGCTCTGGGTTTGTTTCTGGGGTGTGTTTGGTGGTTGTGCTGAAGTTGGTCCTTGTGTCTGGCGGTGGTGCAAAAAAGAAGTCGCACTGAGTTGCAAGCGGGATAAAAACCGGTATATAATTCAAGGCTTCGCTCGGCGGACGTTTGGTGTTGTTGGTAGC
>LNEG01000237.1 GCA_001464865.1 Burkholderiales bacterium Ga0074133
AAGCCTCGCTGGGGCCGCACCCCAGCTTCGTTTGGCGCCTAGCGCCTGGCTCTTTTGGATTGCAACGCATCTGGCAAAAATAGTGTGAACAGGCCCTAGATCGCCGACTCTTCGTCCGAAGCGCGGGCTGCGGGCGTTGCCTTGCCGCGGTCGGTTTCGCTGGTTTCAAACTTGCCGTCGTCTTCCTCGGCAGGCTCGTCGCCCTCTTCGAGGCCCAGGTCAAAGGCCCGTGCCTTGGCGCGCAGCACCAGCAGGGTCTCGATGAACAGGTCGCGGCACTCATAGCGCAGCAGCCAGGCCATCTGCATCCAGTCGCGGTCGGCCACTTCGTCCAGGTCCACCCGCGGCTGTACGTAGCCTGAGGCCAGCAGTTCATCGTCGCTGAGCGTGGGGCCGTAGTCCTCGGTCGCATCAAACGTGCCGGTGCGGGCAAAGGCCTCCACGCGGCTCCACTTCTCGGCAAAATAGTTGGCCAGGGCCTCGCTGCCACCCTCCAGGTCACCGATGGCGGTCAAAAACTCCACCGGGTCTGCGCCGTCGCGGAAGATCACGGCGTTGACCATGCTGCGCAGATGCGTGTGCGTGAGGTCCTTGTACTGCTTTTCCAGCACCATGGCGCGTGCAAACTGCTCGGGCGTGACCAGCATGTTCACCACGGATGCCTTCGATTCGTCGTACTCGCGCATCACGGCCAGGATGTCCTTGGGCGCGAGCTGGTCGAGCACCACCATCAGGGCGTTGTCGCCATCGGTGTCCGCCAGTTCTGCCAGGGCCGATTCAGCGCCGACGATGTCGCCCGCGGCGATCAGGCTGGTGGTCTTGGTGATCAAAGCAAGGTGGTTGGTCATGGTGGTCTTCCGTATCGATGATTCGCCTGCGCGCGGTTGCGCGGGGGCAGCCGCGTTGCACGCGACTCCAGTGCGGGGCAGGCACCGCGGAGTGCGTGCGCCCTGCCCGCCCTTGGGCCGGCAAGGCCGCTGCCTCAGTCCTTGCGCTCAAAGCCCACGTCGGACAGCCAGTTCGAGGCAGCCTCTTCGCGGGTGCGGCTGTTTTGCGGCTCCATCGCGTCGTCGGCGCTCAGCGCGTTGTATTCGTCATCGTGCTCGGCGTCGTCGCCAGCCTCGTCATCGTCATCCCGGTCACTGTCGGTGCGAGATGCAGCGGTGGCCATCGATGCCATGCGGGCCTGTGCGTGCAGATACTCCAGCCCCGCCGCAATCGCCAGAAACCGGCCACCCGCCGGCTCTCGCAGCACGGTCTTTGCCAGGCTTTCGGCCCACGGCTCCAGGTGCACGGCACCGGCCAGGTCATTCCACCCGGGCAGCTCGTCCACCGGGCGGCTGATGAGCTGCTCCACGGCCGCAGGCCTGGCAAAGCGGTACCCCTGGTGGAACACCACGGCCACCATCTCGGGAGCCAGCTCCATCATCTGGACCAGAAAGCCGATTTCGTTGCGCTTTTCGGCCAGGCGCTTGCGCAGCACATCCTTGCCTTCGGAGTCGGAAACAAGGTCGTCCAGTTCGGCCTGGTAGGCCGAACGCAGGTCATGGAAGTAAGGAGAGATTTTCAATGGGAGTCCGTGGCGGAAAAGATCCGCGATGAATAGGCTTGCCAGATTTCCTGTGCGGTCTGCAACGGGTCGTCCAGCAAATTGCGGCGGCGATTGTCGTCATAGGCCTGGCGCGCGTCATCGTCAGACAGCACCTCGTAGGCCTTTTGCACCGCCTGAAAGCGCTGCGCCGCATCGGGCGCATCGTTGCGGTCAGGGTGGTAGAAAGATGCCTTCTGGCGAAACGCCTTCTTGATGTCGGCCAGGGTTGCGTTGGCGGCAACCCCCAGGGCTGCGTAGTGGTCTGCGCTCATCGGTCAGTGGCCCGGTCAGAAATCCTGGACAAAAAACTCGCGCACCCGGCGGTCGCCCGGCCGCGTGCCGACTCCCCCTGTGCCATCTGCCCAAAGCGCCCAGCCATCAACCGGCCAGGCTCACAAACACGTTTTGCACATCGTCGTTGCCATCAATGGCCGCCAGAAACGCTTCGACTTCTTCGAGCTGCTCGGCCGTGAGGTTGGCAGGGTTCACCGGGTTCTTGGGCTTGTAGCCCAGCTTGACCGACAGCACGTTGAAGCCATGGGCGGGCAGCGCGCGGCTCACCAGGTCGAGATCGGTGGGATCCGTCCAGAAGGTGGTGGTTCCCTCTTCGTCGCCCGCTTCAAAATCCTGCGCCCCGGCTTCGATGGCGGCCAGTTCCGCGTCGGCACCGGCCGTGGCGGGCTCGGCCTCGATCATGCCGACGTGGTTGAAGTCCCACGCCACCGAGCCGGACGTACCCAGCTGCCCCTTGCGGAACAGCACCCGCATTTCGGGCGCGGTGCGGTTGACGTTGTCGGTCAGGCACTCGACCATGACGGCGACCTGGTGGGGCGCGAAGCCTTCGTAGATCACGCGTTCGTAGTTGACGGCATCGGCACCCGTGCCCGAACCCTTCTTGATGGCGCGCTCCAGTGTGTCCTTGGGCATCGAAGCCTTGCGGGCCTGCTCGACCACCAGGCGCAGCCGGGCGTTGCCGGCCGGGTCGGCTCCGCCACGCGCGGCCACGGTGATTTCCTTGACCAGCTTGCCAAACAGCTTGCCCCTGGCATCAGCGACCTGTGCCTTGCCCTTTGCTTTCCACTGCGCGCCCATGTTGGATTCTCTTTTCGTTGGTGTTGCGGCGTACCGTGCAGGACCCGTGCAAAACATGCGCGGGCCGCCCGGCCAAACCCTGTAGGGTACCACTGGTGGCCGCGTGGGGTCGCCGCAACAGCGCGCGCCATGCCGTTCACATGGCCGGGTAACCTCGGCGGCATGCAAGCCCCCGCCACGCCACTGCCCCCACATCGCCCATGCTGAACACTCTCTGGCTGGGGTTTTTCATGGTGGCGGCGGTTTCGGCCTTCGCGCAGTGGCTGGTGGGGGGCAACGCGCAGATCTTTGCCGCCATGGTCGAGTCGCTCTTTGCCATGGCCAAGCTCTCGGTCGAGGTGATGGTGCTGCTGTTTGGCACGCTCACGCTCTGGCTGGGCTTCTTGCGCATCGCTGAAAAGGCGGGCATTGTCGAGACGCTGGCGCGGTGGCTGTCGCCGCTGTTCGCCAAGCTGATGCCCGGCGTGCCGAGGGGCCACCCGGCGCTGGGCCTGATGACGCTGAACTTTGCCGCCAACGCCCTGGGGCTGGACAACGCGGCCACACCCATTGGCCTGAAAGCCATGCGTGCGCTGCAGGAGCTCAACCCCGAGCCCGACACCGCCACCAACGCGCAGATCCTGTTCCTGGTGCTGAACGCCTCATCGCTCACCCTTCTGCCGGTGACGATCTTCATGTACCGGCTGCAGCAGGGCGCGGCCGACCCGACGCTGGTGTTCCTGCCCATCCTGCTGGCCACGTCCGCATCCACGCTGGTGGGCCTGCTGGCGGTGGCGGTGGTGCAGCGCCTGCCGCTGTTCAGCCCGGTGGTGCTGGCTTACCTGCTGCCGCTGGGCCTCGGGCTGGCAGCCTTCATGACGCTGCTGGCCAGCCTGAGTGCGGCGGCGCTGGCGCAACTGTCGTCGCTGCTGGGTAACCTCACGCTGTTTGCGCTGATCGTGTTCTTTGTGGCCGTGGGCGCTTGGCGCAGGGTGCCGGTGTACGAGGCCTTTGTGGAGGGCGCGCGCGAGGGCTTTGACGTGGCCCGCAGCCTGCTGCCCTACCTGGTGGCCATGCTGTGCGCCGTGGGGGTGTTTCGCGCATCCGGGGCGCTGGGCTATGTGCTGGAGGGCATCCGCTGGTGCGTGGAGGGGCTGGGCATGGATACCCGCTTTGTGGACGCGCTCCCCACCGCGCTGGTCAAGCCGTTTTCGGGCAGTGCCGCCCGCGCCATGCTGATCGAGACCATGCAGACACAGGGTGTGGACAGCTTTGCCGCGCTGGCGGCCGCGACCATCCAGGGGAGCACGGAAACCACGTTCTACGTGCTGGCCGTGTACTTTGGCGCCGTGGGCGTGCAGCGCGCGCGGCACGCGGTGGGCTGCGCACTGCTGGCCGAGCTGGCGGGCGTGGTGGCGGCCATTGGCGTGTGCTACTGGTTCTTTGGCTGAAAGCGGGATGGAAGCGGGCCGGAAGCCGCCTCAGGCCTGGTTTTCAGCGAAATCGGCTGGTAGCCCTTTCATCATTTGCCCCCAATGCTATTATTAGTATAGCAAGCACGACAGACTCGCCACACAGTGCGTGCGGGGCCATCTGGCAGGCCGGTCCGCCCCGGTTGCCTTGCGGCGCAGGGGTACCACCGCTGCCGGTCAGTCCGCCAGCTGTTCGCTGGTGGCGATCAGCCGCCCGACCAGCAGCTTGATGAACGCCTTGTCGAATCGCGACTGCAGGTCTTCCGATGCGCCACGCAGCGCCGGGTTGCGCACCTTGAGCACCAGGACTTCGGTCTGCGCCACGGCCGTGGCCGTGCGGGTGCGGTCGTCGGGGCGCAGGTAGGTCATCTCGCCCAGCGTCACGCCGCGGCCCAGCGTGCTCAGGTGGCGTCCCTGCCGGCTCACCGCCACCGTGCCCTCGATGAGGATGCAGAACGAATCGCCCGGCGTACCCTCGCGCATGAGCACCGTGCCGGGCTCCAGCCGGCTCCAGTGGCCCAGGCGCATCAGCTCCCACAGCGCCACGTCGTGGAAGTCAGCAAAGAAAGGCAGCGCGCGCAGGCGGGCAAAGCGCTCGGCCTCGGTGTCTTGCGAGCGCTGGCGCGGCAGGCCCTGGTGCGCTGCCAGCAAGGCCTGGGCAAAGTCCTGCCAGGTGGCAAAGCGGTCGGCAGGCTGCTTGGCCAGGGCGCGCAGCAGCACCGCATCCACGTGTGCCGGCAACGATGCGCGCAGCAGGCTGGGCGGTGTGGGGGCCTCGTTACCGATCCTGTAGAGCGTGGCGAAGTCGGTATCGCCGTCAAAAGGTCGCCGGCCGGTGAGAAGCTCGTACACCACCACGGCCAGCGAGAACATGTCGCTGTGGTGGGTGAGGTCTTCCTCGCGCACCTGCTCGGGCGACATGTACGACGGCGACCCCACCATGCCCCACAGCTGCGTGGCATCGCTGCGCAGGGACAGTGCCGCGCCGAAGTCGGTCAGCTTGACGTCGCCATCCTGCGCCAGCAACAAGTTGGCGGGCTTGATATCGCGGTGGACCAGCCCCTCGCGGCAGGCGTATTCAAGCGCGTTGCAGCACTTGAAGGCGATGTCCAGCACCTGGGGCACCGGCAACAGCGCATCTGCCGTCGCAAACGCCGACAGCGGCTGGCCGTCCACGAATTCCAGCACCAGGTACGGCGGCGTGGCGTGCTCGTCGGCGTCGAGCAGGCTCACGATGTTGGGGTGGCGCAGGCGGCCCGACAGCGTGGCCTCGTTGTGCAGCAGCCTGCGGTAGCGCGTTGCCTCTTCGGGCTGCGCCAGCAGGTGCGCATGCGTCTGCTTGATCGCCACCTTGCGGCCGCGGAACCCGTCCAGCCCCAGGTAGACCGTGCCGCTCGCGCCACGGCCCAGTTCACGCTCGATGCGGTACTTGCCGATACGGGCGGGGAGCGGAGCGGCGGGGGCGGACATGGGCGCGATCCGGCTCAGATCCCGGCCAGTGCCTGCTCGAAGTCGGCCAGCAGATCGCCGGCTTCTTCCAGCCCGATGGAAAGGCGGATCATCCCGTCGGCAATGCCCATGGTGGCGCGAACGGCCGGGCCGGCTTCCCAGAAGATGGTATGTGCCACCGGAATGATCAGCGTACGGGTGTCGGCCAGGCCAGTAGCCTTGATCGGCAGCTGCAGGCGGTTGCACACGGCCAGGCATTGGTCGGCATCGCGCAGCTCGAACGACAGCAGCCACGAGCCGGCTTTGAAGTGCTGCTTTGCCTGGGCATGCTGGGGGTGCGATTCCAGCATGGGGTACAGCACGCGCGCCACGGCCGGTTGCTGCTCCAGCCAGCGCGCCAGTGCCAGCGCGGTGGCGCTGGTGCGGTCCATGCGCAGGGCCAGGGTTTCGGCGCCTACCGCCAGCTGGTGCGCGGCGTGGGACGACAGCGTGCCGCCCAGGTCGCGCAGGCCCTTCTTGCGCAGCTGCTGCAGGCCCCAGCCCTTGGAATCGCCCTTGCGGTAGGCGGCAAAGATGTTGGGATAGCCGCTCCAGTCGTACAGGCCGGTGTCAGTGACAGCGCCGCCGAGGGCATCGCCGTGGCCGCCGATGCTCTTGGTGAGCGAGTTGACCACCAGCCCTGCCCCCACGGTGGCCGCGCGGAAGATGTAGGGCGATGCCACGGTGTTGTCGACCACATACAGCAGGCCGTGCTGCTGGCACAGCGCGCCGATGCCCGCCAGGTCCGGAATCTGCGTGCCGGGGTTGGCAATGGTTTCGACGAACACCATGCGGGTGTTGGGCCGTACCGCAGCAGCCACCTGGGCGGCATCGGTCACATCCACGGTGGTGATCTCGATGCCCAGGTCGGCCAGCGTGCCGAACACGCTGTTGGTGTTGCCAAACACGTACTGGCTGGCCACCAGGTGGTCGCCCGCCTTCAGCAGCGTCATGAAGATCGCGCAGATGCCCGCCATGCCCGTGGAAAACACAATGGTGCCCAGGCCCTGCTCCATCTGGGTGATTTTCGATTCGAGCGCCGCCGTGGTGGGTGTGCCCTGGCGGGCGTAGTTGAAGCCGCCCTTGGCGGTGCCCTGGAAGACGGCGATCAGGTCTTCGACCTTGTCGTAGCCGTACTGCACCGAGGTGTGGATGGGCTTGTGGATGGCGCCGTGCTCTGCGCCGCCCAGCCGGTCGGCGTGGACGATCTGGGTGGTGAAGCTGGGCTGGTGCGGTGTCGTCATAAAAATCTGCGGATATTTCACTGTGTCTGCGGAGACTGCCCGGGGGAAGCTCTGGCGCGCCGATACTGAAACGCTGGGGAACTGGCCTCGCCAGCCCAGAACAAGCGTATGCCGCGACTGGTTGGAACCGGCTACCGTTCCGGTGCAATCTGCTCGGCGTAATCGTACAGGGCGCCCAGCAGGTCCTGGGCACGGTCATCTGCCGTTTCCGACAGCTCGTCGATCTCGGTGAACAGCTGCTCCACCGTGCGGGCACCGCCCGCGCCATCGAACAGGCAGGCGGCGCGGTGGGCTTCCCAGCGCTCCGCTTCCTCTTCGCTCAACGTGCCGGGGAAGTTGCGGGCCCGGTAGCGCCACAGCAGCTCGGCCAGGCGCGCATCGTCAAAGGCGGCCCGTGACGCCGCAAGCTTGTCGCCCGACATCGTGCGCAGGTCGTTCAGCAGGCGGCGGTCGCGGTCGCCCACGAAGCCGCCGTAAAGGTCCTGATCCACATCCAGCGTGGCCTCGGTCGGGCGGCTGAACACCGCAGGCCAGATGCCGCTCATGTCGGGCAGCGCGCGGGCCACCTCGGCATGCTGCGCGGCCGCAGCCAGGTCGATCTTCCAGCGCTGCGCCAATGCGGGCGTGAGGGTGTTGACGTTACCGACCACCATGGGTGATTTGTTGAGGTGGATGGTCTTGACCGGCAGCCGCGTCACGCCCTCGGGCAGCGCGTCCGCCTTGGAGAACATGCGCAGCCGGATCTCGTCGGCGCCCATGGTGGCCAGCGGGGCCGGGTCGTGGGCCAGGTCCCACGCGATCAGCTCATTGCGGTTGGTGGGGTGGCTGGCCAGCGGCCACATCACCGCCAGGCAGCCACGCTCGGCCGGGAACATGCCCGACACATGCAGGAACGGACGGGCCGTGATGGCGGTGACAGGCAGGCGCAGTTCGGCGGCCACGCGGTCCTTTTTGTGCAGGCCCAGGGCAAAGTCAAACAGCTTGGGGTTGTGCTGGCGGATGAGCCGCGCCAGCGCAATGGTGGCGCGCACGTCCGACAGGGCATCGTGGGCGGCCTCGTGCAGCAGGCCGTTGGCCTTGGACAGGTGTTCGAGCTTGAAGCTGGGCGAGCCATCTTCCTTTTTGGGCCACTGGATGCCGTCAGGGCGCAGGGCATAGGTCATGCGGACCACGTCCAGCAGGTCCCAACGGCCGCACTGGTTCTGCCATTCGCGGGCATAGGGGTCGATGAGGTTGCGCCAGAACATGAAGCGCGTGATCTCGTCGTCAAACCGGATGGTGTTGTAGCCCACGCCAATGGTGCCGGGCTGCACGAATTCGGCCTCGATGCGGGCCGCAAACTGGTGCTCGGGTACGCCCCGCTCCAGGCACAGCTGGGGCGTGATGCCGGTGATGAGACACGACACCGGGTCGGGCAGGTAGTCGCTGGCCGGCTGGCAATAGATCATCAGCGGAGCGCCGATCTCGTTGAGCTCGGCATCGGTGCGGATGGCGGCAAACTGCGCGGGCCGGTCGCGGCGCGTGTTGGCACCGAAGGTTTCGTAGTCGTGCCAGAGGAAGGTATGGGAAGCCATGGGTTTTAGACGGGTAGCGTGCGCTGCACCAGGCGCGGAGCCCGCACTGTAACCCGATTTATGGCCATTTACGCCCCAAGCGCTTGAATCATAAGCACTGATAGCTATCAATATAATAGCAATCGACTACCATCGCCCGGTGGCTGCAGGCGCCAGCGCTGCGTGATACATCTTCATGCCAGTGGCCGCGGCCGCCCGGGAGACAATGACCCATGCCATCACGTACCGCACACATTGTTTCCCGCGCAAGCCGCTCCGAAAAGCCAGAATCCGGCCGGGTTGGCCCGGCACATGGGCCGTCCCATGCGCCGTCTCAGACACCAGCACCTGCGCCGTTGCACCACGCCGGGTACCGCCCGCGTCAGTCGGCACGGGTGCTCATGCAGGCAGCCGCGGTGGTGGCGGGGGTGAGCCTAGCGGGGTGTGCATCCCCACCCTCCTCCAGCGTGCACGCCACGGCTGCGGCATCCTCTCCGTCGACCGTTTCACCCACGCCAGCCGCAGTGCACGCCGTACAGGCGACCCCAGGCACCGCAACCACCAGGATTGAAAGCGACGACGGTCCCGCCGGTTTCAGGCAATGGCGCGACACCTTTTCTGCACGCGCGCTGGCGGCCGGCATCCGGCCCGAGACAGTGGGCACGGCCCTGGCCAACGCGCAATGGCAGCCCCGCGTGGTCGAGCTGGACCGCTCGCAGCCTGAATTCACGCGCACACCCTGGGCGTATCTTGATAGCGCGGTGTCTGCGCAGCGCATCGCGCAAGGCCGCGCGCAGCTGGAGCAGCACCGCGCCACGCTGGAGGCCGCCGCCCGGCGCTACGGTGTGCCGGCCTCCATCATCACGGCCATCTGGGGCATGGAGAGCAACTACGGTACCAACTTCGGCAGCTTCCGGGCCGTGGATGCGCTGGCCACGCTGGCCCACGAAGGCCGGCGCCGCGCGTGGGCAGAGTCCGAGCTGCTGGCTGCGCTGCGCATCCTCGACCAGGGCGACATTGCTGCCGAGCGCATGGTGAGCTCCTGGGCCGGCGCCATGGGGCACACCCAGTTCCTGCCCTCGGTGTTCCTGGCCCATGCGGTGGACGCCGACGGCGACGGACACCGCGACATCTGGGGCAGCATCCCGGATGTGGCGGCTTCGACGGCGAATTTTCTGGCGCGGTCGGGCTGGCAAGCCGCATCCACCTGGGGAAGCGAGGTGGTTCTGCCCTCCGGCTTTGACCACGGGCGCGCCGACCCCGCCGTGCGCCAGTCTGCCGCCCGGTGGGCGGCCGAGGGCCTTCGCGCGCCTGAGGGCCAGGCGCTGCCAGCGCTGGCGGATGCCTACATCATCACCCCCGCTGGCGCGCGTGGCCCGGCTTTCCTGGTGGGCGAGAACTTCCGGACGATCCTTCGTTACAACAACTCGGTGAGCTATGCGCTGGCCGTCGGGCTCCTGGCCCGCCAGATCGAGGGCGGCTCCGGGGTGGCCACGCCCTGGCCGCGCGACCTGGCGCCGCTGTCTCGCGCGCAGCTGCAGGCGATGCAGGAAGCGCTGAACCGCAAGGGATTTGCTGCCGGTACGCCCGACGGAGTGATGGGCCCGGCCACACGCGCAGGCCTTCGCGGCTTTCAGCGCAGCATCGGGCTGCCGCCGGACGGGTACCCCACGCTGGAGTTGCTGGAGCGGTTGCAGGCGAGTCCGGCGTCATAACCAGTGGGCTGCGTGGCCGGGAGTCGGTAGGGATCGGCCGCACCGGCCCTGTCCGTCGCAAGGCAAGCGCCGCACCCAAAGAAAAAGCCCGAGGCGTTCAAACCACGGGCTTTCTTGCTGGGGCAACCGGCTGGCATCGCTGCTGCCGGTAAACCGCGCCAGGCGCGGCGTCGGTCAGTCTGCCGTGGCCTCTTCAGGCTCCGTCGGCTCCGACTTGGCAGCACGCTCCTTCTTGGGTAGCGGCTGGATATCGAGCAACACCTCGGGCGTTTCCACACCCTTGTCGTCCGTCTTGACCTCGATGTCCACCGTCAGGCGACCGCCTTCGGTCAGGCGGCCGAACAGCAGCTCGTCGGCCAGCGCACGGCGGATCGTGTCCTGGATCAGGCGCTGCATTGGCCGTGCGCCCATCAGCGGATCAAAGCCCTTCTTGGCCAGGTGCTTGCGCAGCTGGTCGGTAAAGGTGACCTCGACCTTCTTCTCGGCCAGCTGGGTTTCCAGCTGCAGCAGGAACTTGTCGACCACGCGCAGGATGATCTGCTCGTCGAGCGCCTTGAAGTTGACAATGGCATCCAGCCGGTTGCGGAACTCTGGCGTGAACAGGCGCTTGATGTCGCCCATCTCGTCGCCCGCCTGGCGCGGGTTGGTAAAGCCGATGGTTGCCTTGTTCATGGTCTCGGCGCCCGCGTTCGTGGTCATGATGATGAGCACGTTGCGGAAATCGGCCTTGCGTCCGTTGTTGTCGGTCAGCGTGCCGTGGTCCATGACCTGCAGCAGCACGTTGAAGATGTCCGGGTGCGCCTTCTCGATTTCGTCGAGCAGCAGCACGCAATGCGGCTTCTTGGTAACGGCTTCGGTCAGCAGACCGCCTTGGTCAAAGCCCACGTAGCCCGGAGGCGCACCGATCAGGCGGCTCACGGCATGGCGCTCCATGTATTCCGACATGTCGAAACGGATCAGGTCGATCCCCATGATGTAGGCCAGCTGCTTGGCTGCCTCTGTTTTGCCCACGCCGGTGGGACCGCTGAACAGGAAGGCGCCGATCGGCTTGTCGCTCTTGCCCAGGCCGGAGCGCGCCATCTTGACGGACGAGGCGAGGATTTCAAGCGCCTTGTCCTGGCCGAACACCACGCTCTTGAGGTCACGCTCGAGGGTCTGCAGCTTGCCGCGGTCGTCGTTGGACACATTGGCCGGGGGAATGCGCGCGATCTTCGCCACGATTTCCTCGACCTCGGTCTTGCTGATGGTTTTCTTGCGCTTGGACACCGGCAAGATGCGCTGGGCAGCGCCAGCCTCGTCGATCACGTCGATGGCCTTGTCGGGCAGGTGGCGGTCGTTGATGTACTTGGCGCTCAGCTCGGCCGCGGCCTGCAGGGCGGCCATCGCGTATTTCACGCCATGGTGCTCTTCAAAACGGGATTTCAGGCCCTTGAGGATGTCCACCGTTTCCTGCACAGTAGGCTCGACCACGTCCACCTTCTGGAAGCGGCGGCTCAGCGCCGCGTCTTTCTCGAATATGCCGCGGTATTCAGTAAAGGTCGTGGCGCCAATGCATTTGAGCTGGCCACTGGAGAGTGCGGGCTTGAGCAGGTTGGACGCATCCAGCGTCCCGCCCGAGGCAGCACCCGCACCGATCAGGGTGTGAATTTCGTCGATGAACAGAATGGCGTTGGGACGGTCCTTGAGCGACTTGAGAACGCCTTTCAAGCGTTGCTCAAAGTCACCGCGGTACTTGGTACCGGCCAGCAGGGCGCCCATGTCGAGAGAAAACACGCTTGAGTCGGCCAGAATTTCAGGCACTTCGCCTTGCGTGATGCGCCAGGCCAGACCCTCGGCAATCGCGGTCTTGCCCACGCCGGCTTCGCCCACCAGCAGCGGGTTGTTTTTGCGGCGGCGGCACAGGATCTGGATCACGCGCTCGACCTCGTACTCGCGCCCAATGAGTGGATCGATCTTGCCGTCCTTGGCCATCTGGTTGAGGTTCTGGGTGAACTGCTCCAGCGGCGAGGCCTTTTCGTTGCTCTTGGCCTCACCGGCTTCCTCGTTCTCGGCAGCGCTCTCGCCCGACTTGGTGGGCTCGGGCGGGTCGCTCTTGCGGATGCCGTGGGCGATGAAGTTCACCACGTCCAGCCGGGTCACGCCCTGCTGGTGGAGGTAATAAACGGCGTGCGAGTCCTTCTCGCCGAAAATGGCCACCAGCACATTGGCGCCAGTGACCTCCTTCTTGCCATTGCCGGTGGACTGCACATGCATGATGGCTCGCTGGATCACACGCTGAAATCCCAGCGTGGGCTGCGTGTCCACCTCGTCTGTGCCGGCAACCTGGGGGGTGTTGTCCTTGATGAAGTTCGTCAAGGACTTGCGGAGGTCGTCGATGTTGGCCGAGCAGGCGCGCAAGACTTCGGCAGCGCTGGGGTTGTCCAGCAACGCGAGCAGCAAGTGCTCGACCGTGATGAATTCGTGCCGCTGCTGCCGGGCCTCGACAAAGGCCATATGCAAGCTGACTTCAAGTTCCTGGGCAATCATGGGGCACGTCCTTTGGGCTGGTGTGATCGGGAAAGCAAACGTCTGAAAAACAAATAGAACGGATCCGTTGGCACAGATGAGGCGGTTTGGTCTTTATTCAACCGGCTCGCTCATGCATTGCAAAGGATGGCCAGCAGCTCGAGCCGCCTGGAGGACCTGATCGACTTTGGTGCTGGCGACATCGCGAGAGTAAACCCCGCAAATGCCTTTTCCCTCCAGGTGGATCTTGAGCATGATCTGGGTGGCGGTTTCTCTGTCCTTGCTGAAGAACTCCTGGATGACGTGCACCACGAACTCCATGGGCGTGAAATCGTCATTGAGCAAGACAACCTGGAACATCTGCGGTGGTTGGGTGCGCTGGGCACGCCGTTCGAGCACCACCGACTCGTCGTTGCCGGCGCCCGGAGGCGCCGTTGGATTTTCGGGTTTTTTGGGGTTCTGGGTGACCATGAAAACCATTCTAGCG
>LNEG01000238.1 GCA_001464865.1 Burkholderiales bacterium Ga0074133
CTTTTGGGTTGCAACCCGAAGGGAAGGCCATGCAAACGGCGCCACTCGTTGTTGCGTTCCTAGCCAAGGCCCCGGCCTTGGCGTCGTCACGCGCCTAGATTGGCGCCGTTTGCATGGCCTTCGCACTGGCGAAAATAGTGTGAACAGGCCCTAGTTCGGCAGCCCGGGCCGCGCACGGTGCATGGCCCGGGAAGGTTGATGGAGAGCGAGGCGCGGCGTGCGTGCACACAGATCCATGTCGAAGTGGCGCGCACCTGCCTGCAACCGGGGTGGCGGCCAGGTGGGGATGCCCAGCCCAGCCCAGCCCATCGGGGCTTTCAGGCCTTGTCGGCCAGTTCGTCGGCGCGGGCCTGTGCCGCGGCAAAGTCCAGGTCACCGCTGTAGATGGCGCGGCCACAGATCACGCCCTCGACGCCCTCGCTCTCCACCGCGCACAGCTGCTCGATGTCGGCCATGTTCGACAGGCCACCCGACGCGATCACGGGGATGCTCAGCGCCTGTGCCAGCTTCACGGTGGCATCGATGTTGATGCCCGACAGCATGCCGTCGCGGCCGATGTCGGTGTAGATGATGGATTCCACACCCCAGTCCTCGAACTTCTTGGCGAGGTCCACCACCTCGTGGCCGGTGAGCTTGCTCCAGCCGTCGGTAGCGACCTTGCCGTCCTTCGCATCCAGCCCGACGATGATGTGGCCGCCGAAGGCGCTGCAGGCGTCTTTCAGGAACCCGGGGTTCTTGACTGCAGCCGTGCCAATGATCACGTAGCGCAGGCCGCCGTCGATGTATTTTTCGATGGTGTCCAGGTCGCGGATACCGCCACCGAGCTGCACCGGGATCTCTTCGCCCACTTCTTTCAGAATGGATTTGATGGCGCTGTAGTTCTTGGGCACGCCCGCAAAGGCGCCGTTCAGATCCACCAGGTGCAGTCGGCGGGCACCCGCATCCACCCACTTGCGCGCCATGGCGGCCGGGTCTTCACCGAAGGTGGTGGATTGGTCCATATCGCCTTGTTTGAGGCGAACGCAGTGGCCGTCCTTGAGGTCGATGGCGGGAATGAGCAGCATGGTGGTGAAGTTCGGGAGAAAAGGGCGAGTCAGGGCTCGGCCCGAACGGGGTTGGGAAAACGGTCTCAGGGATTCCAGTGCAGAAAGTTGCGGTACAGGGCCAGGCCGTGCTCCGCACTCTTCTCCGGGTGAAACTGGGTGGCAAAAATATTATCGCGTGCAATCGCCGACGCGAACAGGCCGCCGTAGTCGGTCTGGCCTGCGCAGTGTGCCGGGTCCTGCGGCAGCGCATAAAAGCTGTGTACAAAATAGTAGTAGCTGTTGTCCGGCACGCCAGCCCACACCGGGTGCACGCGGCCACCATGGGGCACCTGGCGCACCTGGTTCCAGCCCATCTGCGGCACCTTGAAGCGGCTGCCGTCGGGCTGCGTACGGCCTGCCAGGTCGAACTTGCGCACCTCGCCGTGGATGAGCCCCAGGCCGGGCGTGCCGCCGCCCTGGCCTTCGGCGCTGTGGTCCAGCAGCATCTGCATACCTACGCACACGCCAAACATCGGCTTGCTGGCCGCGGCTTCCAGCACCGAGGCTTTCAGCCCCGACTCGTGCAGTTCGCGCATGCAGTCGGGCATGGCGCCCTGCCCTGGCAGCACGATGCGTTCGGCAGCGCGCACGTCTTCGGGGCGCGAGGTGACGACGACAGACCAGCCTGTACCGGCTGCGGCGGCCTGCACCGCCTGCGACACGGAGCGCAGGTTGCCCATGCCGTAGTCCACCACAGCGACAGTTTTTGCTTCCATATTCATAGCTATCAGTGCTTATATATCAAGGGCTTGCGCCCGATTTGACTTAAAAACACTCACAGCGAGCCCTTGGTGGAGGGGATGACACCCGCGGAGCGCGGGTCGCGCTCCAGCGCCGCCCGCAGCGTGCGGCCAAACGCCTTGAAAATCGTTTCGCACTGGTGATGGGCATTCACGCCCTTGAGGTTGTCGATGTGCAGCGTGACGCCTGCATGGTTCACAAAGCCCTGGAAGAACTCGTACACCAGTTGGGTATCGAGCTGGCCGATGCTGCCGGAGGTGAACTTCACGTCCATGTGCAGGCCGGGCCGGCCCGAGAAATCAACCACCACGCGCGAGAGCGCTTCATCCAGCGGCACATAGGCGTGGCCGTAGCGGCGGATGCCCTTCTTGTCGCCCACGGCGCGCGCAAAGGCCTGGCCCAGGGTGATGCCCACGTCTTCCACGGTGTGGTGGCCGTCGATATGGAGGTCGCCCTCGCAATCAATGTCCAGGTCGATCAGGCCGTGGCGGGCGATCTGGTCGAGCATGTGGTCAAAAAAACCGATGCCGGTGGAAAGCTTGGCCTGGCCGGTGCCGTCGAGGTTGATGCGCGCGGTGATGCGCGTCTCGGCGGTGTTGCGGCTGACCTCGGCAATGCGGTCGGCCATCGGGTCGGCCGATGGGGCGGAAGGTACGAGAGCGGAGGAAGTCATAGGGAGGCCTCAAGGGCGGCCAGCATCTGGGCGTTGTCGTCGGCACTGCCGACCGTCAGGCGCAGGCAGTTGGCCAGCAGTGGGTGCATTGTAGAAACGTTCTTGACCAGCACCTTGCGGTTTTTCATGCCCTCATAGGCGCGGGCGGGATCGGCCACGCGCACCAGCACCATGTTGGCTTCGCTGTCCCAGCATTTTTCGATGCCGGGCATGCGGCGCAGCGCGGCAATCAGGTCGGCACGGGCCGTGCGCAGCTCGGCCGCCTGCGCGGCGAACACATCGGAATGCTCCAGTGCAAACAGGGCCGCTTCGCAGTTGAGCACGCTCACGTTGTAGGGCGGGCGCACCTTGTCCAGCTCGGCCGTAAAAGCCGTGGGGCCGATGAGGTAACCCAGTCGCACCCCCGCCAGGCCAAACTTGCTGAGCGTGCGCATGAGCAGTACGTGGGCGTTGCGGGCCGGCTCGGCGCGCATGCGGTCGATCCAGGTGCGGCTGGCAAAGGGCTGGTAGGCCTCGTCCATCACCACGATGCCGCCTTGCGCGCCTGCTGCATCAATCACGCGCTGCACGGCGCACTCGTCCCACAGCGTGGCCGTGGGGTTGTTGGGGTAGGCGATGTAGGTGATGGCCGGGCGGTACTGCGCGATGGCGGCCAGCATGGCGGGCTCATCCAGCTCGAAGTCGGGCGTGAGCGGCACGCCCACAAAGTCGAGCCCCTGCAGCTGGGCCGACAGCGGATACATCACGAAGCCCGGCATAGGCGAGAGCATGGTGGCACGCTGGCCCCTACCATCCTTGTCCACGGGCTGTGCGCAGGCCAGCGCCAGCAGGGTGATGAGTTCATCGGACCCGTTGCCCAGCACGATGCCGTAGCCCTCGGGCATGCCGGCGTACTGGGCGAGGGCCGCCTTCAGGTCGGCAACCCGGTCGCCGGGATAGCGGTTCAGTGCCAAGGCGCCCAGGCGCTGCCCCAGCGCGGCCTGCAGATGGGCAGGCAGGCGAAACGGGTTTTCCATCGCATCCATCTTGAGCATGCCCGCCGATGGCTGTACGACGTATGAATGCATGGCGCGCACGTCGGGGCGGATGCGGGCCAGAGCCTGAAGCGGGGAAGATGGAGCTGCGTTCGTCATTCGGCGGTGTCCAGTTCAGAAGGGGCGACAAGGAAAGGATTGATGGGGCGCACGGCATCCATCGGCTGATCGTGTGGCAGGGCTTCGGTCAGCAGGTAGCGGCAGCCCTGCTGGTGGGCCGACGAGAGGATGAGCGCATCCCAATAGCCCAGGCGGTAGCGGTCCTGCAGGTCCCAGGCGCCGTCCACGGTGTACGAGTCCAGGTGCGGGGGCAGCCACACGCGCAGGCGCCGCACCTGGGCGCGCACCTGCTGCAGCACGTGCGGGCCGTCAAAGCGCTGGATGGCCTGGTTGTACAACTCGTTGAGCACCTGCGAGCTGATGCGGCCGCTGCGCGTCTGCCAGCAAAAGCTGATCCATTCACGCGCCCGCGCCTGGCGCTCGGCATCGCGGTCATCCACGCTGGCCAGCAGGATTTCGGTATCGACAAAGATGGGTACGGTGGCCATGTGTTCAGGCCGGTTCAGCGCAGAAACAGGGTTTCGCGCGGCACATAGGGCCCGCTGGAGGCGCCCCAGCTCTCGAACCCCAGCGCCTCGCGCATGGCCTGGGCGTAGGCGTCTTCCTGGCGCATCTTTTCGGCCAGCCACTCGCCGAGCAGGCGGGACACGCTGCTGCCGCGCTTGGCGGCTTCCACGCGCACCCATTCGGCGACGGTGTCGTCCATGGTCACGGTGATGTTTTTCATGGGTTAAATGTTACACGAACTTCGTGCAACACGAACTTCGTGTTGATTAAAACACCACATTCAAGCTGCCTTGCGGGTTGCCCCACTTTGCAGCATCTGGCACGCCATCTCACCCACGGTGCGCAGCGCCTCCAGGTGGGCGGGCGTCCAGTCGCCCCCCACGCCGATGCGCAGGCAGTTGCGGAACCGCCCGCTGGCGCTGAACACGGTGCCGGGCGCGATCAGGATCTGCCGGGCCAGGCAGGCTTCGTGCAGTTGCACCGAATCGAGCGCGCGCGGCAGCTCCAGCCACAGCAGCAGGCCGCCGGGCGGGTCGCTCACCCGCGTACCCTGCGGGAAATGCGCGGCAATCACATGGCGTACCTCGTCCATGCGCGCCGCCACGGCCGCGCGCAGCTGGCGCATGGCGGCGGCGTGGCCCGCCTGGGTGATGAGGTCGGCCAGCGCCAGCTCCAGCACGGCGGACTGGCCGCCCGCCTGCAGGTCCTTGATGGCGCGCAGCTTGTCGGCCCAGCGGCCGGCCTCCAGCCAGCCCAGGCGCAGGCCCGGCGCCAGCGTTTTGGAGAAGGAGTCGCACAACATCACATGGCCAGTGGTGTCGTACGCCTTGACGGTGCGGCGCATCTCGTCCACCTCGACCAAATCGTTGTAGATCGCGTCCTCGATGACCGCCATGTCGTGCCGCGCCGCCATCTGCACCAGGCGCTTGCGCTCGGCCTGGGGCATGCAGCTGCCCAGCGGGTTGCTGAGCGTGGGCACCACCATCACAGCCTTGACGGGCTGGGTGTCCAACGCCAGTTGCAGCGCATCCAGCGAGAGGCCGTGGCGCGGGTGGGTGGGAATCTCCAGCGCCTTGAGGTGCAGGCCCTGCAACACCTCCAGAAACGAAAAATGCGTGGGCGACTCCAGCGCCACCACATCGCCTGGCTGTGTCACGGCCCGCAGGCACAGGGCAATGCTGTCCATGCAGCCGCCGGTAATCACGATGTTCTCGGGGTCCAGGCTGCAGCCCAGGCCGACGGCGTAGCGGGCCAGGGCGCGGCGCGCGTCCTCATGACCCGACGAACCGGGGTAGGTGCACAGCAGGTTGCGGTGGCGCTGCGCGGCGCGCACCACGGCGCGGCGCACGCGGTCAGGGTTGAACAGCTCGGGGCCAGGCGTGCCGCTGCTGTACGAAATGATGTCCACCGGCTGGTTGCGCCCCAGGATGCGCTGACCCAGCCAGTCCACGGACACCTCGCGCGGGCGGCGCATCGGGCGCGGCGTGCTGGGCTCGGGCAGGCTCACCGGCCGCGCCGCCACAAAAAAGCCGGAGCGCGGGCGTGCAGTGATCAGGCGCGCATCTTCGAGCCAGTGGTAGGCCTGCACCACCGTGGTCTGCGCCACGCCATGCTGGCGCGCCAGCTCACGCACCGAGGGCAGCTTTTCGCCGCGCGCCAGGGTGCCATTGCGGATCAGCTGCGCGATTTGCTCGGCGATTTGAAGGTACAACGGGGGTGCGTCATCGGTGGCCATGCCGCATTCTGTACTGGCACTTCGGCGGACAGACAGTACAGAGACTGCCCAGTGCGTACAGTACAGATGGGCCGGTTCGGTGTTCTGTACTGGGCCAGATCGCACGCGCCTGTGGCTGGTGGCCCACGGCAGCAGGCCGCACAGTGAAGGCATGAACACGCTGCACACCCCCACCCCACCGTCGCCCACGCTGCCCACCCAGCCTGCGGTGCCCCTCACCCTGCAATGGAAGCGCCAGCCCCTGCCGCCGCTGCAGGCCGTCCAGGTACTGGACTTCCGCGCGGGCGACATCGCCCTGCTCGAAGTCGAACAGGGCCGCGTCTGGGTGACCTGTGACGGCCTGCTGGAGGATTATTTTCTGGAGGCCGGACAGCGCCTGTCGTTCGCCGGACCCGTGCGGCTGCGCGTCAGTGCCGAAGGCCACCAGCCTGCGCGGTTGAGCTGGGCGACGCACAGAGCGTTGTCAGGAGCCACCTGTCCGCCTGCGCCCACCGCTGCATTTCAGCCCAAGGCACCGGCACCCACACAGGGCGCCGTGCCCCGGGGCGCGATCAGCGCGGCTTGACCGGCGTGGTCAGCCGCATCTCGGCCGCCTGCGCGTGGGCCTGCAGGCCTTCTCCGTAGGCCAGCTCGGCGGCAATCTTGCCCAGCACCTGGGCACCGGCCTCGCTCACCTCGATGATGCTGCTGCGCTTCTGGAAGTCGTACACGCCCAGCGGGGACGAGAACCGTGCCGTACCGCTGGTCGGCAGCACGTGGTTGGGGCCGGCGCAGTAGTCGCCCAAGCTCTCGGACGTGAAGGCACCGAGGAAGATGGCACCGGCGTGGCGCAGCAGCGGCTCCCAGCGGTGCGGGTCGGTGCTGCTCACCTCCAGGTGCTCGGGAGCAATGCGGTTGCTGATGGCGCAGGCCTCGTCCATGTCCTTGGTCAGGATCAGCGCGCCGCGGCCAGTGAGGCTCTTGGCGATGATCTCGGCGCGCGGCATGGTGGGCAGCAGGCGGTCGATCTCGCGCTGCACGGCGTCGATGTAGGCGGCATCGGGGCACAGCAGGATGCTCTGGGCCAGCTCGTCGTGCTCGGCCTGGCTGAAGAGGTCCATGGCCACCCAGTCGGGCGGCGTGGTGCCGTCGGCCAGCACCAGGATTTCACTCGGGCCTGCAATCATGTCGATGCCAACGGTGCCGAACACGCGCTTCTTGGCGCTGGCCACGTAGGCGTTGCCAGGGCCTGTGATCTTGTCCACCTTGGGCACGGTGGCCGTACCGTAGGCCAGCGCGGCCACGGCCTGCGCCCCGCCGATGGTGAAGGCGCGCGTGACGCCCGCCACATAGGCGGCGGCCAGCACCAGCTCGTTGCGCTCACCCTTGGTGGAAGTGCCCTCTCCCGTGCCGCCCGTGGCCACGCTGCCGCGCACGGGCGTGGGTACGACCATGATGATTTCCTGCACACCCGCCACGTGGGCCGGGATGGCGTTCATCAGCAGGCTGGACGGGTACGCGGCCTTGCCGCCGGGCACGTAGATGCCCACGCGGTCCAGCGGCGTGACCTTCTGCCCCAAAAGGGTGCCGTCTTCGTCGCGGTAGCTCCAGCTCTCGCCTGAGGCCTTCTTTTGCGCCTCGTGGTAGCTGCGCACACGCTTCGCAGCCGCCTGCAGCGCATCGCGCTGGGCCTCTGGAATGGCGTCAAACGCGGCCTTGAAATCGGCCTGTGTCAGCTCCAGCGCCGCCATGTCCGGGGCCGAGAGGCCGTCGAAGCGGGCGGTGTACTCCAGCACGGCGGCATCGCCGCGCTTTTGCACGTCGGCCAGGATGTCGGCCACACGGTGCTCGATGGCGGCGTCCGTATCAGCAGACCAGTGCAGGCGGGCTGCAAAGTCAGCCTCAAAAGTGGTCGCAGCGGTGGACAGACGGGCGGGAGCAGCTACCAGAGTCATGGTGTGGCGGGCAGGATGGGTTCAGGTCTTGTCGGCGGGAATGGCCGACGCGAAGGCGTCGATGATGCGGCGCAGCGGCTCGCGCTTGAGCTTGAGCGCGGCCTGGTTGACCACCAGCACCGAGCTGATGTCCATGATGCGCTCCACCTCCACCAGGTGGTTGGCCTTGAGGGTATTGCCGGTGGAAACCAGGTCGACGATGGCATCGGCCAGGCCGGTCAGCGGTGCCAGTTCCATGCTGCCGTAGAGCTTGACCATGTCGACGTGCACTCCCTTGGTGGCAAAGAAGTCGCGGGCAATGGCGGTGTACTTGGTGGCCACCTTCAGACGCGAGCCCTGCTTGACGGCGCGCTCGTAGTCAAAGTCGCTGCGCACGGCCACGCTCACGCGGCACTTGGCAATGCGCAGGTCCAGCGGCTGGTACAGGCCTTGGCCGCCGTGCTCGATCAGGGTGTCCTTGCCGGTCACGCCGATGTCGGCACCGCCGTATTCCACGTAGGTGGGCACATCGGTGGCGCGCACCAGCACCACACGCACGTTGGGCTGGTTGGTGGGCAGGATGAGCTTGCGCGATTTTTCGGGGTCTTCCAGCACCTCGATGCCGGCAGCGGCCAGCAGCGGCAGGGTTTCGTCAAAGATGCGGCCCTTGGAAAGCGCCAGGGTGATCATGCTCATGCTTTCATCCGTTCAATGTCGGCGCCGATGCCGCGCAGCTTGGCTTCCATGCAGTCGTAGCCGCGGTCCAGGTGGTAGATGCGGTCGACCACGGTTTCGCCATCGGCCACCAGCCCTGCGATGACCAGGCTGGCAGAGGCGCGCAGGTCGGTGGCCATCACGGTGGCGCCCGACAGGCGCTGCACCCCTTCGATCACGGCCACCTTGCCATCGGTCTGGATCCGGGCGCCCAGGCGCACCAGTTCGTTGACGTGCATGAAACGGTTTTCAAAAATCGTCTCGGTCACCGTGGCCGTGCCCTGCGCAATGCAGTTGAGCGCCATGAACTGGGCCTGCATGTCGGTGGGAAAGCCGGGGTATTCGGTGGTGCGAAAACCTTGCGCCTTGAGCGTGCTGCCGCCCTGGCTCTGCACGCGGATGCCGCCGTCGACCGCCTGCACCGTCACGCCAGCTTCGCGCAGCTTGTCGATCACGGCGTCCAGGTGGTCGGCGCGGCCATGGCGCAGCAACACATCGCCGCCCGCTGCCGCCACGGCACACAAAAAGGTGCCCGCCTCGATGCGGTCGGCCACCACGCGGTGGGCGCAGCCGTGCAGTTTTTCGACACCCTGGATGCGGATGCGGCTGGTGCCATGGCCTTCGATCTTCGCGCCCATGGCGATCAGCATCTCGGCCAGATCGGAAATCTCGGGCTCCTGCGCGGCGTTTTCCAGCACCGTCTCGCCCTCGGCCAGCGCGGCGGCCATCAGGAAGTTCTCGGTGCCCGTCACGGTCACCATGTCGGTGGTGATGCGCGCACCCTTCAGGCGCGTCCATCCTGCGGGCAGCTTGGCGATCATGTAGCCGTGCTCGACCACGATCTCGGCGCCCATGGCGGCCATACCCTTGATGTGCTGGTCTACCGGGCGCGAGCCGATGGCGCAGCCGCCGGGCAGCGATACCGTGGCTTCGCCAAAGCGCGCCAGCAGCGGGCCCAGTGCCAGCACCGAGGCGCGCATGGTCTTGACCAGCTCGTACGGGGCTTCGGGCGTATTGAGCGCGCTGGCGTCAATGCGGACGGTGCCGTCCGGTGCGCGCTCGGCCGTCACGCCCATGTTGCGGATGAGCTTGAGCATGGTACTCACGTCCTGCAGCTGCGGCACGTTCAGCAGGGTCACTGGCTCTGCCGTCAGCAGCGCGGCGCACAACTCCGGCAACGCGGCGTTCTTGGCGCCCGATACCAGCACCTCGCCTTGCAGGCTGCGCCCGCCACGAATCAGGAGTTTGTCCATCTCAAAAAGCCAGAATATGAATGAAAACGCCTTCAGGTGCTTTATTTATAAGCACCTTCAGCTATATAAATAATAGCAAGATCCGCCGCAGGCTACCGCGCCTGCACGGCCCACTCGGCCGGGGTAAATGTCTTCATCGACAGTGCGTGCACTTCGTCGGTGTGCATCTTGACGCCCAGCGTGGCGTACACCCGCTGGTGACGCTGGATGGCGCGCTTGCCCTCGAACTCGGCAGACACGATGGTGGCATACCAGTGGCGGCCGTCGCCTTCGAGGGTGATGTGCTCGCAGGCCAGGCCGGCGGCAATGATGTCTTTGAGTTCGTCTGCGGTCATGTCAATTCCGAATCTTGTAGCCGGTGCGCAAAAGGTGGATGGCCAGCGCGCTCACGCCCAGCCAGGCAACGCCCACGATGGCAAGGCTGAGCCAGGGCGATGTGTCGCTCTGGCCAAAGAAGCCATAGCGAAAACCGTCGATCATGTAGAAAAACGGGTTGAGGTGGCTCACCGTCTGCCAGAAAGGCGGCAGCGACTGGATGGAATAGAACACGCCCGACAGGAACGTCATCGGGACAACCACGAAGTTCTGGAACGCAGCCAGCTGGTCAAACTTGTCAGCCCACAGCCCGGCGATCAGCCCCAGCGTGGCCAGCAGCCCCGCACCCAGCACGGCAAACACCACGATCCACAGCGGCGCGGCAAACTCGGGCCGCGCAAAGGCCAGGGTGACCACGAACACGCCCACGCCCACCACCAGCCCGCGCACCACCGAGGAGCCCACATACGCCACAAACCAGGCCCAGTGCGACAGCGGCGTGAGCAGCACAAACACCAGGCTGCCCATGATCTTGCTCTGGATGAGGCTAGAAGAGCTGTTGGCAAACGCGTTCTGCAGCACGCTCATCATCACGAGGCCAGGCACCAGAAACGCCGTGTAGCTGATGCGGTCGTACACCTTGACGTGGTCTTCCAGCACATGCCCAAAGATCAGCAGGTACAGCACGGCCGTGAGCACGGGCGCAGCCACGGTCTGGAAACTCACCTTCCAGAAACGCAGGACCTCCTTGTAGAACAGGGTCTGCCAGCCGGTCATGACGGCGCTCCTGTCATTGGAAGGTTCGACGCCGAGGTGCCCGACATCACCTGAAGAAACACATCTTCCAGATCGGGCCGGCGGATTTCCATGTCATGCACATCCACTCCGGCCACGCGCAGTGCGGCCAAGTGGCTCTCGATTTCGGCGGCATCGCGGGCGGGTAGCTGCACGATGCGTCCGGTGACGCGCGCCGCGGCGGCCAGGGCCGGCGGCAATGCTGCATCAGTCTTGAACTGCAGGATGCTGCCCGAGGCGGCCTGCAGCAGTTCACTCGTGCGGTTGAGCGCCACGATTCGCCCGGCCTTGAGCATGGCGATGCGCCCGCACAGGGCCTCGGCCTCTTCAAGGTAGTGGGTCGTGAGCAGCACCGTGTGTCCTTCCTTGTTCAGGCGGGCCACGAAGTGCCACAGCGTCTGGCGCAGCTCCACATCCACGCCCGCCGTGGGCTCGTCGAGCACGATGATGGGCGGCTTGTGCACCAGTGCCTGCGCCACCAGCACCCGGCGTTTCATGCCGCCCGAAAGCTGCCGCATGTTGGCATTGGCCTTGTCGGCCAGGCCGAGGTTCTCCAGCAGTTCGTCGATCCACGCGTCGTTGTTCTTCACGCCGAAGTAGCCCGACTGGATGCGCAGGGCTTCACGCACATTGAAGAACGGGTCGAACACGAGTTCCTGCGGCACCACGCCCAGCTTGCGGCGTGCCTCGGCGAAGTTGGCCTGCACGTCGCTGCCCTGCACGAGCACCCGGCCGCTGGTGGCGCGTGCCAAGCCTGCAAGGATGCTGATCATCGTGGTCTTGCCGGCCCCGTTCGGCCCGAGCAGACCGAAGAACTCGCCCTCCTTGATGTCGAGATCCACCTGGTTGAGGGCCTGGAAGGGGCCCTTGGGCGTTGCAAAGGTTTTGGAGACGGCTTGGAAGGAGACTGCGGGCATGAAGGATGGGATTTTAGGGCCTGGAGCCGGTGAGCGCTCTGCCGGGGTGCTGCGTGGAGCAAGGTCGGGATGGGATGGAAACGCGATCGCTGGACAATCGCCCTGCCCTCGCCCGCAGGCCGGTTGCCCGGCGCGTCGCCCGGTAGCCCGGATCGACATCGGTGAAGTGGACGCGAGAGCCCACGCAAATTCGGGCCGTTTGCCCACGCGGGCAGCGGGGCTCAGCCCGCCGGGGTCATCAGGATGCCCACCCCGTAAAGGCCTGCCATGCCGCGCAACGCGGCTGGCAGTCCCTGCACCGAGAACGACTTGCCGCTGGAGAGTGCCTCGCGCCGGCACTCCAGCAGCACCGCGAGCGCCGAGCTATCGAACGCCTTGAGCGCCGTTGCGTCCACCACCACTGTGGGCTCGCGGTGGGCCTTCAAGCCCTGCAGCAACATCGCCAGGCAAGCCGTGGCCTGGCGGTGGGTGAGTTCGGACGGGAGTACCAGCATCGCGGGTTCCGCTTCAGCCCTTGGCAGCCGCGTTGGCCTTGTTGCGCGCGGCCAGCGTCTCGATCAGGCCGTCCACACCCTTGGCGTTGATCTCCTGCGCGAACTGGCCGCGGTAGGTCTCCACCAGCCACACGCCCAGCACGTTCAGGTTGTAGATCTTCCAGCCCGCGCCTTCACCAGGCGTCTTTTCCAGCCGGTAGTCGAGCTGGATGGGGTCGCCGCGCCCCAGGATCTCGGTGCGGACCAGCACGTCCTTGTCATCTGGCGCCGCACGCAGGGGCTTGACCTGGATGGTCTGGTCGCTGACCTGGTTGAGAGCGCCCGCGTAGGTGTGCACCAGCAGGATCTTGAATTCGTCCTGCAGCCGTTTTTGCTGCTCGGGCGTTGCCTGGCGCCAGCCCGGGCCCACCGCTGCTGCGGTCATGCGGCGGAAGTTCACGTTGGGCATGACCTTCTGGTCCACCAGCGCGATCACCCTGGCCAGGTCGCCTGTCTTGATGGCCGGGTCGGATTTGATCGCCGTCAGAATCTCGCCCGAGAGCCGCCGGATCAGTGCGTCAGGCGCCTCATCATTCGCCAGCGCCGCCAACGGCGTGGCAAGGGCAGAGGCAGCCAACAAACCCATGGCCAACTGGCCCAGTTTGCGTCGGTTCATCATCATTCGTCCTTCGGGGTAGGGGCACAGCCCCATCTCTTCAATTCATTGTGGAGGAACACTCCGCGCGGCATGCATCTGCCGCGTTACGGTATGCAAGCAGGTGCAACAGTACGGTCCGGCCATGGCGCAAAGTGCGACGACGCCAGCATGTACTGACGGAACCAGGCGCCGATCGCACATCAACGGGCTGGCGGCGGCTCCTCAGGCAACACACCGTCGTTGGCACCACTGCGGTCATCACGGTCTGCATTGCTGCCCTGCGGCTCGCCGGCATGGCTGCGCACCTGGAGGAACACGTCGCGCGTGAAGCTGTATTTGTCGAGTGCAGCGCTGTCGAGCACCGAGCCTGCACGCAGCAGGTTGGCCCGCACGTCCACCGCACGCAGCGCATACAGCGAGTTGCGTGCCGGCACGGGATCCACGTAACTGGCCAGATTGCCCTTTGCATCCAGTGGCAATGCCAGGGTGTCACGCACGGTGGATGGCCCCAGCACCGGAAGCACAAGGTATGGGCCGGTGGCCACACCCCAGCGGCCCAGCGTCAGGCCGAAATCCTGCCTGTAGCGCTCGATGCCCATCTCGCTGGCGATATCGAGCACGCCGCCCAGCCCGAGGAACGTATTGACATTGAAGCGCATGAAGGACGACGCCGCAGCCTCGCCGCGCAGCTGCAGCGCGTTGTTCACGAACGACCAGCCATCGCCCAGGTTGGCGAAGAAGTTGCTGACCCCGGTGCGCACGGGGCCGGGCACCGCCCCCTGGTAGGCAATGGCGACGGGCTTGAGCACCATGGCATCGACCTGCTCATTGAAGCTGGTCATGCTGCGGTTGTACGACTCCAGCGGGTCGCGCGGATCCGGATTGGCCACCGTCGCACATCCGCCCAACAGGGCGACCGACAGGGCTGCACCAGCCCAGGCACCCGCACGCGCTACGGGCCATGTGTGCGCTGGCGGCAAAACCCTGAACGGGGCCACGTTGTCATCCATGCTGCTGTTCTTCATTTCTTGTCACTACCTGCCCCGGAGGGCTTCCCGCCGTCTTCGGCCTTGCTGTACAGAAATTGTCCGATCAGGTTCTCAAGCACCACGGCCGACTGCGTGGCGGTCACCATGTCGCCTTCGGCAAGGTTTTTCTCGTCGGCGCCGGCCTCGATGCCGATGTACTGCTCGCCCAGCAGCCCACTGGTCAGGATCTTGAGGGAACTGTCCTTGGGGAACGCATAGCGTTTTTCCAGCAGCAGCGTCACCCGCGCCTGATAGGTCGTGTCATCAAAAGTGATCGACTCCACCCGGCCCACCACTACGCCCGAGCCGCGCACGGCCGCTTGCGGCTTGAGGCCGCCAATGTTGTCAAACCTTGCCGAGACGCGGTAGCCTGACTGGAAGTTGAGGCTCGTCAGGTTGGCCGCCTGCAATGCCAGAAACACCAGCGCGGCAGCCCCCAGCATCACGAACAGTCCCACCCACAGGTCGTTCTTCGAACGTTGCATTGTCATATTCCTTGCGGCTGGCCACTTGCCAGCATCAGATACTGAACATCAGGGCCGTCAGGACGAAGTCCAGCGCCAGCACGGCAAGCGACGCCATCACGACCGTGCGCGTCGTGGCGCGCGACACGCCTTCCGGCGTCGGCTTGGCTACGTAGCCCTGCAGCAGCGCCACAAAAGTCACCGTGAAGCCGAACACCACGCTCTTGATCACCCCGTTGCCCAGGTCGCGCCATACATCGACGCCACCCTGCATCTGGCTCCAGAAGGCGCCCGGGTCGATCCCGATCATCAGCACGCCCACCACCCAGCCACCAATCACCCCCACCGCGCTGAACACGGCTGCCAGCAACGGCATGGTGATGACGCCGGCCCAGAAGCGCGGCGCCAGGATGCGGCGAACAGGGTCCACGGCCATCATCTCCATGGCGCTCAGTTGCTCGCCAGCGCGCATCAGGCCGATCTCGGCCGTGAGCGAGGTGCCCGCACGGCCTGCAAAGAGCAGCGCCGAAACCACCGGCCCCAGTTCGCGCACCAGAGACAGCGCGACCAGCAGACCCAGCGCTTCAGACGAGCCATAGCGCTGCAGGGTGTAGTAGCCCTGCAGGCCCAGCACAAAGCCCACGAACAGGCCCGACACCGCGATGATGGCCAGCGAGTAGTTACCGAGGAAGTGAATCTGGTCGCGCAGCAGGCCCGGGCGCATGAACACCGCACCGCCCAGACGCACCAGTTGCACGAACAGACGCGCGGCCATACCGACGTTAGCCAGTTTCTGGCGCACTGCGAACCCTACATTGGCGGGGTGGTACCAGCTCATCGCGGCCCCATCCCCACGGGGCCGAAGTCGACCTTCACATCGTCGCCGGGGTAATGAAAGGGCACTGGCCCGGTGGGCAGCGCGTTCACGAACTGGTGCACCAGCGGATCGGTGCTTGCACGCACTTCATCAGGCGTGCCCTGCGCAGCCACCACACCGGGGCCCAGGATGATCACGTGGTCGGCCAGGCGGAACGTGGCTTCCAGGTCGTGCGACACCACGATACTGGTCAGCCCCATCGCATCGTTGAGCTGCCGTATGAGCTGGGCCGCAGTACCCAGCGAAATGGGATCCAGCCCCGCAAAGGGCTCGTCGTACATGACCAGTTCGGGGTCGAGCGCAATCGCACGCGCGAGCGCGACACGCCGCGCCATGCCGCCCGAGATCTGGCTGGGCATGAGATCGCGCGCGCCGCGCAAGCCCACGGCATGCAGCTTCATCAGCACCACATCGCGGATCAGGGCTTCGGACAGGTCCGTATGCTCTCGCAGGGGAAAAGCCACGTTCTCGAAAACGCTCATGTCTGTGAACAGGGCGCCAAACTGGAACAGCATGCCCATGCGCCGCCGCGCGGCATACAGACCGCGGGCGTCCATACGGCCGACATCCTGCCCGTCAAACAGCACCTCGCCACTCTGCGCACGCTGCTGTCCGCCAATCAGGCGCAGCACCGTCGTCTTGCCGCCGCCCGAGGCTCCCATGAGGGCCGTCACCTTGCCCCTGGGTACGGACAGGCTCACGTCGCGCAGGATCACACGGTCGTCATAGGCGAACGTGACATTGCGCAGCTGGGCGAGAACGGGAGAGCCGGACATGCAGTAGTGCAGGTTTCTTGGAATCAGTGGGTATCAGGTCAGGGCCAGAGCAAGGCCCCGCACTGTTGATCGTACCCCGGGGTACTTACATACATTCATGACTGTCTGTAAAAGCCGCGGTCATGATTGGGGTTTGCTCGCTTGCAAAAAGATCAAGCTCACACATTCACCCACCCGATTGTGCCAACAAAGGCTTTGACACAGGAAATCGCCGATTTCCAACCCTCGGCACGCGCTGGCACATCGGGCGGCACAAGGGATTCAGGCAGAAGCTCGCACGTTGCCAGCCCTGCCACACGCGCCCATGAAAAACGGCGCCCGACGGCGCCGCTTGATGGAGCACAACCGATCAGCGCGGCAGGTCCGAGTAACCCATGAGGAACTCATCCACGGCGCGGGCTGCCTGGCGGCCTTCGCGGATGGCCCACACCACCAGCGACTGACCTCGGCGGATGTCGCCAGCGGCGAACACCTTGGGCACGTTGGTGGCGTAGCCGCCATCAAAGTCCGTGGAGGCGCGTGCGTTGCCGCGGGCGTCCTTGTCGACGCCGAAGGCATCCAGCACCGGCGCCACGGGGCTCACGAAACCCATGGCCAGCAGCACCAGGTCGGCCTTGAGCACCTGCTCCGAGCCGGCCACTTCGACCATCTTGCCGTCCTTGAACTCGACGCGCACGGTCTTCAGACCCGTGACCTTGCCCTTTTCGCCCAGGAACTCCTTGGTGGAGATGG
>LNEG01000239.1 GCA_001464865.1 Burkholderiales bacterium Ga0074133
TGGTGGCCGGGTCCAGGCCGCTGGTGCCGAAAGCGGCAATGCGCGCCAGGGGCTTGAGGCCCAGGGCAGCGGCCTTCTTTGCAGTCATGACCACCACCGCGGCTGCGCCGTCGTTCAGACCCGACGCATTGCCGGCCGTCACGCTGCCAGCCTTGTCAAACGCGGGGCGCAGGCCCGCCAGCGCTTCGGCGTTGGTCTTGCGGTTGAGGTACTCGTCGGTGTTGAAGATGATGGGGTCGCCCTTCTTTTGCGGCAGCGAGACGTTCACGATTTCGTCGACGAAGCGGCCTGCGTCCTGCGCGGCAGCTGCCTTTTGCTGGCTGGCCAGGGCCAGCGCGTCCTGCATGTCGCGGCTAATCCCGTACTGCTTGGCCACGTTCTCGGCGGTGATGCCCATGTGGTACTGGTTGTACACGTCCCAGAGGCCATCGACGATCATGGAGTCGACCATCTTCCAGTCGCCCATGCGCTGGCCGTCGCGCGAACCGTTGAGCACGTGGGGGGCCAGGCTCATGTTTTCCTGGCCACCGGCCACCACGATTTCGCTGTCGCCCCAGGCCACGGCCTGGGCTGCCAGCATCACGGCCTTCAGGCCCGAGCCGCAGACGGCGTTGATGGTGAGGGCCGGGGTTTCCTTGGCCACACCGGCTTTCATCGACGCCTGGCGTGCAGGGTTCTGGCCCACGCCTGCGGTCAGCACCTGGCCCATGATGACTTCGCCCACCTGGGCGTCCGACAGGCCGGCCCGTGCGATGGCTTCGCGAATGACGATGGCACCCAGCTCGGTGGCCGGCACCTTGGCGAGCGCGCCGCCAAATTTGCCCACAGCGGTACGGGCGGCCGAAACGATGACGATGTCTTCCATGGGATGGTCCTTGTGGTTGGGAGAAATTGGTGGATGTGATTCTCGCAGTGCGCCATGTCAGTGCAACTGCGTGTACGTACTGTTCGAGGCGACTGGCTGCGCAGACCGCTTGTGTGAAAACGCGCAGAGCGCCCGGCAGGCAGGCAGCGCGGGAACGACGCGCTACCCGCTGTCCCGCCGTGTGCCTGCGCCAGGTCAGGCCTTTTGCTTGACGTAACTGCCTGGCGCCGGCTCGATGGCCTTGAACCGGGTGCCCTTGCCGTAGCCCTTGGGCGCAGCGATCTGCCTGCCTGCGTGGCCCTTGAGCCAGCCGGACCAGTCGGTCCACCAGCTGCCCGGATGCTCCGTCGACCCGGCCAGCCATTCGTCAAGCGTGCCAGGAAACTTGCCGTCGGCCCGGATCCAGTGGCTGCGCTTGCCCTTGGCAGGTGGGTTGATCACGCCGGCGATGTGGCCTGATGCGCCCATCACGAAGCGCTTTTTGCCGGGCAGCACCTGGGTGGATGCGTACGCGGCGGTGGCGGGCACGATGTGGTCCTCGCGCGAGCCGTAGATGTACACGGGCAGATCGAGGTTGTTGAGATCGAGCTTTTCGCCGCACACCGTGAGCGCGCCGGGCTTCACGAGCTTGTTCTCCAGGTAGAAATTGCGCAGGTACCACGCGTAGAACGGGCCGGGCAGGTTCGTGCTGTCGCTGTTCCAGTACAGCAGGTCGAATGGCGGCGGGGTCTCACCCTTCAGGTAATTGCCCACCACGTAGTTCCACACCAGGTCGTTGGGGCGCAGGAAGCTGAACGTGGACATCAGCCCGCCGCTGCCCATCTGCAGCTCGCGGAACTTCACGAACGCCTCGTCGATGAAGACATCAAGGATGCCCGTGTCGGTGAAATCGATGAGGGTGGTGAGGAAGGTGGCGCTGGCCACTGGTTCATCGCCGCGGGCGGCAAACACTGCGAGCGCGTTGCTCAGGATGGTGCCGCCCACGCAGAAGCCGAGCGCGTTGATCTGCTCGGCACCGGTGATGTTCTGCACCACGTCCACCGCCGCCATGGCGCCGTCCTCCACATAGTCGTCCCACGTCTTGTGCGACAGCGATGCATCGGGGTTGCGCCAGCTGACCACAAAGGTGCGATGGCCCTGCTCCACCGCGTAGCGGATGAGCGAGTTCTCGGGTTGCAAATCGAGGATGTAGAACTTGTTGATGCAGGGCGGCACCAGCAGGAAGGGGCGCTCGTACACCTTGGCCGTGAGCGGCTTGTATTCGAGCAGCTGGAACAGTTCGTTCTCAAACACCACGGCGCCCTCGGTGGTGGCCACATTGCGGCCCACCTCGAACAGGCTCTCGTCTGTCATCGAGACGTGGCCTTGCGTGATGTCGTGCAGCAGGTTCTGCATCCCCTTGGCGATGCTCTCGCCCTTGGTTTCGATGGCCTTCTTTTGCGCCTCGACGTTGAAGGCCAGGTAGTTGCTGGGGGCCATGGCTGCCATCCACTGCTCCACGCCAAAGCGGATGCGCGCACGGGTCTTTTCATCGCCTTCCACCGCATCGGCCAGCCCCATCAGCGTGCGGGCGTTGAGCAGGTAGGCAGCTGCAGAAAATGCCGCCACGGGGTTGCTGGCCCAGCCTTCGCCTGCAAAGCGGCGGTCCTTGATCTCAGCCTTGCCTTGAAGGCCCTGCGCCCACAGGTCCTGGGCTTCCTTGAGATACTGCTGCTGCAGTTCCTGGAGCCGTTCGGGGGCAAACTGGATGGGCGGGGCTGCGGGTATCTGTGCACCCCCGTCAAGTTTCTGCAGCGATTGCAGTGCCTGGGCCCAGCCTTGGCCGAAAATCTGCTGGAACTGCTGGGCGCTCTGGCCCCAGGGTGATTCGGTCGTCATGCTGTTTCCTCGATGGGTGATCGCCCTGCAGTGCAGGTCTTGAAGTCTTGCGCCATGTCCGCATCCATTGTTGCCCACGCCGCACATGCAGGCAATGTAACAACGCTGTTTTTGATGGAAATCCAATGTACCTGATCGTCATCGCCTGGGCTTACGTGACGTTGATGATGGCCGTGGCCGAAGCCACCAGCCCCAACGGCACGGTCCTGGGCGCCATCATCACGTTTGGCATGTACGGCCTGCTGCCCATGGGGATCCTGGTGTACATCCTGGGCACACCGTCGCGCAAGCGCGCGATCAAGGCCCGCGAAGCCGCCGAACAGGCTGCCTACGACGAGGCACAGCGGAAGGCTGAGGCTGATACGGCACACCCCGCATACATCGCGCAGCCCGCAGGCGAATCAACCCTTCCAGATGCAGGCAGCGAAGCGCCCGCTGCCACCGCCGTGGGCGCTGCCGTGGCGGTGCGAAAAGAACCGTGATGCGTTGGTGACCGTGCACCACGGCGCGCTGCTGTCGTTGCCGTGGATGCGGGTGATGCCCAGCGCCTTCAGCCGCAGCCGCGCCAGGCCCGCCAGGTCACACAGGAACTTGCCCGGGTGTCCAGCGCGGGGCACAAAGCAGGCCGCAGCAGCAGGGTCGGTGGCGCAGAACGCCTCGCGCACCTCACCGCCCACCTCGAAAGCAGTGGGCCCAATGCACGGGCCCAACCAGGCCAGCGTTTCGGCGGCAACTGCGCTACATGCTGGCTTGCCAACAATTGCTACACTATTGATAGCACAAGGTGCAATCAGATCAAGCACCTGGGCACTAAAACGCTCAAAAACAGTCTCCAGCACGCCCTGATGGGCCTGAGCGCCCTGCCCGGCCAGCCCGCGCCAGCCTGCATGGGCTGCAGCCACCACGGTACCTGAGGTGTGGGTCAGCAGCACGGGCAGGCAGTCGGCCACCATGATGGTGCAGGCCACGCCCGCCGCGGTGGTCACGCAGGCGTCGGCCTCTTCCCCGTCGGCCAAGCCCGGTGCTAGGGTCAGCACGCCATCGCCGTGCACCTGTTTCAGAAACACGGGCGATGCCCCGGGCGTGACGGAGCGAAGAACGTCGGTCAGCCGGGCGCGGTTGGCCCGCACGGCAGCAGCGTCGTCACCCACATGGTCGCCCAGGTTGCAGCTGGCGTAAGGCCCGGTGCTGACGCCACCGCTGCGCGCGGTGCACAACGCGTGCACGCCAGCAGGCGCGGGCCAGTCAGGCGTCAGCCAGTCTGGGGGCAGCGGGAGAACGCTCACGCCTCGTTGTCCGGGCAGGCAGACGGCTGGGCCCGCTGGAAGGCCGGCAGCGCCATGCACGCCTCAAACGCGCCCATGGTCAGCGGCAGGCCGCCCAGGTCTACGTTGAAGCGCTGGGCGTTGAAGATCTGAGGCACCAGGCAGCAATCAGCCAGCGTGGGCGTGTCGCCCCAGCACAGCACCGAAGGCGCCAGGCCCTGTGAGGTGCGTTCATCGGACAACAGCTGCAACTGGCGCTCGAAGGCTTCGAGCCCGCTGCGCACCCAGTGGCGGTACCAGGCTGTCTTGGCGTCTTCAGTCACCTTCAGTTCGTGCACCAGGTACTTCAGCACCCGCAGGTTGTTGATGGGGTGGATGTCGCACGCCACCATCTGCGCCAGGGCGCGCACCCGCGCACGCGCCAGCGGCGTGGAAGGCAGCAACGCGGGCGTGGGGTGCGTGTCTTCCAGGTACTCGATGATGGCCATCGACTGCGACAGCGCCGTGCCGCCGTCCGTCACCAGCGTGGGTACCAGGGCGTCGCCCACACGTTCCAGGTAGGCGGGGTCGCGGTGCTCGCCCTTGACCAGGTGCACGGGGATGTAGTCGTAGCCCAGGCCCTTGATTTCCAGCGCAATGCGCACGCGGAAAGAGGCCGAGGAGCGAAAGTAGTTGTACAGCTGCATGGTGGATAACCGTAAGAAGCCGGGCCAGGGCCTGCGCGGGTGCGGCAGGCGACGGGCTCGGGGGTCAAGGGGTCAGTCAGGCGCCCGAGGTGCCGGCCGGGTCCTGGTGCTGGTAGACCACCTTGGTCAGCAGGGCCATCAGCTGGGCGCGTTCGTCCATGGTGAGCGGTGCGGTCAGGCGTTCTTGCACGCGCTCGGCGGCTGCACGCATCTGCAAGGCGGCCACCTCGCCTTCGGGGGTGATCCACAGCAGCTTGCGGCGGCGGTCGCGGGTATCGGGCTCGCGGCGGATCCAGCCGCGCTTTTCGAGCCGGCCGATCACCGACCCTGACGTGGCCGCGTCAAAAGCCACCCGCGATGCCAGCGTGACCTGGTCTTCACCGGGCTGGGCCAGGAGCTCGTGGAGGATGGCGAACTGTACCGGCGTCACGTCAAAACCTGCGGTTTCTTCCATGAAGAGCGCCACCGTGCGCTGGTGGGCGCGGCGCACCAGATGTCCTGGCGTGTTTTGGAAGTCGAAGCTCTTTGCCATGGGCGCGAGTGTAGCGTCCCCCAACACGGCCTCTGCGGCCATGGCACACTGCCATGCGGCCCATTGAGATCGCTGAAACCGGGCTGTTTCGGGCACTGTGGCCGCGCTTGACTCCGGCCTGCTCCTGCCCGGTGGCAGCCGCGGGCAGGCCCGATCTGCCTGAACCGTTTTTTTGCCGACCGATTCCATCCGCATCCATACAGACAGACGAGGACCGACATGAGCTATGTGTTTTCTCCCGCGCCGGTGGTCAGCGTGCCCGTGGTGGGCATTGCCGACCGCTTCCCCGTGCACCGCATCTACTGCGTGGGCCGCAACTATGAAGAGCACGCCAAGGAAATGGGCTTTACCGGCCGCGAGCCGCCGTTTTTCTTCATGAAGCCGGCCGATGCGCTGGTGGTGGTGAACGCGGGTGAAACCGGCCAGCTGCCCTACCCCAGCCTCACCGCCAACCTGCACCACGAGATCGAACTGGTGGTGGCCATCGGTAAGGGAGGAAAGAACATTGCTGCCGCCGATGCGTTCGCGCACATCTACGGCTATGCGGTGGGCCTGGACATGACCCGGCGCGACCTGCAGGGCGAGATGAAAAAGCAGGGTCGCCCCTGGTGCATCGGCAAGGGCTTTGACGCCAGCGCGCCCATCGGGCCCATCACTCCGGCCGCGCAGGCAGGTGATGTGGGCAAGGCCGCCATCTGGCTGCAGGTGAACGGCGCAGACCGCCAGCGCAGCAACGTGAGCCATCTCATCTGGAACATCGCCGAGACCATCGAGCACCTGTCGGCCGCCTGGGAGCTGCAGCCCGGCGACCTGATCTACACCGGCACGCCCGAGGGCGTGGGCGCGGTGGTACGGGGCGACACGCTCGACGGTGGCGTGGACGGCCTGGGCAGCCTGCGCCTGACGGTGGTGTGAGCCAACCCGCCGATTGCTCCCAATTTGATAGCAAAAGGTGCATATAAAACATGCACCACAGCCCACTTTGACTGATATTTCCGCATGACCTACCGCAGCCCCATCAAACACTGCCGCGACTGCGGCACCGCCGTGGCGTACCGCCTGCCCGACGATGGCGACACCAAGCTGCGTGCCGTGTGCCCCGCCTGCGGACTGGTGCACTACGAGAACCCGCTGAACGTGGTGGGCACGGTGCCGGTGCTTGATGACGGGCGCGTGCTGCTGTGCAAGCGCAACATCGAGCCGCGCTGGGGCAAGTGGACGCTGCCTGCCGGGTTCATGGAGCTCGATGAAACCACCGCCCAGGGCGCTGCCCGCGAGACGGACGAGGAAGCCGGTGCGCAGATCGAGATCGGCCCGCTGTTCAGCCTGCTCAACGTGCGCCGCGTGGGCCAGGTCCACCTGTTCTACCAGGCCCGGCTGCTCAGCGACCAGTTCAACCCCGGTTACGAAACCATCGAGGCGCGCCTGTTCGAAGAGCACGAGGTGCCGTGGGACGAGATTGCGTTCAGGACGGTCAAGGAGACGCTGGAGGCGTACTTTGCCGACCGCAAGGCGGGTGCCATCGGGCTGCACTGCATCGATATTGACTAGCACGAGGCCAGGGCTGCTACCGTTTCCGTCGCGGCCACCACCGGCCATGCACCGCGCAGCTGCCAGCTGCGCGGCCCCGCATTGCAGCCACTACACGGGGTGGCGGGCCCATCACCCGCCGATGCGCTCTTCTGCCGGTACCGGCGGGCTTGACGGGTAGCCCGGGTCGGTGGTCACGGGCGGCAGGCGCCCGTCGCCTTGGGGGCGCTGCGCGGGCGCACTGGGCCACGCAGGCGGTGGCACCGGCACGGGCGCCGCACCCTCACCGCCGCCAAACAGGCCGCGCAGCCAGTCGCGCATCGTGCTCAGCGGCGCATCGGCCGGTGGTGCCTCCGCTTGCGTCGCAAACTCGTCCACAAACCGGTCGGTATTGCTGATCACCTTGGTGCGCAGCGCCTGCTGCATGAAGTCGCCCACCAT
>LNEG01000240.1 GCA_001464865.1 Burkholderiales bacterium Ga0074133
GCAGGTCGTCAATGCGGCCGCTGGTGGAGGGGTACTGCGCTAGCACGGCAAAGTAGTCGCCGTCCAACAGGGTGTTCCATTCTTCGGCCGAATTGGCCAGGCGCACCTCGATGCCCAGCGGCCTGGCGCGGGTCTGGATCACCTCGATGGTTTGCGGATGCGCGTCGCCAGCCACCACGAACACGTTGCTCTTGCTCTTGACCGAGCGCTTGGCCAGCGTCATGGCCTCGGCCGCGGCAGTGGCTTCGTCGAGCATCGATGCGTTGGCAATCGGCAAGCCGGTCAGGTCGCACACCATGGTCTGGAAGTTGACCAGCGCTTCCATGCGGCCCTGCGAGATCTCGGCCTGGTAGGGCGTGTAGGCGGTGTACCAGGCGGGGTTTTCCAGGATGTTGCGCAGGATGACGCCCGGCGTGTGCGTGCCGTAGTAGCCCTGGCCGATGAAGCTCTTGAGCACCTTGTTCTTCGATGCAATCGCCTTGAGTTCTGCCAGCGCTGCAGCCTCGGTGATGGGCAGCGGCAGGTCCATGGCGCGGCTGCGCGCAATCGAGCGCGGCACGATGCTTTCGATGAGCGCACGGCGCGATGCCTCGCCGATCACGGACAGCATGTGCGCTTCATCAGCGGCATCGATACCGATGTGGCGGGGCAGGAATTCGGTGGCGTTTTCAAGCTCGCCAAGGGGCGTGGCGGATTGCATCAGCATGGGGCAGTCTCGTGAGGGCGGGTTGGGGGGGCCGGGTGCTGGTGCGCGGGCGGTGGGTGCCCGGGCCGGGCATGGCCCGGCGCCATGCCCGCGAACGCATCACGTTGATCGATCAGGCGTTTTTGGCGAACTCGGTGTAGGTGGCTTCGTCCAGCAGGGCATCGAGCTGCGCAGTGTCCGACAGCTTGACCTTGAAGAACCAGCCGCTGTTGAGCGGGTCGGTGTTGGCCAGAGACGGGTCGGCACGCAGGGCCTCGTTTACCTCGGTGATCTCGCCCGAGACAGGCATGTACACGTCGGCAGCGGCCTTGACAGACTCGACCACGCCAGCGACTTCGCCCTGGGCGAAGGTCTTGCCGACTTCGGGCAGGTCCACAAACACCACGTCACCCAGGGCATCCTGGGCGTGTACGGTGATGCCAACGATGGCCGCGCTCTGGTCAGCGGCGTTGATCCACTCGTGGTCTTTGGAGTATTTGACGGTCATGGGGGGCTCCTCAAAAATTGATGGTTGAACAGGTAAGAGACTGCACTGCGCAATGTAGCGGGCCCGCGGGCAGCATGGCCGCGGGCGCCCGGCGTCAGCCCCTGAAATAGTTGGCGGGCACGAAGGGCATGGCCCGCACTTCCATGGGCACCGGCTTGCCGCGAACGATGGCATTCACGCGGGTACCGATGGCGGCAAACGCGGGTTCCACGTAGCCCATGGCCACGGGTTCGTTCACCGTGGGCCCCAGCAGGCCGCTGGTGACCTCGCCGATCTTCTGGCCGTCGGTGCTTTGCAGCTCGGTGTGGTCGCGCACCGGCACACGCTGCAGCGCCACCAGGCCCACGCGCTTGCGCTGCAGGCTGGCGGGGTTGTCGATCTGTGCCAGCACCTTGTCGGCACCGGGGAACCCGCCTGCGCGGGCACCACCGGTGCGGCGCACCTTCTGGATGGCCCAGTTCAGCGCGGCCTCGGGCGGCGTGGTGGTGGTTTCGATGTCGTTTCCATACAGGCACAGGCCGGCTTCCAGGCGCAGCGAGTTGCGGGCGCCCAGGCCGATGGGCTTGACCTCGGGCTGGGCCAGCAGGGCGCGGGCCAGCGTATCGGCCTGCGCGGCGGGCACCGAGATCTCAAACCCGTCTTCGCCGGTGTAGCCGCTGCGCGTGACGAAGCAATCGCAGCCTGCAATGCTGAAGTCGCCACCTGTCATGAACACCAGCTTTTCTACACTAGGCGCCAGGCGCGCCAGGGCAGTGACGGCCTGCGGGCCCTGCAGCGCCAGCAGGGCGTGGTCGGGCATGGGGATGACCCGGCAGCGCTGGCCGATGCGCTCGGTGATGTGCGCGATGTCGCCCACCTTGCAGGCACCGTTGACGATCACGAAGATCTCGTTGTTGCCTTTGTTGAAGAACATCAGGTCGTCAATGATCGTGCCTTCGTCTGTCAGCAGCAGGCCGTAGCGCTGCTTGCCCACCGGCAGGTCGATCACGTCCACCGGCATCAGGCTCTCGAACGCAGCGGCGGCATCGGGCCCCACCAGCTTGAGCTGGCCCATGTGCGACACGTCGAACAGGCCGGCGGCCGTGCGGGTGTGCACGTGCTCGGCCATCAGGCCAGCGGGGTACTGCACGGGCATGGAATAGCCGGCAAAGGGCACCATGCGCGCGCCCAGCTCGATGTGCAGGGCGTTCAGGGGTGTGGTCAGCAGGGGGGCAGCAGCAGGGGATGACATGGGCGGGGCTCCGGGCAAATGGGGGCCGCGGCCGTCAACGATGGCCGCGGTATTTGCCCTGCTGTCCGCTTTACCTGAGAGATTCACCGCAGCGCCCTGGCTGGCCGTGCGGTTTGCTCCTTCGGTGGATGGGGGCCGCGCGTGGGCGGTGCCATCTCTCTCCAGCAAGGGAACGCCCGCATCACTGCGGGCGGTTGTCAGTCCTTTTGCCTGAGCGTTCGGCTGCTGCCTGCGCCTTCGGCGGTGCGGTGCGAACCATTCAATGGCCGGCGCACTCTCTCCTGACGGGCGCGATTCTACCTACTTTGCGTACACCAGGTCCCGCAGGAACAGCGAGATGGATGGTACATACGTGATGATCATGAGGCACACGAGGATCACACAGACAAAGGGCAACAGGTGCGGAATGATCCGGTCGAGTGATATCCGCGCCACCGTACAGGCCGCAAACAGGTTCACGCCAAAGGGCGGCGTGATCATGCCGAGCGCGAGGTTCACGACCATGATCAGGCCGAAATGAACGGGGTCGATGCCAAAGTGCATCGCCACGGGAGCCAGGATGGGTGCGAGCACGATGATGGCCGCGCTCGTCTCGATGAACATGCTGATGATGAACAGTGCTGCGTTGACGCCCAGCAGGAAGAGGGCAGGCGACTGCAGCACGGCTTCGAGCCAGCGGCCAATGGCGTCGGGCACGCCCGCGCGGGTGATCAGGAAGGCGAAAAGTCCCGCGTTGGCGATGATGAACATGATCACCGCAGACGAGATCGCAGACTTGCGCAGGATGGCAAACAGGTCTTTCAGTTTGATCTCGCGGTAGATGACAACGCCGACCACCAGCGCGTAAAACACAGCCACGGCCGACGCTTCGGTGGGTGTGAAGACTCCCCCGTAGATGCCACCCAGGATGATCACGGGCATCAGCAATGCCCAGCCGGCCTGCAGCGAGGCCTTGCCAAACGACATGCGGCCTTCGCCATCGTTCTTGCCCCAGCCCTTGTATTTGCAGTAGGCCCACACAAACAGCATCAGCGCGCCGCTGATCAACAGACCCGGACCAAAACCGGCGATGAACAGCTCGCCAATCGACACCTCGGCGCTGACGCCGTACAGAATCAAAGGGATGGAAGGCGGGATGATCACGCCCAGCTCGGCGCTGGTGGCCTGCAGCGCAGCCGCATAGCTGGTGGGGTAGCCGTGCTTGATGAGCGCGGGAATCAGGATGGCGCCGATGGCAAACGTGGTGGCCACCGACGAGCCCGACACGGCTGCAAAGATCATGCAGGTAAGCACGCAGGTCATGGGCAGGCCGCCTTGCACGCCGCCCACAATGCTCTTGGCAAACTCCACGAGGCGGCGCGAGATGCCGCCGGTCTCCATCAGGTTGCCGGCCAGGATGAAAAAGGGGATGGCCGCCAGCGGAAACTTGTTGATCGAGGCGAACATCTCCTTCACCGAGATGAGCATGTTCGCGTTGGACGCCTGGATGCCCAGGATGGAGGCGAGTCCGATGGACACCGCGACCGAGATGGTGAGCGCAAAGCACAGCACCATCGTTGAAATCATGACCAGGCTCATGGCGCTCCCACCGTCGGTGTTGCTTGCAGTTGCGGGCCCTGAAAAGGCCGGCTTGTTCGTTGGACTGTGCTCGGGAACGCGCTCATTGGGCTGTCTCCAGTTCCATGCGCAATGGGTCGATCAGGTTGCCGATGATGCCCACCACGCAGAACAGGCCACCCACCGGCATCGCGAGGTAGGCCCAGAACATCGACACCGATTCCAGCCCGGCCATGCTCTGCACGCCACCGCGCCGGGCGTAGTCCCATCCGTACCAGATGATGATGCCGATCAGCGCCAGGGCGGCCAGCGCCACCACCCAGTCGAGCACGCGCCGCACCTTGGGCGGGCTCCAGCGGTAGAGCACGTCCACACTCACCATGGCCCCCTGGCGGAACGCCGCCGGGATGGCCAGGAACACCATCCAGATCAGGCTGAAGCGGATCAGTACCTCGGTCCATTCGGCGGGCTGTTCCAGCACGAACCGCATCACGATCTGGAACATGCCCAGGGATGCAGACAGGGCGAGCATGGCGCAGGCCCCCAGCATGGCACTGAAGGTGGCCCATCGCTCAAAGGTCAAAAACGCATGTTTCATGGGAGGCGCAGGCGCAGGGCCAAAACGTGAGAAGCATGAATGATAAAGCGCCCGTCAGCGCAGTTGCTGCGGGCGCCGGATGCTATTGAAAAAATAGCAGATCTGGTTACTTCACGTCGCGGATCTTGTCCAGAGCAGCCTTGCCGAACTGCTTTTCAAATTCGGCATTCACAGGCGCCAGCGCGGCCACAAACTTCGATTTGTCGGGGTTGTCGATCACGGTCATGCCCTTGGCGCGCAGGTCAGCCACGCCCTTGGCGTCGTCTTCGTCCACACGGGCGCGGTTGGCCTTGGTGCCTTCCTTGGCGGCGTCGATAAAGGCCTGCTTGTCCGCAGCCGAGAGCTTGTCGAACGAGCCCTTGTTCATCACGAAGATAGCGGCCGAGTACACGTGGCCGGTGAGCGTCAGGTGCTTTTGCACCTGGTCGAACTTGGCAGAGATGATCACGGGCAGCGGGTTCTCCTGGCCGTCCACGGTGCCTTGTTGCAGGGCGGTGAACACTTCAGGGAAGGCCATGGGCGTGGTGATGATGCCGAAGCCCTTGTACGCAGCGATGTGCACGGGGTTCTCCATCGTGCGCATCTTCAGGCCCTTGAGGTCATCCGGCGTGTTGACCGAGCGCTTGCTGTTGGTCATGTGGCGGAAGCCGTTCTCGGCCCAGGCCAGGGCCTTGAAACCCTTGCTGTCGAACTTGGTCAGCATCTCCTGGCCGATGGGGCCGTCGAGTACAGCACGTGCGTGGGCCTTGTCACGGAACAGGAAGGGCACGTCCAGGATCTTGGTGTCTGGCACGAAATTCGGAACGGGGCCCGTGGAGCTGAAGGCCAGCTCCTGCGTACCGAGCTGTACTGCTTCGATCGACTCGCGCTCGCCGCCCAGGGCGCCGTTGTAGAACGTCTGCACCTTGTAGCGGCCGCCGGTGCGCTTTTCGACTTCCTTCGCAAAGGTGTCGATGGCTACGCCCTGGTGGGAGTTCTGCGCAGTCGAAATGCTGATGCGCATGGTGGTTTGCGCGGCGGCGGTGGCAACAAAGCCCAGCGCCAGGCTCAGTCCAAGGACGATTCGGGTCAGTTTCATTCGCAGTCTCCAGTGGTGTGTGTGGCGGCGCGGCAGATGGCCGAGCGCAAGGTCCCTGAAATTATGGGTGTCGCACAACCACCGGGGCATCGGGGTTTGTGCTGGTAAGCGTACTTATCAACTGGCTGCGCCGCGACAGCGGATTGCTGGACGCTCATCCGGGCCCTATCCGTGGCATGGGCCGTGTCAGCAATGCCAAGGGCCCCGTACTGGCGGTAACCAGCCGGGGCCTTGTCAGTTTGTGCGCACCGGTAAGAGCGCCTTGATGGAAGAAGTATGCGGGGCAGGGCGCAGATGATTTTGCTGAAATGATCGCCGAGTCGCTGAAATGCAGAAGGATTTTCTGCGAATCACCGAAACGGTGAATAATCAGCGTCATGGATCGCCTCGACCGAAAAATTCTCGCCGTACTCCAGTCCAACGCGCGGGCCAGCCTGCAGGAGATTGGTCAAGCCGTGGGCCTGAGTCCTTCGCCCTGCTGGGGCCGCATCAAAAAGATGGAGGAGGCGGGCGTGATCCAGGGCTACACGGTGCGCATCAACCCGCAGGCGCTGGAGCTGGCCGATACGGTGCTGGTTCAGGTCACGCTGGACAGCCACTCCGACAACACGCTGGAGAAGTTTGGCGAAATTCTGGCCAGTATTCCGGAGGTCATCGAGGCCCATCTGGTTTCGGGCGACTACGACTACCTGCTGCGGGTGGTCGTGAAGGACACGCGGGACTATGAGCGCCTGCTGCGCGAGAAGCTCTACAAGATCAAGGGCATCCGGCACAGCCGGTCGAGCTTTGTGCTGCGAACGCTCAAGAAGGCCGATTTGCCTCTTTTTGCCAGTTAGGGCATCTAAATGGCCGGTAGTGCTTTATTTGTTTGCCTGTCTTGCTGCAAAAAATATAGCGTAGGCCGGTTCATCAACGCACGCGCCTGGAATGTTCGGGTGGTGTGCCCGGGTGGCAGCGGGCAACGCGGGCGTTGCTGAGAAAAGCGTTCGACAGCCCGCCGGAGACGGCAGGGCACCCGCGGATCGCGCGGTGCTCCGGGGTGCTAGGGGCGGCCGGCTTGTGGCCCTGTCACGCCGGGAGTTTGGGGTTGGCCGGTGGCTTCTTCGAGCTCGGCGGTGCGCTTGTCCACGGCTTCACGCAAGGCTTTGCCCGGCTTGAAGTGGGGGACGCGCTTTTCAGGGATGGCAACAGCTTCGCCGCTGCGCGGGTTGCGACCCATGCGAGGCGGGCGGTGGTTGACCGAGAAGCTGCCAAAGCCGCGGATCTCGATGCGGTGGCCACGCACCAGTGCTTCACCGACGGCGTCCAGAATCGTCTTGACGGCAAATTCGGCGTCGCGATGTGTCAGCTGGCCGAAACGGGCAGCGAGTTCTTCGACGAGGTCGGAGCGGGTCATGGAATCTTGTGGCATACGCGCAGGTGCTTGCTTCAAAAAAAGCGGGCGCCAATATGGCGCCCGCTGTCTTGCCAAAGTGCCCTTCGGTGCATTCAGCCGGATGGGGCCGGGGTAGCTGCACAGGCCTTACGTGGATAGGGCCTGCGAACTGCCTCGGCTGCCCGCCCAGCGGCGTGGCACCAGGGCAGGCTTTGCTTACTTTTCCGAGTTGTCCAGCTTGGCGCGCAGCAGTGCGCCCAGGCTGGTCGTGCCGGCGCTTTCGCGGCTCGACTGCTGGCTCAGGCTGGCCATGGCGCCTTGTTCGTCGGCCATGTCCTTTTGCTTGATCGACAGCTGGATGTTGCGGGTCTTGCGATCCACATTGACCACCACAGCAGTGACTTCGTCGCCTTCCTTGAGCACGTTGCGGGCATCTTCCACGCGGTCGCGGGAGATTTCCGAAGCGCGCAGGTAGCCCACGATGTCTTCGCCGAGGTCGATTTCAGCGCCACGGGCGTCCACGGTCTTGACCTTGCCGGTCACCGTCTGGCCCTTGTCGTTCACCGTCACGAAGGTCGTGAATGGGTCGCCATCGAGCTGCTTGATGCCCAGCGAGATGCGCTCACGGTCCACGTCCACAGCCAGCACGATGGCTTCCACTTCCTGGCCCTTCTTGTAGTTGCGAACAGCGGCTTCGCCAGGTTCGTTCCACGAGAGGTCGGACAGGTGCACCAGGCCGTCGATGCCGGCAGCCAGGCCCACGAACACGCCGAAGTCGGTGATTGACTTGATAGGACCCTTCACGCGGTCGCCGCGCTTCGTGTCCTGAGCGAATTCTTGCCATGGGTTGGCCTTGCACTGCTTCATGCCCAGGCTGATGCGGCGCTTGTCTTCGTCGATTTCGAGGACCATGACTTCGACTTCGTCGCCCAGCGAAACCAGCTTGGCGGGAGCGATGTTCTTGTTGGTCCAGTCCATTTCAGACACGTGCACCAGGCCTTCGATGCCGGGTTCGAGTTCGACGAACGCGCCGTAGTCGGCGATGTTCGTGATCTTGCCGAACAGGCGGGTCGATTGTGGGTAGCGGCGGTTCACGCCCATCCATGGGTCGTCGCCCATTTGCTTCAGACCCAGCGAGACACGGTTCTTCTCGGTGTCGAACTTCAGGATCTTGGCGGTGATTTCCTGGCCAGCAGTCACCACTTCGGAAGGGTGACGCACGCGGCGCCATGCCATGTCGGTGATGTGCAGCAGGCCGTCGATGCCGCCCAGGTCCACGAACGCACCGTATTCGGTGATGTTCTTGACCACGCCCTGAACGATGGAGCCTTCCTTCAGGGTTTCCATCAGCTTGGCGCGCTCTTCGCCCATGGAGGCTTCCACCACGGCGCGGCGGCTCAGCACCACGTTGTTGCGCTTGCGGTCGAGCTTGATGACCTTGAATTCCATGGTCTTGTTCTCGTACGGCGTCAGATCCTTGATCGGACGCGTATCGATCAGCGAACCGGGCAGGAATGCGCGGATGCCGTTGACCAGGACCGTGAGGCCGCCCTTGACCTTACCGGACGTAGTGCCGGTGACGAATTCGCCGGATTCGAGGGCCTTTTCCAGGCTCATCCAGGAAGCCAGACGCTTGGCGGTGTCGCGCGACAGGATGGTGTCGCCGTAGCCGTTTTCGATGGAGCCAATGGCCACCGAGACGAAGTCACCCACTTGGACTTCGACTTCGCCCTTGTCGTTCTTGAACTCTTCCAGCGGCACGTAGGCTTCGGACTTGAGGCCAGCGTTCACGACCACGAAGTTGTGCTCGACGCGCACGACTTCAGCGGTGATGACTTCGCCTGGGCGCATTTCGGTGCGCGTCAAGGATTCTTCAAAAAGGGCGGCAAAAGATTCGGACATGTGTTTCCTTGCCACAAACAGGATTCCAGCAGCACCATTGCTACTGTTTTTATAGCTGCTTGCGGTGGTTTTTTGCGGTGAGACCGCGGGTTAGGTTAACGATCCACACCGCCTGAGCGCTGACGCGCGAGAGGGGCGGCGTGGGCCTGTTGCACAACCTTTCGGCAGTGCCTGAAGGCCCCCGGTGAAAGGGACCTCACACTTTTCAGCCCTGCGCAGCAGCTGCGAAGGGCTGTCGCTCCTGCCACCAGGCCAACACCTGATTGACGGCTTCATCAATCGTCAAATGGGAGTTGTCCAGGACCAGAGCGTCCTGCGCGGGCTTCAAAGGCGCCACGCTGCGGGTGCTGTCCCGAGCGTCGCGTGCTTCCAGGTCCGCGCGAAGATCGTCGATGTTAGCCGAAAAACCCTTTGAAATCAACTGTTTATGGCGGCGCTCGGCTCGGCATGCTGCGCTGGCGGTCAGGTAGACCTTGAGCGGGGCTCCGGGGAAGATCACGGTTCCCATGTCGCGGCCATCGGCCACCAGCCCCGGCAGACGCCGAAAGCTGTGCTGCAGGCCCACCAGTGCCTCGCGCACGGAGGGCAGGGCGGACACACGCGAGGCGTTCATGCCGGCTTCTTCGGTGCGGATGGCTTCGGTCACATCGTCATCGCCCAGCAACACCCGTCCGGCTTCGAAGCGCACGGGCAGCGTGCGTGCCATCGCAGCAATCGCGCCTTCGTGCTCGGGGTGGATGGCGTAGCCGGCGCGGCCAGCGGCCAGGGCGGTGATGCGGTACATCGCGCCCGAGTCGAGGAAGCCATAGCCCAGCCGCTGCGCCACGGCGGCAGCGACGGTGCCCTTGCCCGAGGCCGTGGGACCGTCAATGCAGATCACGGGGACGAGCTCGGACGACACGCCAGACACCGAGAACAGCGTCTCGAAGTATTCCGGGAACGTCTTGGCAACGCACTTCGGATCTTCGATGCGCACCGGCAGCCGCGCCGGGTTGAATGCCGCGAGCGAAAAGCACATGGCCACCCGGTGGTCATCGTAGGTATGGATGCTGGCAGGCTTCCAGTCCTGCGGGCTCGCCGGAGGAGTCACGCGGATGTAGTCGGCGCCTTCTTCCACCGTGGCCCCCAGCTTGCGCAGTTCCGTGGCCATGGCCGCGATGCGGTCGGTTTCCTTCACGCGCCAGCTGGCAATGTTGCGCAGCGTGGTCGTGCCTTCGGCGTACAGCGCCATCACGGCCAGCGTCATGGCGGCATCGGGAATGTGGTTGCAATCCAGGTCGATGGCCTTGAGCGGCCAGCCCGCGCCCGGTTCACCGCGGCGAATGTTCAGCCAGTTGGGGCCGCCGGTCACTACGGCGCCCATGGCGCGGGCTGCGTCCACAAAGCGGATGTCGCCCTGGATGGAGTCGAGTCCCACGCCGCGCACGGTGATGCCGCCAGATTGCTCACCATGGGCACTTTTCAGGTCATTTCCGGCGTATGTCCCGTCAGTAATTGCCCCGAGTGCTATGAAATAGCTAGCAGATGATGCGTCGGCCTCGACGTGTATGTCGCCGGGCGACTGGTACCGGCTGCCAGCCGGGATGGAAAAGCGCTGCCAGTTGTCGTGCGCCACGCGGATGCCAAAGCGCTCCAGCAACTGCAGCGTGATGGCAATGTAGGGCTTGGAGATCAGCTCGCCCACCACTTCGATCTCGATGGTGCGTTGCCCCGCCGCCAGCGGCAGGGCCATGAGCAGGGCGGTGAGGAACTGGCTCGACACGTCGCCCCGTACCCTGATGGGCGCGTCGAGCAACAGCGAAGGAACCCCGCCCGCGTGGGCGATCCGCAGGGGCGGGTAGCCGTCGTTGCCCATGTAGTCGATCTGGCAGCCGAGCTGGCGCAGTGCATCCACCAGGTCGCCGATGGGACGCTCGTGCATGCGTGGCACCCCCGAAAGCTCATATTCGCCGCCCAGCAATGCCAGTGCTGCCGTCAGCGGTCGCATGGCCGTGCCCGCGTTGCCCATGAACAGTTTTGCCGGTGCCGCGGGCTGACCGCCGCCCAGCCCCGTGATCAGCACGGTGCTGGCGCGCTCGTCCACCGTGCAGCCGATCTGGCGCAGGCCATCGAGCATCACGCGGGTGTCGTCCGACGCCAGAAGGTCGTGCACGGTGGTCGTGCCGTGGCTCATTGCAGCCAGCAGCAACACGCGGTTGGAGATGCTTTTGGAGCCTGGCAGGTGAACTTCGCCGCAGGCGGTCTCGAGCGCGGGGAGATCAAGGAATGCGGTGCTGAACATGGCGAGGATAGAGGGTCAAAGGGCGAGGGCTGAAGCGAGAAGGCGTCAGGACGTCAAGGTGTCAGGTCTGGCCGGGCGGCTGGTCGCACAAGCAGGGCCGGCGGGTGTGATGCAACCATCGGACCCGCCTGTTCTCCAAGCTGCAGACGCGCCACCCACGGTGCCGGATGCCGGCCTGCAGAGCGGCTGGCAAACAAGGCCACCCGCCAGTCAGCGCAGCTTGGAAGTGCGCTGCGCGCCCATGCGCCAGTGGGCACGGGTCTCGCTGGCAAGCGTCAGCATGTCTTCCAGTGCCTGGCCATCGCCTTTTTCCATGGCCTGCTCGATGTTCCTGAGCGCCTGCTGGAACAGCTTGGACTGTGCAATCAGTTCTTCGCGGTTGGCCAGCAGGATGTCGCGCCAGACCTTGGGGTCGCTGGCGGCAATGCGTGTGAAATCACGAAACCCGGGCCCCGCCAGCGACAGGAAGTCATCGCCTTCGGGCTGGCCGGTGATGCTGTTCATCATCGCGAACGCCAGCACATGCGGCAGGTGGCTCACGGCTGCAAAGGCGGCATCGTGCGATTCGGGCGACATGCTGGACACGCGGCTGCCCAGCGCTGCCCAGATTTCCTGGGCCTTTTGCAGCTGGGCCGTGTAGGTGCGCTCGGTCGGCGTCAATATCACCTGGCGGCCGCTGTAAAGGTCGGCCTCGGCGTGCTCCACGCCAGAAACTTCGCGACCCGTGATGGGGTGGGCTGGCACGAAAGAGCCCACCTGGTCGCGCAGCGCGCGGCGCGCCGCCTGCACCACGTCGGCCTTGGTGGAGCCCACGTCCATGATCAGCATCTGCGGCGTGACCAAGTGCTTGATGGCCTTCAAGGTAGCTTCGGTGGCAGATACCGGCACGGCAATCAGCACCACATCGGCACCGGCCACAGCCAGCAGTGCCGACGGCGCCTCAACGTCGATGACGCCCATCTGGCGGGCGCGATCGGTGGTCGAGGGCGACTTGCTGTAGCCGACCACCCGCTTGACCAGGCCGGCCTTCTTCATCGCCAGGGCGAACGAACCGCCCATCAGTCCGCAACCTATCAGTCCGAGTTGTTCAAACATGGCGGTTCCTCAGGACGAGACGGGGTAGGTCCCGAGGACTTTGTAGAACGCGCACAGGCTGCGCAGTTCTTCCAGGGCGCGCGCTACATGGGGTTGCGCGGGGTGGCCGTCCAGATCGATGTAGAAGTAGTACTCCCACTGGCCGGTGCGCGCGGGGCGCGATTCAAAGCGCGTCATGGACACGCCGTGCGTCTTGAGCGGCACCAGCAGGTCATGCACCGCACCAGGGCGGTTGGGCACCGAAACCACCAGGCTGGTGCAGTCCTTGGCAGAGGGTGGTGGCGTCTGCAGCGTGTGCGGCAGGCAGATGATGGCGAAGCGTGTACGGTTGTACGCATCGTCCTGGATGGCGTGCGAGACGATGAACTGCGTGGCGGCGCGTTCGCTGGACAGGGCTGCCCAGGCCGGGTTCGTCGTCGCCAGACGCGCGCCTTCGGCATTGCTGGAGACAGGGCGGCGTTCGGCATGCGGCAGGTGCTTGGATAGCCACGCCTGGCACTGGGCCAGCGCCTGCGGGTGGGCCAGCACGGCTTCGATGTCGTCGAGCGAATTGCTGGTGCGCAGCAGGTTGTGGCGCACCAGCAGGCTGACTTCGCCCACCACATGCGTGGGGGTGTGCAAGAACAGGTCCAGCGAGCGTGTGACGACACCTCACACCGTACTGCGCGCTACCGGCGGCGGTGGCGTGAAACACTTCGTCGAAGTTGGCGCAGTACATCAGGTCTGCCGCGCCGCCGAAGAACTCGATGGCGGCCTGTTCGCAGAAGGTGCCTTCCGGGCCCAGAACGGCCACGCGCTGAGGAGATTCGAGCGCCAGGCAGGCCGACATGATCTCGCGCCAGATGGCTGCGACATGTGCCCCTTTCAGGGGGCCCGGGTTGGCGGTCTGGATCTTCTCGATGACCTGGGCCACGCGGTCGGGCCGGAAGAACGGCGTGCCTTCGCGCTTCTTGACCTCGCCCACCTTTTCTGCCACCAGCGCCCGCTGGTTGAGCAGCGTGAGCAGTTGCTGGTCGAGGCTGTCGATCTGCACGCGCAAGGTGGCGAGATCGGGGGAGGCTTGCGGATTGTTCATGAATGGGGGCGTGTTCTTGTGTCTGCGCGCGGCCGTGTGTCAGGCGTTTTTCTTCAGTGATTTCTCAGGCGCGCTTTTGCTCAAATTCTCGCATGTAGTCCACCAGCGCCTGCACCCCTTCGATCGGCATGGCGTTGTAGATGCTGGCGCGCATTCCACCCACCGACTTGTGGCCCTTGAGTTGCAGCAGGCCGCGCTCTTTCGCGCCAGCCAGGAATGCATCGTTGCGGCTTTCGTCGCGCAGGAAGAACGGCACGTTCATGCGCGAGCGGCACGCTACCGACACCTTGTTCACGTAAAGGCCGGAGGTGTCAATGGCGTTGTAGAGCAGGGCCGCCTTGGCGGCGTTGCGGTGCTCCATCGCAGCCACGCCGGTCAGGCTTCCTTCGGTCTGGCGCTTGAGCCACTGAAAGGTGAGCCCGGCGATGTAGATGCTCCAGGTGGGCGGCGTGTTGTACATGGACTGGTTGTCAGCCACCGTTTTGTAGTCGAACGCGCTGGGGCAGATGGGCAGTGCGTGGCCGAGCAGGTCTTCGCGGACGACGACCAGCGTGAGCCCGGCGGGGCCAAGGTTTTTCTGGGCACCGCCAAACGCAAGCCCGACGCGCGACCAGTCGACGCTGCGCGATGCGACGTGCGACGAAAAATCGATGACCAGAGGCGCATCGCTGCCCAGGGCCTTCAGGTCGGGCAGTTCCTGAAACTCCACACCGTGGATGGTTTCGTTGCTGCAGATGTGCACATAGCTGGCCCCGCGGCTCAGGTTCCAGGCGGCAGGGTCGGGCAGCGTACAGAAATTCGATGCCTCGCCGGACGCAGCGGTGTTCGCCTCGGATGCGTACTTGCGCGCTTCCTTGAGCGACTTCTGGCTCCAGCTGCCGGTCACGACAAAGTCGACCACGCCCGCCCGAGACAGGTTCATGGGAACGATGGCGTTCTCAGCCAGGCCGCCGCCCTGCATGAACAGGATCTTGAAGTTTGCAGGAATAGACAGCAGCTCGCGCAGGTCGCCCTCGGCCTGCTCGTAGATCGAGATGAACTCCTTGCCGCGGTGGCTCATCTCCATCACGCCCATTCCACTGCCGTTCCAGTCGAGCATCTGGGCCGCGGCTTGCTGCAGCACCTCGACAGGGATGGCTGCTGGACCGGCGGAAAAGTTGTATGGGCGGTTCATTTTGAGTGAAATAGGGCTCTGGCGCTTGATTTATATGCGCCCGTTGCTATTATTTGCATAGCGTTTTCGGGTTGCTCAAAAGCCCGCCGCTTTGGACATGCGGTCCGCACCGGGCAAGCCCGGGCGGTACCGCACGACCTCAGGCCTCGGGCGTTTGCGGAGGAGTCGCGTCGGTAGCGCCGCCATCGCCGTCCGCGGCATCCGTGTCAGCCACGTCCGCAGGATTCGCATCGTTCTCAACAATGCGCTGCAGACCGCTGAGCTTGGCGCCTTCGTCCAGCGCGATCAGTGTCACGCCTTGCGTGGCCCGGCCCAGTTCGCGGATCTCGGACACCCGGGTGCGTACCAGGACGCCCTTGTCGGTGATGAGCATGATTTCGTCATCGGCATGCACCAGCGTGGCCGCAACCACCTTGCCGTTGCGCTCGCTTTGCTGGATGGCGATCATCCCCTTGGTGCCGCGGCCGTGTCGGGTGTATTCGACGATGCTGGTGCGCTTGCCGTAACCGTTTTCGGTGGCCGTGAGCACGCTTTGCGTTTCGTCTTCAGCCACCAGCATGGCGATCACGCTCTGGCCGTCTTCCAGCGTCATGCCGCGCACACCGCGGGCCTGGCGGCCCAGCGGGCGCACATCGTTCTCGTCAAATCGAACGGCCTTTCCGCCGTCGCTAAACAGCATTACGTCGTGCTTGCCATCGGTCAGCGCTGCGCCGATCAGGTAGTCGCCATCGTCCAGATTGACGGCAATGATGCCGCCCTTGCGCGGGTTGCTGAATTCATCCAGCGCCGTCTTCTTGACGGTGCCCATGCTGGTTGCCATGAATACATAGCGATCGGCCGGGAAGGTGCGCATGTCGCCGGTCAGGGCCAGCACCACGTTGATCTTCTCGCCCTCTTGCAGCGGGAACATGTTGACG
>LNEG01000241.1 GCA_001464865.1 Burkholderiales bacterium Ga0074133
GAGGTCATCTGCCGTGGCGGTCAGTGCAATGCGCGGCACGCCCGCATAGCGCTCGTGCAGCACCGACAGCGCCCGGTACTCGGGACGGAAGTCGTGGCCCCACTGGCTCACGCAATGCGCTTCGTCAATGGCGAAGAGCGACAGGTGCCCGCCCTGGTACAGGCTGTCGAGCAGACCCAGAAAACGCGGCGTGTTCAGCCGCTCGGGCGCGGCGTACAGCAGGGTGATGTCGCCGGTCTGCAGGCGCAGCTCCACGTCCTGCGTTTCGTCATAGCTCAGGGTGGAATTGAGAAACGCCGCGCTCACGCCCGCCTCGTGCAGCGCGCCCACCTGGTCGTGCATCAGCGCAATCAGCGGCGACACCACGATGGTCACGCCCCGGCCCTGCTGCTGGCGCACGATGGCCGGCACCTGGTAGCACAGGCTCTTGCCGCCGCCCGTGGGCATCAGCACCAGCGCATCGCTGCCGGCAATCACATGCTCGACGATGGCCTGCTGTGGGCCGCGGAACTGCTCGTAGCCGAACACATCCTGCAAGACGGCGTGGGCTGGCGAAGGGGCAAAGGAGGAACGCAAGGACAAACAGTACTCTTAATTTGATAGCAACAGGGGCTTATAAATCAAGCGCTTCGCAGCATTTTCGGCAAAAAAGCTGTGCGCACGCCCGCTGGCGAAAGGCGCTTATTGTGCGCCCGCCGGTTTCGTGCCGGCCCACCGCTGGCTCATGCGATGAAGGGGCCTGCGCCCCGTGGGCTGCGCCATGCCTGCAGCGGCAGGCCCCGGGCGCCTTTGCATTAAAATCCGGCGACCCAAGGGGCGCTGCAGCCGGGTTGTGCCACACGGTGCAGCCGGTCAGGCTTGGGGACACCAACTGCGCTCACTTGTACCCACCCGCACAGTGAGCCGCACCATGCATTCCGTCATCTACACCCGCGCCCAGCAACTCCCCGACATCCTCCGCCAGCGCATCGTCATCCTCGACGGCGCCATGGGCACCATGATCCAGCGCTTCAAGCTGGGCGAGGCGCAGTACCGCGGCGAGGGCTACACCGGGCCCGACAGCGCAGGCGACCGCTTCAAGGACTTTCCGCGCGATGTGAAGGGCAACAACGAGCTGCTCAGCATCACCCGGCCCGACGTGATCCGCGACATCCACGAGCGCTACCTCGCCGCGGGCGCCGACCTGATCGAGACCAACACCTTCGGCGCGACAACAATAGCGCAGGAGGACTACAAGATGGCCGACCTGGCGCGCGAGATGAACCTCAAGTCGGCCCAGCTGGCCCGCGCCGCTTGCGACAAGTACAGCACGCCCGACAAGCCCCGCTTTGTGGCGGGTGCCCTGGGCCCTACGCCCAAGACTGCCAGCATCAGCCCCGACGTGAACGACCCCGGCGCGCGCAATGTTGACTTCGAGCAGCTGCGCGCTGCGTACTACGAGCAGGTCGAGGCGCTGGTGGAAGGCGGCTCCGACGTGCTGTTGGTCGAGACCATCTTCGACACCCTGAACGCCAAGGCTGCGCTGTTTGCCATCGACGAGTTCTTTGAAAACAGCGGCCAGCGCCTGCCGCTCATCATCAGCGGCACCGTTACCGACGCCTCCGGCCGCATCCTGAGCGGCCAGACCGTGACGGCTTTCTGGCACAGCGTGCGCCACTCGCGCCCGCTGGCCGTTGGCCTCAATTGCGCCCTGGGTGCCACGCTGATGCGCCCCTACATCCAGGAGCTCAACCGCGTGGCCGAGGACACTTTCATCAGCTGCTACCCCAACGCTGGCCTGCCGAACCCCATGAGCGACACCGGCTTTGACGAAACCCCCGAAATCACCAGCCGCCTGGTGCACGAGTTCGCGGCCGAGGGGCTGGTGAACATTCTGGGCGGCTGCTGCGGCACCACGCCCGACCACATTGGGGCGATTGCCCAGGCGGTGGAAGAGGTACCCACCCGCAAGATGTTTTACGCTGCAGAAGCGTGATTTTTGGCCAAATTGGCTGCTGGTCCTTGTTTTATAAGTGCTGGCAGCTATAAAAAACATAGTGATTGCCGTGCCAGCGCAGTGCGGCAGCCCATTGCAGGCCGATGCCGGGTGCGGCACCCTTGTAATCCCGCGTCGTCATCGCGCTTTCCCGTTGTCGCCCTCTGTTCCGCCCACCCATGCTTGATACCGCCACCCCGCCCGCCCCATCCGCCATGGAAGGCGACGACGCAGCCGCCGTCGAAGCGAAAGCCGCCGCCCATGCTGCGCTCAAGCTCGAAAAGCGCCTGGTGCGCCAGGTGGCCCAGGCCATCGGCGACTTCGGCCTCATCGAAGACGGTGACAAGGTGATGGTGTGCGTCTCGGGCGGCAAGGACAGCTACGCCATGCTCGACGTGCTGCGCATGCTGCAGCAGCGCAACGGCCACAGGTTTGAGCTGATCGCGGTCAACCTCGACCAGAAGCAGCCCGGCTTTCCGGCCCATGTGCTGCCCGAGTACCTGACCAAGGTGGGCGTGCCCTTCCACATCGAAACGCAAGACACCTACAGCGTCGTCAAGGAGCACATCCCTGAAGGCAAGACCATGTGCAGCCTGTGCAGCCGTTTGCGCCGGGGCATCCTCTACCGCGTGGCCGACGAGCTGGGCTGCACCAAGATCGCCCTGGGCCACCACCGCGACGACATGCTGCAGACCTTCTTTCTGAACATGTTCTTCGGCGGCAAGCTCAAAGGCATGCCGCCCAAGGTGCAAAGCGACCGGGGCGACCACCTCATCATCCGCCCGCTGGCCTATGTGGCCGAGGATGACCTCACGCGCTGGGCCGAGCACCGCCAGTTCCCCATCATCCCCTGCACCCTGTGCGGCAGCCAGGAGAACCTGCAGCGCAAGCAGATCGGCCAGATGCTGCGCGACTGGCAACAGCTGTACCCCGGCCGCATCGAGAACATGGCCGTGGCGCTGCGCAACCTGGTGCCCTCGCACTTCATGGATCCGCGCCAGTTCGACTTCAAAGGTCTGGTGCCCAACGGCGTGCAGGACGCCGATGGCGACAAGGCGTTTGATGCCGAAGCGTTTCCAGCGCAGGCCGTGGGCATGCTCGGCGGCCTGCCCCTGATGCCCCGCTGAACCCGACCCCTGACGATTTTTAGATTGGGCCACCCCATGACCATGCTCAAAGCCCCCGAACTGCTTTTGCCCGCCGGCTCGCTCGACAAGATGCGCGCCGCCTACGACTTTGGTGCCGACGCGGTGTACGCCGGCCAGCCGCGCTACAGCCTGCGCGCGCGCAACAACGAGTTCAAGCTGGAACAGATCCGCCAGGGCATCAGCGAAGCCCACGCACGCGGCAAGAAGTTCTTTGTGACCAGCAACCTGATTGCGCACAACGACAAGATCCGCACTTACCTGCGCGACATCGAGCCCGTGATCGACTGCAAGCCCGACGCGTTGATCATGGCCGACGCGGGCCTGATCATGATGGTCAAGGAAAAGTGGCCCGAGCAGGTGGTCCACCTCTCGGTGCAGGCCAACACCACCAACTGGGCGGCCGTGAAGTTCTGGCAGAAGATGGGCGTGGAGCGTGTGATCCTCTCGCGCGAACTGAGCCTGGACGAGATCGAAAAAATCCGCCAGGAATGCCCCGACATGGAGCTGGAAGTGTTCGTACACGGCGCGCTGTGCATCGCGTACTCGGGCCGCTGCCTGCTCAGCGGCTACTTTAACCACCGCGACCCCAACCAGGGCACCTGCACCAACGCCTGCCGCTGGAACTACGCCACGCACGACGCCGACACCGACCCCACCACCGGCGAAGCCATTGCGCAGAAGATGGACGGCGACTTCAACTTCGAGGCCGCGCAGCAAAAGGCGGAACAATCGTTTGCATCCACCACTGGCAACGGCGAGCGCCACCCCAAGGCCGACAAGGTCTATCTGATCGAAGAGGCCGGCCGCCCCGGGCAGATGATGCCCATCATGGAAGACGAGCACGGCACCTACATCATGAACAGCAAGGACCTGCGCGCGGTGGAGCATGTGGCCCGCCTGGCGCAGATCGGTGTCGATTCGCTCAAGATCGAAGGCCGTACCAAGAGCCTGTATTACGTGGCCCGCACCGCCCAGGTCTACCGCCGCGCGATTGACGATGCCGTGGCGGGGCGCCCCTTCAACCCCGAGCTGCTGATCGAGCTGGAAGGCCTGTCCAACCGCGGCTACACCGGCGGCCTGCTGGAGCGCCGCCCCAGCAACGACTACCAGAACTACATCAACGGCCACTCGGCCACGCAGCGCAGCCAGTATGTGGGCGAGGTGCTGGGCGCTGAAGGCATGGCCGATGTAGGGCTGGCCGGCGACTGGGTGCAGGTGGAAACCAAGAACCACTTTGCGGTGGGCGACCTGATCGAGGTGGTGCACCCCAGCGGCAACATCACCGTGCGGCTGGAACAGATGCGCAACGTGGAAGGCCAGCCTGTGCAAGTGGCGCAGGGCAGCCCGGTGCGCGTGTGGATTCCGCTGCCTGCGCGGTACAGCGGGGCGTTGCTGGCGCGGGTGGTGGAGTCACAGCCGCCAGCAGCCCAGGCAGAGTCTGCGCTGGCGGTGTGATGGGTTTGTTTGCAACCTCGCGGTGCTCGGTGGCTCAGGCGTGCGCTTGAGGGGTTGCTTGCGGCCAGGAGCAGACGTTTGAGATCGTGACCAAATCAGAGTTCGCAATCCTTATCCTTTGGGTCATCCTGCCTCCTTTGCTGGTTGGCGGTACTTTGATGTGGAGACTCCAGAGCGGACTTCGTCCTCAGATTGCCTTCGTGCTGCTCTCGTTGGCCTTGATGGTCGCTCTTTTACTGTTCGGCCCGAATTGGCTTGGTCGCTACCTGGGGCTGCACGACGTCGAATTTCTGGGGCGCCAAACGATGTGGTCACCGCTTGGTTGGATTTGTGCGATTGCAGCTTGGCCTGTGGCTGCTCTCCTATCGCGCCGCAAAAAACTTATGCCCTGATGGGTTGCCCAACGCTTCTTGTGCTTGGAAGCGTTGG
>LNEG01000242.1 GCA_001464865.1 Burkholderiales bacterium Ga0074133
CGTGATCCGGATTGACGATCTCGACGTCGTGCGGAGTCTGGATGTCGCGGGCGGTGACAATGCCCTCCCCGTCCTTGCGCAGGCTCAGGGTGACTTCGTCGCGGTTGTGCAGCTTGAACACCACGCCCTTGAGGTTCAACAGAATGTTGACCACATCCTCCTGAACGCCATCGATGGAGGAGTACTCATGCAGAACGCCCGCAATGGTGACTTCCGTCGCTGCGTAACCCACCATGGACGAGAGCAGGACACGCCGTATGGCATTGCCCAGCGTGTGACCGTAGCCACGCTCGAACGGCTCCAGTGCAACCTTGGCACGATTGTGCCCAAGCTGCTCCACATTGATAGCCTTGGGTTTCAGCAAATTGGTTTGCATTCAGACTTCCTCTCAATACCCCCAGCTCGTTACACCGGTAAGGCTGGTGAAGCGCCTACACCGCGATGCCTCGCGGTGCAGGGACGGTTTTCTCGAAATACGTACCGGCGATTAGCGCGAGTACAACTCAACGATCAGCGATTCGTTGATGTCGGCAGCGAACTCATCACGGTCAGGCACCTTCTTGAAGATGCCTTCAGCCTTCTCGGCGTTCACTTCAACCCATGCTGGCATGCCGACCTGGGCGGCCAGTTGCAGTGCTTCCACCACACGGTTCTGCTTCTTGGACTTCTCACGTACCGCCACGACGTCGCCGGCCTTGACCAGATACGAAGCGATGTTGACCGACTTGCCATTCACGGTGATGGCCTTGTGCGACACGAGCTGGCGTGCCTCTGCGCGCGTGGAGCCGAAGCCCATGCGATACACGACGTTGTCCAGGCGCGATTCCAGGAGGAACAGCAGGTTGGCGCCGGTATTGCCTTTTTTGCTGTCAGCAGCTTCAAAGTAGCGGCGGAACTGCTTTTCCAGCACGCCGTACATGCGCTTGACCTTCTGCTTTTCACGCAGTTGCAGACCGTAGTCGGACGTACGAGCGCCCGAAGTACGACCGTGCTGGCCTGGCTTGGAATCGAACTTCGACTTGTCCGCGATCGAGCGACGGGCGCTCTTCAGGAACAGGTCGGTGCCTTCACGGCGGGAGAGTTTGGCCTTGGGGCCGAGGTAACGTGCCACTTGAGCTTCCTTTGTGTCATCTGCCGCAAACCATTGCGGGAGCCGCCTGAGGCGCTTGCGCGTGCACAGGCGGCGGTGGGCTTAGAGAGAAATTAGATACGACGGCGCTTTTGAGGGCGGCAGCCGTTGTGGGGCACTGGCGTCACGTCAGAGATCGACGTGATGCGGATGCCCAGTGCACCCAGAGCACGCACCGAGGACTCGCGGCCTGGACCGGGACCCTTGATCTCGACGTCAAGGTTCTTGATGCCCTGATCAATCGCGGCGCGGCCAGCCACTTCCGATGCCACCTGGGCAGCGAATGGAGTGGACTTGCGCGAGCCCTTGAAGCCCTGGCCACCCGACGAGGCCCACGACAGGGCATTGCCCTGGCGATCGGTGATCGTGATGATGGTGTTGTTGAACGAAGCGTGCACGTGGGCAATGCCGTCCGAAACGTTCTTCCGGACCTTCTTGCGGACGCGCTGAGCTGCGTTATTGGCAGGAGATTTAGCCATGTTGATCTTTCAATCTCTTTATTTCTTCAGTGCAGCTGCACCCTTGCGCGGGCCCTTGCGGGTACGTGCATTGGTACGCGTACGCTGACCACGCATTGGCAGACCGCGACGGTGGCGGAAGCCACGATAGCAACCGATGTCCATCAGGCGCTTGATGTTCATCGTGGTCTCACGGCGCAGGTCACCTTCAATGGTGAACTGCTCGATTTGCTCACGAATTTTTTCCAGGTCGCCGTCAGTCAGATCCTTGATCTTCTTGCTGTAAGCGATACCTGTTGCTTCGCAAATCTTGCGAGCGCGGGTGCGACCAATGCCAAAAATGGCGGTCAGACCGATTTCCGCGTGCTTGTGCGGCGGAATGTTAATGCCAGCGATACGTGCCATATGCGTCCTCTAATACTTTCCAATCAACCTTGGCGCTGCTTGTGACGCAGGTTCGTGCAGATCACGCGCACCACACCCTTGCGGCGGATGATCTTGCAGTTGCGGCAGATTTTTTTGACCGAAGCCGAAACTCTCATTGCATTCTCCTAAAACTTTTCCATCCGTCCCGGCTGTTTCGCACGGAACACAATCTGTACCCGCGAAACCGTGGGGCGCCAATTCAACCGTCATCCATTCGGCGTACTGCCTGGCTTCCGCCTGGCAGTGACTCCTCTGCCTCAACCGCCTGTGTTGCCTTTGAAGCTTGCCTTCTTGAGCAACGATTCATACTGCTGGGACATCATGTAGTTCTGGACCTGGGCCATGAAGTCCATGGTCACCACCACAATGATCAGCAAGGATGTCCCACCGAAGTAAAACGGTACGTTGTACTTCAGGATGAGGAACTCAGGAAGCAGACACACAAACGTGATGTACACCGCACCAGCCAGCGTCAGGCGAACCAGAATCTTGTCGATGTAGCGCGCTGTCTGCTCGCCAGGACGAATCCCGGGGATGAATGCACCGCTCTTCTTCAGGTTGTCTGCAGTCTCGCGGCTGTTGAAAACCAGTGCCGTGTAGAAGAAACAGAAGAAGATGATCGCTGCAGCATAGAACATCACATAGATGGGCTGACCAGGGGTCAAAGCACCAGAAATGTCCTTCAACCAGCGCATCGACTCACCAGCACTGAACCAGTTCACAACCGTTGCCGGCAGCAAAATGATCGACGAAGCAAAGATCGGAGGGATGACGCCTGCCATGTTCAACTTCAGGGGCAGATGCGACGACTGACCGCCATACACCTTGTTGCCAACCTGTCGCCGTGCATAGTTCACCAGGATCTTGCGCTGACCACGTTCGACGTACACCACGAAGTAAGTCACCAGACCCACCACGATGACGATGAAGATCGCCGCCAGAATGCTCATCGCACCTGTACGCACCAGTTCCAGCAATCCACCGATAGAGCTTGGCAGCCCGGCCGCGATACCTGCAAAGATCAGGATCGAAATGCCGTTACCCAAACCGCGCTCGGTAATCTGCTCGCCCAGCCACATCAGGAACATCGTTCCAGCTGTCAGGCTGACCACCGCAGTCATGCGGAAACCAAAACCCGGGCTCAAAACCAACCCTGCAGAGCTTTCCAGCGCCACGGCAATACCAAGCGACTGGAAGAGTGCCAGGCCCAGCGTACCGTACCGCGTGTACTGCGTAATCTTCCTGCGACCGGCTTCGCCTTCCTTTTTCAACTGCTCGAACGTGGGAACCACGTAGGTCATCAGCTGCATGATGATCGATGCCGAGATGTACGGCATGATCCCCAGAGCGAAGACTGTGAAACGCGAAAGCGCCCCACCCGAGAACATGTTGAACAGGTTCAGGATCCCGCCTTGCTGGCCACTGAACAACTGTTGCAGCTGGGCTGGATCGATACCAGGAACCGGGATGTGTGCCCCGATGCGATACACGACCAGCGCAAGCAGCAGAAAAACCAGACGACGACGCAGGTCGCCGAACTTGCCGGTCTTTGCAATTTGAGCCGCGCTAGTAGCCACAGATGTCTTCCTTCAGCGCCAAACTCAGGCGATGCTGCCGCCAGCGGCTTCGATGGCTGCCTTGGCACCTGCCGTAGCACCCACGCCGGTCAGCTTGACTGCCTTGGTGAGGGAACCACTCTTGATGACCTTGACGACCTTGGCCAGCTCGCCAACCAGACCTGCCTGCTTGAGCGCCAGCACGTCCACTTCGGCCAGGCCGAGTTGGTCGAGCGCTGTGAGCGTCACTTCTGCATTGAACTTGAGCAGGTGCGACTTGAAGCCGCGCTTGGGCAAGCGACGCTGCAGAGGCATTTGACCGCCTTCGAAGCCTACCTTGTGGTAGCCACCGGAACGCGACTTTTGACCCTTGTGACCACGGCCAGCGGTCTTGCCCAGGCCAGAGCCGATACCACGGCCTACGCGGCGCTTGGCATGCTTGGCGCCGTCTGCGGGCTTGATGCTATTGAGTTCCATGATCTATCTCTCAGAGGACTTTGACCAGATAGCTGATCTTGTTAATCATGCCGCGCACTTCGGGCGAGTCCTGCAGTTCGCTCACGCTGTTGAGCTTGCGCAGACCCAGGCCGCGAACGGTAGCGCGGTGCGATTCCTTGGTGCCAATAGGGCTGCGCACCAGTTGAATCTTGACGGTTTGTTGCGTTGTCATTTTCAGGCTCCGGTTCAGGCGAAGATGTCTTCGACCGTCTTGCCGCGCTTGGCCGCAACATTCGATGGCGTGGTCGAGTTGACCAGTGCGTCGAACGTGGCGCGAACCATGTTGTAGGGGTTGGACGAACCATGGCTCTTGGCCACGATGTCGGTCACGCCCAGAACTTCGAAGACGGCGCGCATGGGTCCGCCAGCAATGATGCCGGTACCCTTGGGGGCCGGAGCCATCATCACGACTGCAGCGCCGTGGTGACCCGTCACATTATGGAAAATGGTGCCGTTCTTGAGCGATACCTTGACCATGTTGCGGCGGGCTTCTTCCATTGCCTTCTGCACGGCAGCAGGCACTTCCTTGGACTTGCCCTTGCCCATGCCAACGCGGCCGTCACCGTCGCCAACCACCGTCAGTGCGGCGAAACCGAGAATACGGCCACCCTTCACGACTTTGGTCACGCGGTTGACCGCGATCATTTTTTCGCGCAGACCGTCGTCCTGGCCTTCGCTCTGCACTTTGGGTTGAAATTTAGCCATTTTGTATTCCGCTCCGCTTAGAACTGCAGGCCGGCTTCACGGGCAGCGTCGGCCAGAGCCTTGACGCGACCGTGGTAGGCGAAACCTGCGCGATCAAATGCAACCTTCTCAACACCAGCAGCCTTCGCCTTTTCAGCGATGCGCTTGCCGATGATCTGGGCTGCAGCGGCATTGCCACCCTTGCCCGAACCGCCCAGCGACTTGCGAACGTCTGCTTCTGCCGTGGAAGCAGAAGCGATCACTTTGCTCCCGTCGCCGGAGATGACACTGGCGTAGATATGGAGGTTCGTACGGTTCACCGTGAGACGCGCCACGCCTTGCTGTGCAATGCGGATGCGGGTCTGACGCGAACGACGAAGACGCTGCTCTTTCTTGGTCAACATGTTGCAGCTCCTTATTTCTTCTTGGTCTCTTTGATCGTGATCTTTTCGTCCGAATAACGGATGCCCTTGCCCTTGTAGGGCTCGGGTGGACGAACAGCACGGATCTCAGCAGCGATCTGACCGACGCGCTGACGGTCAGCACCCTTGACCACCACTTCCGTGGGGGTGGGGGTTGCAACCGTGATGCCGGCGGGCATTTCGATATTGACCGGGTGCGAATAGCCGACAGCCAAGTTCAGCTTGGAGCCCGAGGCAGCAGCCTTGTAGCCCACGCCGACCAGGTTCAGCTTCTTCTCGAAGCCCTTGCTCACACCGACCACCATGTTGTTGACCAACTGGCGAATGGTGCCGCTCATGGCGTTTGCTTCGCGGGAGTCATTGGCAGGCTCAAAGCTGAGCTTGCCGTCGTTCGAGGACACCTTCACCAGCGCGTTTTGCGCCAGCGACAGGGCCCCGCCAGAACCCTTCACGGAGATCTGGTCATCTTTTACGGACACATCCACGCCTGCGGGGATGGTCACGGGCATTTTTCCTACTCGGGACATTTCAGTTTCTCCTCAATGCCGCGGGTTAGGCCACGTAGCAGAGCACTTCGCCACCGACACCGGTAGCGCGCGCCTTGCGATCGGTCATCACACCCTGGGGCGTTGTGACAATTGCCACACCCAGACCGTTCATGACTTGTGGAATGGAATCACGGCCCTTGTAGACACGCAGCCCGGGGCGGCTGACGCGCTCGATGCGCTCAATCACCGGACGGCCTGCATAGTACTTCAGGGTAATTTCGAGTTCGGACTTACCGGCTTCGGTCTTGACCTGGAAGCCGTCGATGTAACCTTCGTCCTTCAGCACCTGGGCGATGGCAATCTTCACTTTGGAAGAAGGCACCAGAACCGTGGCCTTGGAGACCATCTGTGCATTACGGATGCGGGTCAGCAAGTCAGCGATGGGATCACTCATGCTCATGTTTAATCTCTCCTGCCTGCTTACCAGCTGGCTTTGGTGACACCGGGGATGTCGCCTGCAAAAGCCAGTTCGCGGATCTTGGCGCGAGCCAGACCGAATTGACGGAACGTGCCGCGTGGACGACCGGTGATTTCGCAACGGTTGCGCTGACGCGTGGGGTTGGCGTTGCGGGGGAGCTTTTGCAGGCCCAGACGGGCTGCATCGCGCTCTTCGTCGCTGCGCTTGGCATCGCCAGCAATTGCCTTCAGTTCCGCATACTTGGTTGCGTACTTGGCTGCCAGTTTTTCGCGCTTCAGTTCGCGCTGGATCAAAGCTACTTTAGCCATGCTTCGCCTCAGTTCTTGAACGGGAAACGGAAACCTGCCAGAAGAGCCTTGGCTTCTTCGTCGGTCTTGGCCGTTGTGGTGATGCTGATGTTCAGGCCGCGCAAAGCGTCAACCTTGTCGTACTCGATCTCAGGGAAAATGATCTGTTCCTTGACACCGATGTTGTAGTTGCCGCGGCCGTCGAAAGCGCGACCAGAGATGCCGCGGAAGTCACGGACGCGGGGCAGTGCCACGGTCACGAAACGGTCCAGGAACTCATACATCTGCACACCGCGCAAGGTGACCATGCAACCGATGGCCTGACCTTCGCGGATCTTGAAGCCTGCGATAGCCTTCTTGGCCTTGGTCACCACGGGCTTTTGACCAGCAATCTTGGTCAGGTCGGCCACGGCGTTGTCCATCACCTTCTTGTCCGAGACTGCCTCGCTCACGCCCATGTTCAGGGTGATCTTGGTCAGACGCGGAACCTGCATCGGCGAGGTGTAACCGAACTGCTTGGTGAGTTCGGGAGCGATCTTGTCGCGGAAAACTTCTTGAAGTCGTGCCATGTTTACCCCTTAGGCCACCTTGATTTCAGCGCCGCTGGACTTGAACACGCGAACGCGTGTGCCGTCTGCCTGCACCTTGATGCCCACACGGTCAGCCTTGCCGGTGGCCGCATTGAAGATGGCCACGTTGGACTGGTGGATCGGCATGGCCTTTTCCACGATGCCGCCGGTCGTACCCTTCATGGGGTTTGGCTTGGCGTGCTTCTTGACCAGGTTGATGCCGTCGATGACGATATAGGAGTCATCCTTGCGCAGCGACACAGTGCCGCGCTTGCCCTTGTCACGGCCGGTCAGCACGATGACTTCGTCGCCCTTGCGAATCTTGTTCATGGCGCGTCCTCAGAGAACTTCAGGAGCCAGGGACACGATCTTCATGAACTTTTCGGTACGCAGTTCACGCGTCACGGGTCCGAAGATGCGGGTGCCGATAGGCTCCAGCTTTGCATTCAGCAACACTGCCGCGTTGCCGTCGAATTTGACGAGCGAACCGTCACCACGGCGAATACCCTTCGCCGTGCGAACGACAACCGCGCTGTAAACCTCGCCTTTTTTGACGCGGCCACGTGGAGCGGCTTCTTTGATGCTCACCTTGATGATGTCGCCCACGCTTGCATAGCGACGCTTCGAGCCACCCAGCACCTTGATGCAAAGGACGGACTTGGCGCCGGTATTGTCGGCAACCTCTAACCGAGATTCTGTCTGGATCATTTCAATATTCCCAACTTGCACCAGAAGACAACAGCCCCAGAGAACTTCTCAAGGGCTGCAGATCAGCCAGTCAGTCTTGGGCCCGTCGTCCGCACCGCAAACCATTTGCAGCACTTCCCGCTGGGCAGAAACTTCACGTAGGAAACGCGAAGCCCTCGATTATTGCAAAGCTTGATGGCGGCGTCAAGCGGGCACGTGCAGATACTGCGGTGCAAGCGCCAGAAAATCTTCCAGCGCCGGATCGGTGCCCAGCTCTTCTTGCAGGATGGCCGCTACCGCAGGGGCCAGTTCGATGGCCTTGCGGGCATCCAGAAAAAGCATGCGAGACCGGCGGGCGAGCACGTCTTCCACCGTACAGGCGTACTCGTACCGTGCGGCAAAGCGCACCATCGCCTCTGTCAGGCCGGCGCCCAGCTCCACGGACTGCCCGGCAAGGGCCTGGACAAACGCCGCATCGCTCCCGTAGGAATGCATGCCCTGCGCATCGCTGATGCGGTGCGTGACCGCCCCCCTGGGCGAGCCCACCACTGGCAATGAATTGGTGATACCAGCCGGCTTTTCCGGAAGCAGGCCGCTAGTGAAGCATTTTTGCAACACATCTTCGGCCATGGCCCGGTAGGTGGTCCATTTCCCGCCCGTTACCGTAACCAGTCCACTGCGACTGGCCAGCACCGTGTGCTCACGGCTCAAGCTCTTGGTGTTGTCACCGTCGTCGTCCTGCGGCTTGACCAGCGGGCGCAGGCCGACCCAGATGCTGCGGATGTCCTGCACGCCAGGCGCCCGGCTAAGGTAGCGCGCAGACTCCTCCAGGATGAAGCGGACTTCCTCTGCAAAAGGCAAAGGCTCGCGCACCACGTCCTGGCGGGGGCTGTCGGTGGTGCCCAGGATCAGCTTGCCCAGCCACGGCACGGCAAACAGCACGCGCCCGTCAGCGGTCTTGGGCACCATCAGCGCGTGGTCGGATGGCAGAAACTCGCGGTCCACCACGATGTGCACCCCCTGGCTGGGCGCAACCATGGCCTGCACAGGACGACCCGTGGCGTCCCCGTCCATCTGGCGCAGGCCATCCACCCAGACGCCGGTGGCATTGACCACCGCACGGGCCCGCACCGTGAATTCCTGGCCACCCACCGCATCACGGCAGACAAAACCGGCCACCTTGCCGTTTTCGTGCACCAGCGCGGTGGCCGGGCAATAGTTCACCACCAGGGCACCCAGGCTGGCCGCGGTGCGCGCCAGGGCCAGTGCCAGGCGGGCGTCGTCAAACTGGCCGTCCCAGTATTTCACCCCGCCTTTGAGGCCCGCCGCGCGCGCCGTGGGCAGGTACTTGAGCGTGCTTTCCTTGCCCAGGAATTCGGTGGCGCCCAGGCCCGCCTTGCCGGCCAGGGCGTCGTACATCTTGAGCCCGATGCCATAGAAAGGCGTTTCCCAGAATCGGTACGACGGCATCACGAACGGCAGCGGCTGCGCCAGATGCGGCGCGTTGTGCAGCAGCGTGGTGCGCTCGTGCAGCGCCTCGCGTACCAGGGCGATGTTGCCCTGGGCCAGGTAGCGCACGCCGCCATGAACCAGCTTGGTGGCACGGGAGGACGTTCCCTTGGCGAAATCGTGCGAATCGACGAGGACCACGGAGAAACCCCTCGCGGCAGCGTCCAACGCCACCCCGAGGCCGGTGGCGCCTCCTCCGATCACCGCCAGGTCGTACTGGATGGGCTGGGCCAGGCGGGCGAGCAGGTCGGCCCGTCGCGTGGGCAAGGGGGAAGGCGTGGCTGAAGTCATGGGGTGATTGTCCATGGGTGTCACAAAAATTAAGGGTTTACCCTTGAATTCTTGATAGCGGTGAAATGGGATCTCGCCCGTCCCACCGCAACCCGGTGTTGTCGTTCAATGAAAAAAGCAGCCAGCGACCTTGTGAGTGCTGGCTGCCGTTGGGGTCATCGCATGAAGTGACCGCTCAGGTCCTCAACGCGCCTTGCCATCCTTCCAGGCCTGCAGCAACGTGCCGTAGGCAATGGTCTGACCCTTTGGCTTCTCGTTGGCCAGCTTGGCCCATGGAGCCTGCTTGTCCGACAGCCACTTCTTGGGGTCTTCCTTCTTGTTGAGCTTGGGAGCGCAGTGCGCCATGCCGGCGCGCTCCAGTCGGGCCATCACCTGGTCCATCTCGTCGGCCAGGGTGTCCATGGCGCCCTGGGGCGTCTTTTCACCCGTCACAGCCTGGGCCACGTTCTTCCACCACAGCTGGGCCAGCTTGGGGTAGTCGGGCACGTTCGTGCCGGTGGGCGACCATGCCACGCGGGCCGGGCTGCGGTAGAACTCGACCAGGCCGCCCAGCTTGGGCGCCATGTCGGTCATGGCCTTGGACTGGATGTCGGACTCGCGGATCGGGGTCAGGCCGACCATGGTCTTCTTGAGCGATGTGGTCTTGGCCGTCACGAACTGCGCGTAAAGCCAGGCGGCCGCCGTCTTGTTGGCATCGTGGTCCTTGAAGAAGGTCCAGCTGCCCACGTCCTGGTAGCCGTTTTGCATGCCCTGCTTCCAGTATGGTCCGTTGGGGCCGGGGGCCATGCGCCACTTGGGCGTGCCGTCGGCGTTCACCACGGGCAGGCCAGGCTTGGTCATGTCGGCCGTGAAGGCGGTGTACCAGAAGATCTGCTGGGCGATCTGGCCTTGTGCGGGCACAGGGCCGGCTTCGCCGAAGGTCATGCCCGTGGCTTCCTTGGGCGCGTACTTCTTCATCCAGTCGACGTACTTGGTCAGCGCATAGACGGCTGCCGGCGAGTTGGTCGCACCGCCACGGGCCACCGAGGCGCCCACGGGCGTGCACTTGTCATCCGCCACGCGGATGCCCCATTCGTCAATCGGCAGGCCATTGGGCGCGCCGATGTCTGCGGTGCCGGCCATCGACAGCCAGGCATCGGTAAAGCGCCAGCCCAGCGATGGGTCCTTCTTGCCGTAGTCCATGTGGCCATAGATCGGCTTGCCATCGATCTGCTTGACGTCGTTGGTGAAGAACTCGGCGATGTCCTCGTAGGCCGACCAGTTCAGCGGCACGCCCAGGTCGTAGCCATACTTGGCCTTGAACTTGTCCTTGATGTCCTTGCGGTCGAACAGGTCGGCACGGAACCAGTACAGGTTGGCGAACTGCTGGTCAGGCAGCTGGTACATCTTGCCGTCAGGCGCCGTGGTGAACTTGGTGCCGATGTAGTCCTTGATGTCGATGCCCGGGTTGGTCCACTCCTTGCCGCTGCCGGTCATGTAGTCGGTCAGGTTCAGTATCTTGCCGTAGCGGTAGTGGGTACCGATCAGGTCCGAATCCGAGATCCAGCCGTCATAGATCGACTTGCCCGACTGCATGGAGGTCTGCAGCTTCTCGACCACGTCGCCTTCCTGGATCAGGTCGTGCTTGACCTTGATGCCGGTGATTTCCTCGAACGCCTTGGCCAGCGTCTTGGATTCGTACTCGTGCGTGGTGATGGTCTCGGACACCACCGAGATTTCCTTCACGCCCTTGGCCTGCAGCTTCTTGGCGGCGTCGATGAACCACTTCATCTCGGCCATCTGCTGGTCCTTGTTCAGCGTGGAGGGCTGAAACTCACTGTCGATCCACTTCTTGGCCTCGGCCTCGCCGGCCCAGGCAGCCTGGCCCAGCGCCAGGGTTGCGGCGGCGAAAGCGATCGCCGTGAACTGCATCTTCATTGCTGTCTCCTCGGATGTAACCCCCTTGGTGGATGAACACCGTTCCCGGGGGAAATAGGAACGGCGCTTGTCGTCGCCAGCGTTGGCGGGCATCCAGGGCGTGCCCGCCAATGTTTTGAAGCCTTTTTAGCCTTAAGCCCTAGAAAAATCTTCCCTGATTGCTATATTTGTTATAGCAATCAACCTTTGCGCAGGATGAGCAGCAGCAGCGCCATCGACAGCACAAAACTGATCCAGATCGAGGGCTCGGCAGCCAGGCCCAGCCACTCGGCCATGCGGCCGCTCAGGCCCACAAAAATCAGGTTCACATATGCGGCCGACAGCAGGCCGATGAACAGGCGGTCGCCCCGCGTGGTGGCCAGCGGCAAGAAGCCCTTGCGCATCACGGTAGGCGACTTGATCTCCCACACGGTCATGCCGATCAGCATCAGCACGATGCAGATGAAAAACACGGCCACCGGGGTGGTCCAGGCCATCCAGTTAAACATTTACACGTTCCTTTCCACTAGCGTGGCGTCAGATACCGCCAAAGCACATACCGACTGGCGCGACCCAGGCCAGGGACGCAAGCCAAGGGCCGCCCCGCAGCGAAGGCTGCCTCCCCTTGGAGGGGGAAGGCGCCGCAGGCGACTGAGGGGGTGCATCACACGCGCCCCATGGCGAAGCCCTTGGCGATGTAGTGGCGCACAAACCAGATCACGATGGCGCCAGGCACGATGGTCAGCACGCCGGCCGCCGCGAGCGTGGCCCAGTCCATGCCCGACGCACTTACCGTGCGCGTCATGGTGGCCACGATGGGCTTGGCGTCCACGCTGGTCAGCGTGCGGGCCAGCAGCAGTTCGACCCAGCTGAACATGAAGCAGAAGAACGCGGCCACACCCACGCCCGCCTTGATGAGCGGCAGGAAGATGGTGATGAAGAACCGCGGAAAGCTGTAGCCGTCGATGTACGCCGTCTCGTCAATCTCGCGCGGGATGCCGCTCATGAAACCTTCCAGGATCCACACCGCCAGCGGCACGCTGAACAGCAGGTGCGCCAGGGCCACGGCAATGTGCGTGTCCATCAGCCCCACCGTGGTGTACAGCTGGAAGAACGGCAGCAGGAACACGGCCGGCGGCGTCATGCGGTTCGTCAGCAGCCAGAAGAACACATGCTTGTCGCCCAGGAAGCTGTATCGCGAAAATGCATAGGCCGCTGGAAGGGCCACGGTGAGCGTGATCACCATGTTGATGCTGACGTAGATCAGGCTGTTGATGTAGCCCGAGTACCAGGACTCATCGGTGAAGATCGTCTTGTAGTTGTCCCACGTGAAGTTCTGCGGAAAAAACGAGAACGTGGAAAGAATCTCTGCGTTGGTCTTGAAGCTCATGTTGACCATCCAGTAGATGGGCAGCACGGCAAAGACGAGGTAGGCGATCAGGAAGATCGACCGCTTCTGGAAGCGCTTTTCATTCATGGCCGGCCCCTTCCTTGGTGGCGGTGCCCACGCGCTGCATCCAGTTGTAGAGGATGAAGCACAGCAGCAGGATGATGAAGAAATAGATCAGCGAGAACGCAGCCGCAGGGCCCAGGTCGAACTGGCCCACCGCCTTGGTGGTGAGGTACTGGCTGAGGAAGGTGGTGGCATTGCCCGGCCCGCCGCCGGTGAGCACGAAGGGCTCGGTGTAAATCATGAAGCTGTCCATGAAGCGCAGCAGCACGGCAATCATCAGCACGCCGCGCATCTTGGGCAGCTGGATGTAGCGGAACACCGCGAACTTGCTGGCGCCGTCGATGCGCGCGGCCTGGTAGTAGGCATCGGGGATGGAGCGCAGCCCGGCAAACGCCAGCAGCGCCACCAGCGGCGTCCAGTGCCACACATCCATCAGCAGCACCGTGAGCCACGCCTGCGTGGCGTTGCCGGTGTAGCTGTACTCGATGCCCATCTGCTGCAGCATGCGGCCCATCAGCCCGATGTCGGCCCGGCCGTAGATCTGCCAGATGGTGCCCACCACGTTCCACGGGATCAGCAGCGACAGCGCCACCGTGACCAACACGGCCGACGACTTCCAGCCCTGCGCGGGCATGGACAGCGCCAGCATGATGCCCAGCGGAATCTCCACCGCCAGCACGGCCAGCGAGAAGGTGATCTGCCGCAGCAGGGCCGAGTGCAACTCTTCGTCGCGCATCACCGCGGCAAACCATTCGGTGCCCACGAACACGCGGCGCTCGGGGCTGATGATGTCCTGCACCGAGTAGTTCACCACCGTCATCAGCGGCAGGATGGCCGAGAAGGCCACGCAGATGATGACCGGCAGGATCAGGAACCAGGCCTTCTGGTTCACCGGCTTGGTGGTCGTGCTCATGGGATGAGTTCCTCGTTCTGGTAGTAGCAGGTGTGCTCGCCCAGCACCTGCAGCCACACCGTGTCGCCTGCCGACGGCAGGCGCGTTTCAGGGCTGAAGCGGGCCTTGAGCGTGTGCTCGCCCACCTTGGCGGTCAGCATCAGGTAGGTGCCGATGTCCTGCACCTGCACCACGCTGCAGGCCAGGGCGCCCGACTGCTGCGCAGTGGCCAGCGCCAGGTATTCGGGGCGGATGCCCACCTGCAACGTCCCTGTGGGCAGCGCGCGCCCGGCGGGGGCCGCAAGGCGGTGGCCCGCGACCGTCAGCTCGCCGCCATCCGACTGCGCAGGCAGAAAATTCATGCCTGGCGAGCCGATGAAGTGCCCCACAAACACGTGCTGGGGCCGTTCGAACAGGGCATCGGCCGACCCTACCTGCACCGCTTTGCCGCGCGTCATCACCACCACCTGGTCGGCAAAGGTCAGCGCCTCCACCTGGTCGTGGGTGACGTAGATCAGCGTGAGCTTGAGTTCGTGGTGGATCTGCTTGAGCTTGCGGCGAAGCTGCCATTTCAGGTGCGGGTCGATCACCGTGAGTGGCTCGTCGAACAGCACCGCCGCCACGTCCGAGCGCACCAGGCCCCGACCCAGCGAGATCTTCTGCTTCTGGTCGGCAGACAGGCCCGCCGCACGCATGTTCAGCTGGTGGCTCATCTCCAGCATCTCGGCAATGGCGCCGACGCGCTGCTGGATCTGCGCCTCGGGCACCTTGCGGTTCTTCAGCGGGAACGCCAGGTTCTCTGCCACCGTCATGGTGTCGTAGATCACCGGAAACTGGAACACCTGGGCAATGTTGCGCTCCTGCGGGCTGATGCGCGTCACGTCGCGGCCATCAAACAGCACCTTGCCATGCGAGGGCACCAGCAGCCCCGACATGATGTTGAGCATGGTCGTCTTGCCACAGCCTGAGGGGCCCAGCAGCGCATAGGCGCCGCCGTCTTCAAACTCCATCTTCAGGGGCAGCAGGGCGTAGTCGCTGTCCTGCTGCGGGTTGGGCTTGTACGAGTGTGCGAGATCCAGACTGATGCGGGCCATCTCAACGCCCTCCCTGTACTGCGTTCGGGCGCACAGGCGCCCAGGCCAGGCGGCCGTCAGCACCGAACACAAAGGCCTGCGCCGGGTCCAGGTGCAGCGTGATCGGCGTGCCCAGTTCAAAGTAATGCACGCCCGTCACCTGCGCCACCAGGTCGCCCCAGGGGGTGGACGCGTGCACAAAGGTGTCGGAGCCCGAGATTTCCGCCAGCTCCACCGTGCCAGCCACGCTCAGGTCGGTGGGGCGGGCATGCAGGCGCAGCGCGCTGGCCCGCACACCCACCGTGAGGCCTGCGGCATGGGCCACGCCTGCAGGCAGCTCCAGCGGCAGCTCGGCACCACCGGGCAGCCCCACGCCGCGCGCCGTGGCGGCAGCGGCAATCAGGTTCATGGGCGGGTCGCTGAAGGCCCGGGCCACGCGCAGCGAATTGGGGGCGTGAAAGACCTCGGCCGTGGGACCGTACTGCAGCAGCCGGCCTTCGTCGAGCACAGCGGTGTAGCCGCCCAGCAGCAGGGCCTCGCCTGGCTCGGTGGTGGCGTACACCACGGTGGACTGGCCGGCGGCAAACAGCTGGGTGAGTTCCTCGCGCAACTCCTCGCGCAGCTTGTAGTCAAGGTTCACCAGGGGTTCATCCAGCAGCATCAGCGGCGCGCCCTTGGCCAGAGCCCGTGCCAGCGCCACGCGTTGCTGCTGCCCGCCCGACAGCTCGGCCGGGTAGCGGTCCAGGAACATGTCGATGTGCAGGCGGCTGGCGATCTCGCGCACCCGGGCATCGATGTTCTTTTCGCCGCGCAGCTTCAGGGGCGAGGCAATGTTGGCCGACACCTTCATCGAGGGGTAGTTGATGAACTGCTGGTACACCATGGCCACGTTGCGGTCGCGCACAGGCATTCCGGTCACGTCGGCTCCGTCCACCATCACGCGGCCGGCGGTGGGCACATCCAGCCCGGCCATGATGCGCATCAGGCTGGTCTTGCCGGCTTGCGTGGCGCCCAGCAGCACCGTCACGGCGCCGCTGTGCAGCGCCAGGCTCATGTCGTGCAACCAGGTCTCTGGCCCGACCTTCTTGCTGATGCTGTCCAGTGCCAGCTGCATCACGCTTGCCTTTCTTGTGCGGCCCGCGGGGCCCGGTGGGTGCAATGCAGTTGCGCAAGTGCGCGGCATCGCGTTTCAATTTAGATTATTTTTGTTCGTTTTTGATCATGTTGAATCAAGGTTTACCCTTAAAAAGTTCTTTTTCGTTCGATTTAAAGTAGACCCACCCCAAGATACCGAGCATTCGCGTGAATACGAACCCCCGACAACTCCTGCTGCTCGAAGAAGTACGCACGCGCAAATCCGCCACGGTGGAACAACTGGCCGACACCCTGGGCGTGACCCTGCAAACCGTTCGCCGCGATGTGCAACGCCTGGCCGAGGCCGGCTTGCTGACTCGCTTTCATGGCGGGGTGCGCGTGCCCAGTTCCACCGTGGAGAACCTGGCCCACACCCAGCGCGAAACACTCAACGCCGAAGGCAAGGCCCGCATTGCACGGGCCGTGGCCCAGCAGGTGCCCAACGACTGCTCGCTCATCCTGAACATCGGCACCACCACCGAGGCCATCGCCAAGGCCCTGCTGCAGCACCGGGGCCTGCGCGTCATCACCAACAACCTGAACGTGGCCGCCACGCTGAGCACCAACCCTGACTGCGAGGTGATCGTGGCCGGCGGCGTGGTGCGCCCGCGCGACCGCGGCATCGTGGGCGAGGCCGCCGTGGATTTCATCCGCCAGTTCAAGGTGGACATCGCACTCATCGGCATCTCGGGCATCGAGCCCGACGGCTCGCTGCGCGACTTCGACTACCGCGAAGTGAAGGTCGCCCAGACCATCATTGCCCAGGCCCGCGAGGTCTGGCTGGCGGCCGACCACAGCAAGTTCAACCGCCCGGCCATGGTGCAACTGGCCACGCTGCAGCAGATCGACCGGCTGTTCACGGATGCGCCGCCGCCCGAGCCGTTTCCGGCGTTGTTGCAAGACGCCGAGGTCATCTGCACCGTGGCTGCATGATCAAGCACAACCCCCTGAGGCGCTACGCGCCCTCCCCCTTCTCTCGACTTGCGATGCAATTCGGGAAGGGGGACACCGCCAGCGCGGCGGGGCGGCCCTTGCGCGGCGGTCGCTGGCCTCGGCAGCGCGCGTGCACCGGCCTGTTACCGCCATCAGAGCCTGTCTCAACGGACTGACTTATTCTCTTTTCCCATGACCTACCTGCTCGCACTCGACCAAGGCACTTCCAGCTCCCGCAGCATCGTGTTCGATGAGCGCGGCCACATCGTGGCGCAGGCGCAGCTGGAGCTGCCGCAGATCTACCCCCAGCCCGGCTGGGTGGAGCACGACCCGCTGGAGATCTGGCGCACGCAGCTGTCCACCGCGCGCGATGCGCTGGCCAGGGCGGGCATTGCCGCCAGCGCCGTGCGTGCCGTGGGCATCACCAACCAGCGCGAAACCACCGTGCTGTGGAACCGCAAGACCGGACAGCCCGTGCACCACGCCATCGTGTGGCAGGACCGCCGCGCCGAACCTGCCTGTGCCCGGCTGCGCAGCGAAGGCCACGCCGCCACCATCCAGGCCAAGACCGGGCTGCTGGTGGACGCGTACTTCTCGGGCACCAAGCTGCAGTGGATGCTGGACAACGTGCCGGGTGCGCGCGATGCGGCCGAGCGCGGCGAGCTGGCCTTTGGCACAGTGGACAGCTGGCTGATGTGGAAGCTGACCCACGGCCAGGTGCACGTGACCGACGTGAGCAACGCCTCGCGCACGATGCTGTTCAATGTGCACACCAACCAGTGGGACGACGACCTGCTGGCGCTGCTGCGCATTCCCCGCGCACTCATGCCCGAGGTGCTGCCCTCGGCCGCCCACTTTGGCGACACCGCGGCCGACCTGCTGGGCCACGCGATCCGCATCGGCGGCGTGGCGGGCGACCAGCAAAGCGCCCTGTTCGGCCAGGCCTGCTTTACCGCGGGTATGGCCAAGAACACGTACGGCACGGGCTGCTTCATGCTGATGCACACGGGCGGCACCTTCCAGACGAGCCAGAACGGCCTGCTCACCACCAGCGCAGCGCAGGCCTCTGCCACGCCCGAGTTCGCCATGGAAGGCAGCGTTTTTGTGGGTGGCGCGGTGGTGCAGTGGCTGCGCGACGGCCTGCGCGCCATCACCAGCAGCAGCGAGGTCGAGTCGCTGGCGCAAAGCGTGCCCGATTCGGGCGGTGTGATGATGGTGCCGGCCTTCACGGGCCTGGGCGCCCCGTACTGGAAGCCCGACTCGCGCGGCACCATCACGGGCCTCACGCGGGGCACCACACTGGGCCACATTGCCCGCGCCGCGCTGGAAAGCATTGCCTACCAGAGCGCCGCCCTGCTGCTGGCGATGAGCCGCGACGCCGTGGCCGCCGGCGGCGCGCCCGTGAGCGAGCTGCGCGTGGACGGCGGCGCGTGCATCAATGATCTGCTGATGCAGTTCCAGGCCGACCTGCTGGGCATTCCCGTGGTGCGCCCTGCCGTGATCGAGACCACCGCCCTGGGCGCGGCCTACCTGGCCGGACTGTCGAGTGGCGTGTACCGCGGCACGGATGAACTCTCGCAACTGTGGCGCGCCGACCGCCGCTTTGTACCCACACTCAGCAATGCCCGTGCGCAGGAGCTGATGGCGAACTGGGAGCATGCGGTGCGGCAAACCGTAGCCGCATAGCGGCCATCCCCCTGAGGCGCTGCGCGCCTTCACCCCTTCTCTCGAATTGCTACGCAATTCGGGAAGGGGGACGCAGCCCTCGCTGCGGGGCGGCCCTTGCTTGGCTGCCCTGGCCTTGGGACGCGCCGGTTGCTGCCGCCGTGGCGGTGCGGACGGCCGATGGGGGCCTGGTTCCGCCAACGCGATCAGCCGTACGTCTGGCGCTGTGCGCTCGGGCATCGGCCATGGCACTCAAGCCTGGGGACCAGTCCACCCTGGGAATCCAACGCGGATACCATCGCATCCCTGCGTTGACCACCCTCCATTGATTGCCTGCACCATGAGCCAGACCACCGCCTCCTCCAGTCTTCCCACCATCGCCTTCATCGGCGGGGGCAATATGGCCAGCGCCATCATGGGCGGTCTGATCCGGCAGGGGCATGCGGCCGGCAACATCGAGGTGGTCGAGCCCTACGAGCCCACGCGTGCGGCACTGCTGCAAAGCTATGGCATCACCGCGCAGGCGGCACCCACGGCCGCGCTGCAGCGTGCACAGATCGTGGTGTGGGCCGTCAAGCCCCAGACTTTCAAGGACGCTGCCGCACAGACCCGGGCGCACACGCAGCAGGCGCTACACCTGAGCGTGGCCGCAGGCATCCGCTCGGACAGCATTGCCCAGTGGCTGGGCAGCGAGCGCATCGTGCGCACCATGCCCAACACACCTGCGCTGGTGGGCAAGGGCGTGAGCGCGCTGTATGCCCGCCCGGCGGTGAATGCGGCCGAGCGCCAGCGTGTGGAGGCCATCCTGGCCGGCACGGGCGACGTGTTGTGGGTCGATGCCGAAAAGCAGCTCGATGCCGTCACCGCGCTGTCGGGCTCGGGCCCGGCCTATGTTTTCTACTTCATGGAAGCCATGACGCGTGCAGGCACCGCCATGGGGCTGTCCGCAGAGCAGGCGCACCAGCTGGCGGTGGGCACGTTTGTGGGTGCGTCAGAGCTCGCCCGCCGCTCCGATGAGCCCCCGGCGGTACTGCGCGAACGCGTCACGTCCAAGGGCGGCACGACCTATGCGGCCCTCACGTCGCTGGAGCACGACGCTGTGGGCGACGCCTTCGTGCGGGCGATGCAGGCGGCCGAACGCCGGGCTCAGGAGCTGGGCGACGAGTTTGGCGGGTGATTTTGGCCTGTAGCGCTTGTCGGCAAATGGTGGGCTGCTATTGATTTAGATAGCACCACGCAGTCCACACACCGCGCTTGCCCGCTTTTGCGCATATGTATATGCCGTGATAGTTGTTACACCTGAACACGGATCTGTCTAAACTGCCCGCCGAGATCTCCGCCGGCGCGGGCCGCTTCAACGCACCGCCGGCCCCTGCCTGCTGACTGCCACGGAGCGCTGCACGGGTGTTCTGTCGCAGGGTGATCTCGCAAGGTCGTACCTCTCGCTATCGGTCCCAAGGCATCCACATGAACCTGCGCAACCTCACTTCCCTGGCCCCGCGTTGGCAGCCCTCCAGCCTGCTCCAAACACTGTGTGGCGCTCTGGCGCTGCTGGGCGCCACCACGGCACTGGCCCAGACCACTCCGCCACTGTCCCAGCAGCAGGTGAAGCTGCTGGCAGCCACCTGTGCCAGCTGCCATGGCACGGACGGCGGCTTTGCCGGCCCCATTCCTGCCATCGCCGGGCGCCCGGCCGACGTGCTGTCGATGCAATTGCTCAACTACAAGCACCGCGCGCCTGCGGGCACCACGGTGATGGACCGCATCGCCAAGGGCTACACCGACGAGGAACTGCGCGCGCTGGCCTCGCATTTCTCATCGATCCGCAAGTGAAGGGGACCACCATGCAACACAACCAACCCGTCCTCGACAACATCAGTACGCCAACAGCCCCCTCGCGCCGCCGGTTCCTGCACGGCCTGAGCGCAGCGTCCATGCTGCCCGTGCTGGCCGCCTGCTCCACCACCTCGCTCGGGCGTGCGCCTGCGGGCCGCGTGGTGGTGGTGGGCGGTGGCTTTGGCGGCGCCACGGCAGCCAAGTACATCAAGCGCGCCAACCCGGCGGTGGATGTGGTGCTGATAGAGCCCAACAAGCGGTTTCACACCTGCCCCATGTCCAACCTCGTGCTGGCGGGCGAGCGCACGATGGACTCGATCTCGCACGGCTACGACGAGCTGCAGGGGACCTACGGCGTGCGTGTGGTGCATGCCCGGGCCGACGACGTGAACCCGGCGGCACGCACGGTGCGCCTGTCCACCGGCACGGTGCTGGAATACGACCGCCTGCTGCTGTCCCCCGGCATTGACTTCCGCTGGAACGCGATCGAGGGATACGACGAGCGTGCGTCCGAACTGGCCCCCCATGCCTGGCGTGCCGGGCCGCAGACCATGCTGCTGCGCCGCCAGCTCGAAAGCATCCAGGATGGCGGTACGTTTGTGCTCAGCGTGCCGCCCGACCCGTTCCGCTGCCCGCCCGGCCCCTATGAGCGCGCGAGCCTGATCGCCCACTACTTCAGCCGCCACAAGCCCCGCTCCAAGGTGCTGATCCTGGACGCCAAGGACAACTTTTCCAAGCAGGGCCTGTTCCAGGCCGCCTGGAAGAAGCTGTACGGCGACCGCATCGAATGGGTGGGCCTGTCCAAGGACGGCCGCGTGGTGCGAGTCGATGCGGCGCGGCGCGAGGTGCAGACGGAATTCGGCACGATCCACAAGGCCGCCGTGCTGAACGTGGTGCCACCCCAGAAGGCCGGCTTCATCGCCGAGCGCGCAGGCGTCACCGACGCCTCGGGCTGGGTGCCGGTGCATGCCAACACGTTCGAGTCGCGCCAGCAAAAGGACATCTACGTGGTGGGCGATGCCACCATTGCTGCGCCCATGCCCAAGTCGGGCTTCACGGCCAACACGCAGGCCAAGGTGGCCGCGGCCGCCATCGTGGCGTCCCTCGACGGCAGCACGCCTGCGCAGGCCCTGTGGGTGAATACCTGCTACAGCCTGGCTTCGCCCGACTACGGCGTCACGGTGGCCGGCGTGTTCCGCGTCGAGAACGACAAGATCATCAGCGTCCCCAACTCGGGCGGCCTGAGCAGCGCCAATGCCGACGACAGCATCCGCCGCACCGAGGCCGCCTACGCCCAGGGCTGGTACCAGGCGATCAGCCAGGACACCTGGGGCACGCCGCGCCCGGCCTGAGAACCTGTGCCAAGGCCGCAATGATCGACTGGAACGCCATCCCGGCGGAACAACGCGAAGCCTGGGTGCTGGGGGCGACGGCCGCCATGGGCCTGACCTACGGTGCGCTCGCCCAGGGCAGCCGTCTGTGTTTCCTGCGCGCAGTGCAGGTCGCCTTTGCGCGCACCCAGCATGCACCGCTGCGCCTGTTCGCCGTGGCGATGGCCGCGGCGCTCATCGGCAGCCAGTGGCTGTCGGTGGCCGCCGATGTGGACCTGCGGCAGTCGCTGTATGCGCAAAGCCGGGTTTCGTGGGTGATGGTGGCGCTGGGCGGCGTGCTGTTTGGCTACGGCATGGCGCTGGCCAATGCCTGCGGGGCGCGCAGCCTGGTGCTGCTGGGCAGCGGCAACCTGCGCTCGCTGGTCACGCTGCTGTGCCTGGCGGTGGGGGCGTCTGCCACGCTGACGGGCGTGCTGGCCCCGCTGCGCATTCGCCTGACCGAAGCCACCCCAACCCCGCTGGCTGCCACCACCCTGCCCGACTGGCTGGCCGGGCTGGTGGCGATGCCCGACGCGGCGGCGCGGTGGGGCAGTGTGGCGCTGCTCGTGGCGGGCCTGCTGGGCTGGGCGTTCACCCGCCGGGACAAGGCTGCAGCCCCTGATGCCACCGCTGCAAAGGCCTCCTCGTCCTCCTCCTCGCCCTGGCGCACGCTGCTGCCGGGCGTGCTGATCGGCCTGCTGGTGCCGCTGGGCTGGTGGATCACTGGCCGCCTGGGGGCCGACGATTTCGAGCCTGTGCCCCTGGCATCCATCACCTTTGTGGCCCCGGTGGCCCAGGCCCTGCAGTACCTGCAGCTGTCCACGGGCGTCGCGCTGGGCCATGGCGCGGTGCTGTGCGCCGGCGTGCTGGCAGGCGCATGGGCCAGCGCGCTGCTGCGCCGTGATTTCCAGTGGCAAGGGTTCACCAGCGCGGCGCAAACAGGCCGCTCGATGGCGGGCGGCGTGCTCATGGGTGTGGGCGGCGTGCTGGCGCTGGGCTGCTCCATCGGCCAGGGCCTGACGGGTTTTTCGACCCTGGCCCTGAGCACCTACCCCGCGCTGGCGGGCATCGTGGCAGGCGCCTGGCTGGCCGGACGCACCACCACCCATCAAGGACAATGACGCGATGCACCGAAGAAACTGCCTTTTGACCCTGGGCGCACTGCTGGCCGCACGCACGGCCAGCGCGCAAGACGCCACTGCCAGCACCTTTGCCCCCGCCCAGCAACTGCTGCGCGGGCGCACCGTGCAGGCCGCGGGGCTGGAACTGGATGTCCCCGCGCTGTCAGAAAACGGCGGGGCCGTGCCGCTGGGCGTGGCCTTTCGCGGCGTACTGCCTGCGGGCGAAACACTGGTGGCCATCCACCTGCTGGCCACGCGCAACCCCAACCCCGGCCTGCTGAGCTTTGACCTGCCCGGCGACCGGGTGCTGCCCGACTTTGCCACCCGCGTGCGCCTGGCCGAGAGCCAGACGGTGATCGCCGTGGCGCTGGGCAGCAAGAACAGCGCCTGGGTCGCGCAGCGCAAGGTGCAGGTCACCGTCAGTGGCTGCCTGGGCGGTGGTGAGGCCGCGCAAAGCGAGGGCATGCGCTCGCCCCGCATCGCGCTGGCACGCCCTACCAAGGCGGGCGGCCCCATCGAGGTGAAGGCGCTGGTGCAGCACCCCATGGAAACCGGCCTGCGCCCCGGCACCGACGGCAAGCTGCTGGCACAGAACCTGGTGCGCGACTTCACGCTGCGGATGGGCGAGCGCCCGGTGCTGACGGCACGTTTTCAGACCGGCACGTCTGAAAACCCCTACCTGCGGTTCCTGCTGCAACCAGCGCCAGCAACCGGGCCTGCCGTCTTTACCTGGACCGACCAGGCTGGCCGCACGCTGCGCGAAGAACGCCCGCTCCCGGCTTGAGGGCCAGATCGCCCACAGGTGCTGGCATCGCAAGTACCTGCGGCGGTCACTTCACGAGCACATCCCGCACCAGATAGCTGCCCGCAATGCCCGCAAACACCGTGGCTCCGAGCCAGTGGTTGATGCGAAATGCTCTGAAGCACCCCTCGCGCGTGCGGGTGCGGATGAGCGTGAAATGCCACACAGCCTGCGCCAGAGCCACCGCAATTGCTATATAAAATATAGCACCCAGGGCATATGATTCCAGGGCTACCGCCCAAATACCCAGAAAAAGCAGGTAAAAGGCCACAATCGCGGCCACATCCAGCCGCCCGAGCGTGATGGCCGATGTCTTGATGCCGATCTTGAGGTCGTCATCCCGGTCGACCATGGCGTACTCGGTGTCATAGGCCAGCACCCAGAACAGGTTGCCCAGCCACATCCACCAGGCCACGGCCGGCACGCTGCCCTGCACGGCGGCAAACGCAATCACGATGCCGAAGTTGAACGCAATGCCCAGCACCGCCTGCGGCATGGCAATGATGCGCTTGGTGAACGGGTAGGCAATGGCCACCAGCACCGCAGGCACCGACCACGCAATGGCGGCGGCGTTGGTGGTGAGCACCAGGCCAAACGACACCAGCGCCAGCGCCGCGCCCAGGGCCAGCGCCTCCTTCACGCTCACGGCGCCCGTGGTGACAGGTCGCTGCGCCGTGCGCTTGACGTGCCTGTCGAAGTCGCGGTCCGCCACGTCGTTCACGCAGCAGCCTGCGCTGCGCATGAGGATGGTGCCCAGCACAAACACGACCAGCAGGTGCCAGCCCGGAAACCCGTCGGCCGCGATCCACAGCGCGCTCAGGGTGGGCCACAGGCACACCAGCCAGCCCGCGGGGCGGTCCCAGCGGATGAGGTCCAGGTACAGGGCAAGGCGGCTGCGGAGCGGGTCGGTCGGCATGCGGACGGGAAGGTGCGTGAAAGGAAACGAAAGCGCCGTGGCTGCGACGGCGCGTGATCGCGAGGGCCCGAATGTAGCAGCGCATGTGCTGCAGTTGGTTACAAAACGCGCCCCCGCCCAGGCGCTGCGAGGCCCTGTCCGGGGGGGACAAAAAGGTACAGTCGTTCGCTTCGCCTGAACCGGAACCGTCGCCCCATGACCGCCACGCCCAGCCTTCAGCGCACCGCCGCCCGTTTTGCCATCCCCCGCACGCTGGCGGCAGGCTTCCTGGTGGCCGCTCTCGCCACCCTGGTGATCGCGGCCGTCAACTACCGCTCTGCTGAAACCCGCGCCGACGCTGTGCGGGCCATGGACCGCGCCTCGCTGGCCATGCGCCAGCTCAACCTGTTCAACGCATCCATCAAGGATGCCGAGACGGGCCAGCGCGGCTACCTCCTCACAGGCGACGTCGCCTATCTGCAGCCCTATGAGACCGCCGTCGCCGACATGCAGCAGCATCTGGACAGGCTCAAGGCGCAAGCGGAGGATCTTCCCTCGCACCAGCAGCTCGTGACGCAGCTCGACGGGTTGCACCGGCAAAAACTGCGCGAGCTGAACCAGACCATTGCGCTGCGCCGGGCTGGCGATCTGGACGGTGCCATGGCGCTGGTCAATGGCGGCGAGGGCAAGAACATCATGGACCGCGTGCGCGACACGGTGGAGGCATTGCGCACGCAGCAGACGGAACTGCTCGACACCCGGCGCCAGCAGTGGGTGGACGCCGCCAGCAATGACAACCTGTACTCCGCGGGCGGTTCGCTGTTGCTGCTGGTGCTCATCTGCATCTCGGCCTGGAGTACGGCCCGGGAATACCGCAGGCACGCACTCGAGGCCTGGGTCTCGGCCGGGCTGAACGGCCTGAGCCAGCGCATCCAGGGCGACCATCGCCTGGAAGAGCTGGGCCCGCTGGCGCTGGAGTACCTGGCCACCTACCTCATGGCCCCGGTGGGGGCGGGGTATGTGGCCGAGCCCGATGGCAGCTTTACGCTGTTTGGCGGCTACGCCGTGCCGCGCGAACGCCTGCAGCAGACCGTGCTGCCGGGCGAGGGCCTGGTGGGTCAGGCAGCGCGCTCGCGCGCGATGGTGCATGTGCGCGACGTGCCGGGGGCCTACCTGCAGGTGTCGTCCAGCACCGGGCAGTCCGCTCCGGCAGAGGTACTGATTGCGCCCGCGGTGGAAAACCGCCGCGTCTTTGCAGTCATTGAACTGGGCTTTTACCGTGCCGTGGGCGACGCAGAGCGCAACCTGATGGAACGCGCATCCGAGATGCTGGCTGTGGCGGTCCGGTCGGCCATCGACCGCAACCGCCTGCAGGACCTGCTGGAGGAAACCCAGCGCCAGTCCGAGGAGCTGCAGACCCAGCAGGAAGAGCTGCGCGTGAACAACGAGGAGCTGGAGCAGCAAAGCCGCGTGCTGCAGGAATCGCAGGCGCAGATGGAGGTGCAGCAGACCGAGCTGGAGCAGACCAACGCCCATCTCGAAGAGCAGACCCAGCAGCTGGAATACCAGCGCGAGCAGATGCTGCGCGCCCAGAGCGCACTGACCGACAAGGCCCGCGAGCTGGAGCTGGCCAGCGAATACAAGAGCGAATTCCTGGCCAACATGAGCCACGAGCTGCGCACACCGCTGAACTCCACGCTCATCCTGGCCAAGCTGCTGGCCGACAACAAGGCCGGCAACCTCAGCGCCGACCAGGTGAAATACGCGCAGACCATCCATGCCGCCGGCAACGACCTGCTGGCGCTCATCAACGACATCCTCGACCTGTCCAAGATCGAGGCCGGCCAGGCCACGGTGTCGGTCGAGCCGGTGAACATTGCCAAGGCGCTGCAGGCGCTGGTGGACCCGCTGCGCCCGCTGGCGGCAGACAAGGGGCTGGTGATCGACTTGTCGGTGGCGCCCGATGTGCCCGCCGGCATGGAAACCGACCCGCTGCGCCTGGGCCAGGTGCTCAAGAACCTGCTGTCCAACGCGATGAAGTTCACCGAACAGGGTACGGTGGCCCTGCATGTGTCGCGCAACCCCGACGAAACGCTGTCGTTTGCCGTGAAGGACACCGGCATCGGCATCCCGGCGCACCAGCAGGAACTGATCTTCGAGGCATTCCGGCAGGCCGACGGCAGCACGCACCGCAAGTACGGGGGCACCGGGCTGGGGCTGTCGATCTCGCGCGACCTGGCGCAGCTGCTGGGCGGCAAGCTGTCGGTGCAGAGCACGCCGGGCGAAGGCAGCGTCTTCACCCTGGTGGTACCGGTACGCCTTGCGCCACAGACCGATGTGGACACCGAGATCCCGGTCGCCGCAGCCACCCGGGACGCGGCACCCGGCACCATCCCGTCGGCAGCGGCACCTGCCATGGCGGCGAGCCCCCGCGGTACACGCGATGCGGCCACGGCCAGGGCGCTGGCGCCTGCACCGGCGGGCCACGCTGCGGCAGCCGCAGGCAACACCACGGTACGGCCCGCAGGCACCCGCAGCATCCTCGTCATCGAGGACGACCACCGGTTCGCCCAGATCCTGCAGGACCTGGCGCGCGAAATGGACTTTGAATGCCACCTGGCCGCCAACGCTGCCGACGGCCTGGCCATCGCCGCGCAGACGCTGCCCAGCGCCATCGTGCTGGACGTGAACCTGCCCGATTTTTCGGGCCTGGGTGTGCTCGACCAGCTCAAGCGCAACCCGGCCACGCGCCACATCCCCGTGCATGTGGTGTCGGTGGCCGACTACGCGCAGGAAGCCATGGGCCGCGGTGCCGTGGGCTACGCACTCAAGCCTGTGGCGCGCGAGGAACTGGTGGAGGCCCTGCAGCGGCTGGAAGCCAAGTTCACGCAGGACCTGCGGCGGGTGCTGGTGGTGGAAGACGACGAACGCCAGCGTGAAAGCGTGCGCCACCTGCTCAGCCGCGACGACGTGGAGATCGTCTGCGCAGGCACCGCCGCGGCGGCGCTCTCACACCTGCGTGGCTCCACCTTCGACTGCATGGTGATGGACCTGAACCTGCCCGACCAGAACGGCTACGAACTGCTGCAAGAGATGGCGGAACAAGACGGCGTGTCGTTCCCGCCCGTCATCGTCTACACCGGCCGGGCGCTGTCGCGCGACGAAGAGCAGCAGCTGCGCCGCTTCTCGCGCTCCATCATCATCAAGGACGCGCGCTCGCCCGAGCGGCTGCTCGATGAGGTGACGCTGTTCCTGCACCAGGTGGAGTCCGAACTGTCGGACGAGCACCAGCGCATGCTGCAGCAGGCCCGCAGCCGCGACACGGCGCTGGAGGGCCGCACCGTACTGGTGGTGGAAGACGATGTGCGCAACGTGTTTGCGCTGTCCAGCATCCTGGAGCCCACCGGCATTCGCGTGGAGATTGCCCGCAATGGCCGAGAAGCCCTCCAGGCCCTGGAACGCGCAGGCACCGGCGGCAGCCCGGCAGTGGACCTGGTGCTGATGGACATCATGATGCCGGAGATGGACGGCTACACCGCCATGCGCGAGATCCGTGCGCAGCCCGGATGGCGGCGCCTGCCCATCATTGCACTGACCGCCAAAGCGATGAAGGACGACCAGGAAAGGTGCCTTGCCGCCGGAGCCAACGACTACATCGCCAAGCCGCTCGACGTGGAAAAGCTGCTGTCGCTGGTACGGGTATGGATGCCCAAGTGACCGGCAACGACACAGCACCGCCCGGAAAGATGCCGACATCCATCCCGTCCACCCACCGGAAAGTGCGCACGGCCGACATCGAGCAGCGCCTGCTGATCGATGCCATCTACCACCGCTACCACTACGACTTTCGCGGGTACGCGCAGGCGTCGCTGCGGCGGCGGCTGAACGCGGCACTGATCCGCTTTGACTGCCAGACCGTGTCGCAGCTGCAGGACCGCGTGCTGCACGAGCCCACAGTGTTCCCCGCCCTGCTGGAATACCTCACGGTGCAGGTGAGCGACATGTTCCGTGACCCGGGCTATTTCCAGTCGCTGCGCACCGACGTCGTCCCGCTGCTGCGCACCTACCCTTCCCTCAAGGTGTGGGTGGCGGGCTGCAGCGCAGGCGAAGAGGTGTACTCGCTGGCCATCCTGCTGCACGAGGAAGGCCTGCTGGACCGCACCCTGATCTACGGCACCGACATCAACCCGCACGCCCTGCGCGCGGCAGAGTCGGGTGTTTTCGACATGGCGCGGGTGGCGGCCTTTTCCGAGAACTACGCGCGTTCGGGCGCGCGCAGCTCGCTGTCGGACTACTACACGGCCCGGTACGGCCGCGTGGTGTTTGACAAGTCGCTGCGCGAGCACATGGTGTTCTCGGACCACAGCCTGGCCACCGACAGCGTGTTTGCCGAGATGCACCTGGTGTCGTGCCGCAACGTGCTCATCTACTTCGAGCGCGACCTGCAAAACCGCGCCCTCGGCCTGTTCCGCGAGGCACTGTGCCACCGCGGCTTTCTGGGGCTGGGCTCCAAGGAGTCACTGCGCTTTTCCGACCAGACCGAGGCCTTCGAGGACTTCGTGGCGGAAGACCGCATCTACCGCAAGAAGGCGGGGCTGTGATGGCCGACACCGGCGTTGCACTGCCCTCCCATCAGGAAACAGGGCCGCTGCCAGATACAAGGGGCTGCGCCACACACCCCGCGCAGCCCGCTTACGATGCCATCGTCATCGGAGGCTCGTCGGGGGCCATTGACGCCCTGGGTGTCATTCTTCCCGCGTTGCCAGCCACGCTGCACGCGTGCGTGCTGGTCGTGATGCACCTGCCACGCGACCGGCGCAGCCTGCTGGCCGACATTTTTCGCCAGCGCTGCGCACTGCCCGTGAAGGAAGCCAGCGACGGCTTGCTGCTGACCCGGCCCCTGATCTGCTTTGCCCCGCCCGACTACCACCTGCTGGTGGATGCCGGACCCCGCGTGGCACTGTCGATCGACCCGCCGCTGCACTATTCACGCCCGTCCATTGATGTGCTGTTTGAGTCTGCCGCCGACCTGTACGGCGACCGCGCGGTGGCGGTGCTGCTGTCGGGCGCCAACGAGGACGGCGCCCGTGGGCTTGCGGCAGTGCAGGCGGCTGGCGGCCTGACCATTGTCCAGTCGCCCGAGAGCGCCCCCATGCAGGCCATGCCGCTGGCTGGTCTCGCGCGCGTACCGGCGCACCATGTACTGCCACCGCCCGCTGTGGGCGCACTGCTGGCCGACCTGCACGGCAAGGGGCAGCTATGACGACTGCACCCCGACTCATGCCGGCTTCAGACACGGCGTCTGCGTCTGTCGCCCCATCGCCTTTGCCCGCCATGCCCCACACCACCCGCATCAAGTGCCTGCTCGTTGACGACATCGAAGAGAACCTCGTGGCCCTGGAGGCGCTGCTGCAGCATGACGATATCGATGTGCTCAAGGCCAGCTCGGGGCGCGAGGCCCTGGAGTTGCTGCTGGAGCACGGCGATGTGGCGCTGGCCCTGCTGGATGTGCAGATGCCGGAGATGAACGGATTCGAGCTGGCAGAGCTGATCCGCGGCAGTGAGCGTACGCGGCACATTCCGCTGATCTTCATGACAGCAGGCGCACGCGAGCAGAACTGGCAGTTCCGCGGCTATGAAAACGGGGCGGTGGATTTTCTGTACAAACCCATCGATCCGCACATGCTGACCAGCAAGGCCCATGTGTTCTTCGAGCTGCACCGCCGCCGGCAGGCACTGGCGCAGGAGCTGCAGGAGCGCACCGAAGCCCTGCGCATCAATGAAATGTTCATGGCCGTGCTGAGCCACGACCTGCGCACGCCGTTGATGTCGATCACGGCGGCGGCCAGCGTGCTCAGGCGCGACCTGCCCCCTGACAAGGCCGCCAACATGGTGGACCGCGTGCTGCGCAGCAGCGCGCGCATGGGTCGGATGATCGAGGACCTGCTCGACCTCACGCGCATCCGCCAGGCGGGCGGGCTGTCGCTGCAGCTGGGGACGGCCGACATGCACGGGATCGTGCAGCGCGCTGCCGAAGAACTGCAGACAGGGTTTCCGGACCGCCAGATCGTGACCGACCTGGACGGCGACCTCGAGGGCGTGTGGGACAGCGAGCGCCTGTGCCAGGTGCTCACCAACCTGGTTGGCAACGCAGTGCACCACGGGGCGGCCGACCAGCCGGTGAACATCCTGGCCGACGGTACGCAGAGCAAAACGGTGGCGGTCACGGTGCGCAACCGCGGGGCCATTCCACCCGAACTGCTGCCCCACCTGTTCAATCCGTTCCGCGGGCGCGAACGGCCTCCGGGGCGCCACCAGGGACTGGGGCTGGGGCTGTTCATTGCGGACCAGATCGTGCGCACGCACGGCGGGCGGATCGAGGTGCAATCGGCCCATGACGTGACGCAGTTCCGGGTGGAGCTGCCGCGCGTCAGCCGGCCGCTCCGAAGCCAGGAAAGTGTTTGAGAGGCAGCCGGCGCGCGGTGCTGGCAGACCTGAAGCTGCGGCAGCCGTGGCCGCCCGCGGATCAGGCCGGCGAGCGCGCTACCGCATGGCGGACGGTGGTGAGCAGCGACTCGAGCTCATCGAGCTCAAACGGCTTGATCAGCGTGCGCACATGGGGCCCCCACGCGTGGGGATAGGTGCCCAGCTCGTAGCCTGAACACAGCACCACCCATCGCTCCGGCCGCTGCGCCAGGAGCTGGCGGGCGAGGTCCGTACCCGACATGCCGGGCAGGCTGACATCCGATACCAGCACGTCAAACGCCTGCTGCGCATCGAGTTCCAGCGCTTCTTCAGCCGACGCGCAAGAGACCACGGTCTGGCCCTCGGTTTCCATCAGCATGCCGATGGTCTCGCGCAGCTCTTCGTTGTCCTCAACGTACAGGATTCGCATGGGTGGAGCGGTGAACGGCGCTCATGCAGAAACGCAGAGCACAGCCGAAGCCCGAATGATCCGCACAACCGGCGCTCCGACCTGTAGGACAACACGCACTCCGCGACCCGCCTGGGTGGCGCAACGGGGCCGCCCTGCCGCGGCACGGCCGCTGGCGGGGCGCACGGCGCCTATTCTTCGAGCAGGGAGCGCAGCATCCAGGCGGTCTGCTCGTGCACGGTCAGGCGCTGGGTCAGCAGGTCGGCCGTCGGCTCGTCGCTGGCCTTGTCGGCCAGCGGGAACAGGCTGCGCGCCGTGCGGGCCACCGCCTCGTGTCCCTCGACGAGAATGCGCACCATCTCGAGTGCCTTGGGCGGCTTCGACGGCGCATCGGGCACGGTGGCGAGCTTGCCGAATTCGGCGTACGAGCCAGGCGCCACATGCCCGAGGGAGCGGATGCGTTCGGCCACCGGGTCGACCGCGTTCCACAGTTCGGTGTACTGCGCCATGAACATGGTGTGCAGCGTGTTGAACATCGGCCCCGTCACGTTCCAGTGGAAGTTGTGGGTGGTCAGGTACAGCGTGTAGGTGTCGGCCAGCAGGCGCGACAGACCCTGTGCGATGGCAGCGCGGTCCTTGTCACTGATGCCGATGTTGATGACGGGCGCGGACGATGTCTTGGAGGCTTTGGCCATACGGGTAATCCTTCACTGGGAGGCAACGATGAATACGCCGCGCGGCGGGCACTGCCAGTCGCGCGGGGTGCGTGGTTTCACTTTAGCGCAAGGCCGGCACGCCTTTTGTGACGCGCGGCAATTCCTGACAACCAGATGCGCGCCTTGCATGCAGCGAACGCGGCCCTTCAAGCCCTCACGACAGCCGCGTCACTCCAGGCAGTTCGCAGGCATACACGGCGTTGCGCAATGCGGCAATCGCTTCGTAGCGCGTAAAGCTGCGCCGCCAGGCCAGCACCACGCGGCGCGTGGGCGGGGCGCCCCCATCGGCCTCCTCAATGGGCAGGTAGCGGATGTACGTCTCATCGCTCTTGCGGCGGCGCACGCCCTTCTGGAGCGCATCGCGAGGCACCGAGAGCCGGGGCACCAGCGTCACGCCCATGCCCGCCGCCACCATGTGCTTGATGGTCTCCAGCGACGATCCTTCAAAGGACTTGCGGATGCCTTCGGCATTGCTCGAAAAGCGTGCGAACTCGGGGCAGACCTCCAGCACGTGGTCGCGAAAGCAGTGGCCCGCGCCCAGCAGCAGCATGGTCTCGCTCTTGAGCTCGGCCGCCGTGACGGTGTCGTTGGTTGCCAGCGAATGTGTGCTGGGCACCGCCGCCATGAAAGGCTCGTCATACAGCGGCGCCATGGCCAGGCCGGTGTCGGGGAAAGGTTCGGCCAGGATGGCGCAGTCGATCTCGCCGGTGCGCAGCATCTCCAGCAGCTTGACGGTGAAGTTCTCCTGCAGCATCAGCGGCATCTGGGGGTTGCGCGCAATCGAGTGGCGCACCAGCTCGGGCAGCAGGTAAGGCCCGATGGTGTAGATCACGCCCAGCGTGAGCGGCCCGGCCAGCGGGTCCTTGCCGCGCTTGGCGATCTCCTTGATGGCGGCCGCCTGCTCCAGCACGCTCTGCGCCTGGCGCACGATCTCCTCGCCCAGCGGGGTGACGGTCACCTCTCCCGCGCTGCGCTCAAAGAGCTTCACATCCAGCTCTTCTTCGAGCTTCTTGATGGCCACCGACAGCGTGGGCTGCGAGACATAGCAGGCATCGGCCGCATGGCCGAAATGTTTCTCGCGGGCCACCGCAACGATGTATTTGAGTTCAGTCAGGGTCATGGTCTGTTCCTGCGGGCCACTTCCGTGGTGGACCCATGTCAATCCGGTTGTCGATGGCGGCGCACACTGCCTCCGGCCTGCGCGACTGGCATGCCGCTCCGGGCGAGGACCGCCAGCACGGGCCACCCTGCAGCCAAAGCCGTCGTACCCTTTGACGGGGAAGGCGCGCAGCAGCTCACGGGGCGTTGCATGTCACGCCTTGAGATAGTCTGATTTTCCACCCAGCCAGCGGGCCACATGCCGGTCGGCCAGTTCGCGGTGCCGGTCCAGCATCACGGGCGCCAGTTCGCGGGCCCATTCCAGCAGATGGGTATCGGTGGCCAGGTCGGCAAAACGCAGCAGGGCATCGCCCGACTGGCGCGCGCCCAGAAACTCGCCGGGCCCGCGGATTTCCAGGTCGCGCCGGGCAATCTCGAAGCCGTCGTTGGTCTCGGCCATGGCGCGCAGGCGCTCCTTGGCGGTTTCGCCCACGCGGCCGCTGTCGTTGGTGGCGTACAGCAGCACGCAGGCCGAGGCCGCCGCGCCCCGCCCGACCCGGCCGCGCAGCTGGTGGAGCTGGGAGAGGCCAAACCGCTCGGCGTGTTCAATGACCATGAGCGACGCATTGGGCACGTCCACGCCCACCTCGATCACGGTGGTACTCACCAGCACACCCATCTGCCCGCTGGTGAACAGCGCCATCACGGCTTTCTTCTCGGCCGTGGGCATGCGCGAGTGCAGCAGGCCGACCATCACACCGGGCAATGCCTCGCTCAGGTCGGCGTGGGTGGCCGTGGCGTTGGAGAGGTCCAGCGCCTCGCTCTCTTCAATCAGCGGGCACACCCAGTACACCTGCCGCCCCGCGGCCACCTGCGCGCCAATGCGCTCGATCACCTCGTCCTTGCGGCTGTCGGCAATGAGCTTGGTGACGATGGGCTTGCGGCCGGGGGGCAGTTCGTCGATGACCGACACATCCAGGTCGGCGTAGTAGCTCATGGCGAGAGTGCGCGGGATGGGGGTCGCACTCATCATCAGCATGTGCGGTTCTTGCCTGTGGTCGGCCAGCTTCTTGCGCAGCGCCAGCCGCTGCGCCACGCCAAAGCGGTGCTGCTCGTCGATGATGGCCAGCGCCAGGTTTTTGAACTGCACCTGCTCCTGGATGACGGCGTGCGTGCCCACCACCAGCGCAGCCTCGCCGCTGGCCACCAGGGCCAGAATGGCGGTGCGGTCCTTCTTTTTCTGCCCGCCCACCAGCCAGGCCACCTTGCGGCCGCGCTGCGCCAGCAAGGGCTCCAGCCAGCCGATCATCTTGGCAAAGTGCTGCTCGGCCAGGATTTCGGTAGGCGCCATCAGTGCGCACTGCCAGCCCGCGTCCATGGCAATGCAGGCGGCCAGGGCCGACACCACCGTCTTGCCCGAGCCCACATCGCCCTGCAGCAAGCGGTGCATGGGCACCTGCCGGGCCAGGTCGGCGGCGATTTCCTCACCCACCCGGCGCTGGGCGGCGGTCAGGTCGAACGGCAGCACGGCCATGAGCTGCTCGTGCAGCGGCAGGCCACCACCGGCGTTTTTTTGCGGGCGCAGCACGGGCGCACGCAGCATGTCGCGCTCGCGCCGGGATTGCTGCTGCGACAACTGCTGCGCCAGCAGCTCCTCGGCCTTCAGGCGCTGCCAGGCGGGGTGGCTGTGGTCCTCCAGCGTGGAGAGCGCCACATCCGGCGTGGGATGGTGCAAAAAGGTGAGCGCCTCGCGCAGGCTGAACAAGCGCTTGAGGCCGTTTTGGTATGAAACTCCTACCGGTGGATCGACCCCGGCGGGCAGTGTGTCGGACAGGTCGGCCCGACCCAGGGCGCCCACCACCGCCCGCCGCAGGTAGGGCTGCGGCAGGCCCGCGGTGGTCGGGTATACCGGCGTGAGCGCGGCCGGCAGTTCGCCGCCGGCGGTGCGAAAGGCCGGGTGCAGCATCTGCCGCCCCCAGAAGCCGCCCTTGACTTCCCCCCGGATGCGCAGGCGGTTGCCCACGGCCAGCGTTTTCTGGTGCGACGGGTAGAAACTGAAGAACCGCAGCTCGCAGGTGCCCGTGGCGTCCTCCACCTGCACCAGCAGCTGCCGGCGCGGGCGCAGCTGTACCTCGCAGGATGTCACGGTGGCCTCGATCTGCACCATCTGGCCGTCTCGGGCGCTGGACAGGGGGGTGATGCGGGTTTCATCCTCGTAGCGCAGGGGCAGGTGCAGGGCCAGGTCGATGTCGCGGCGCAGGCCCAGTTTGTGCAAGGCCTGCAGCGCCACCGTGGCTCCACCCGGCGCGGCAGGAGACGCTGCGCGCTTGCGCCCGCCGGCAGCGGGGGCGGCCGGTGGCGTACGGGGCAAAGGCGCGGCGGAAGGCATGCAGGGACTTGGATAATTACGCGGTCGCCGGTCGGTTACTGGCAGCCAAAAAGGCTACCATGGTTACCATTGCTCACCGTTTCCCGATTCTGTGCCGGCCGGTGGCAAACGGCGACTTTTTTCACCATGCTCAAGCGTATCCACATCAAAGACCTGACCCTGGGCATGTACCTGCACGAGTTCTGTGGCTCGTGGATGGAGCACCCCTTCTGGCGGGCCAAGTTCCTGCTCAAGGACCCTGCGGACCTGGCGCGCATCCAGGCCACGGCCATTCCCGAGTGCTGGATCGACACCTCCAAGGGTCTGGACGTGGCGGCAGGCACCAGCACGGTGTCGCGCGAGGAGGTGGATGCGCAGATCGAAACCGATTTCAGCCGGCTGGAAGACCTGCCCACGGTCAAGGTGACACTGCCGCAGCCCCCGCCGCCGCCCGTGCGCAACGCGGCGCCTGCCACCATGCACAGCGAGCTGCGCATGGCCGCGGCCATCTGCAATAAATCCAAGGATGCGGTGGTGTCTATGTTCAGCGAGGCCCGCATGGGCCGCGCGGTGGATTCCGAAGGGGCGCAGAGCCTGGTGGCCGAGATCTCGGATTCGGTCACCCGCAACCCGGGTGCGCTCATCAGCCTGGCACGCCTGAAGACGGCCGACGACTACACCTTCATGCATTCGGTGGCCGTGTGCGCGCTGATGGTGGCGCTGGCCCGGCAGCTCAAGCTCAACGACGAGCAGACCCGGCTGGCGGGCATGGCCGGACTGCTGCACGACCTGGGCAAGGCGGCCATACCGCTGGCCGTGCTCAACAAGCCCGGCAAGCTGACCGACGGCGAATTCGACGTGGTGCGCAGCCACCCGGTGGAGGGCTACCACATGCTCCGCGAAGGCGGCAATGTGCCCGACGCCGTGCTGGACGCCTGCCTGCACCACCACGAGAAGATCGACGGATCGGGCTACCCCGACAAGCTCCAGGGCGACGCGATCAGCATCATTGCGCGCATGACGGCGATCTGCGACGTGTACGACGCCATCACCTCCGACCGCGCCTACAAGCGCGGCTGGGACCCTGCCGAGTCGCTGCGCCGCATGGCCGAATGGACCAAGGACCACTTCGATCCCCGGCTGTTCCAGGCCTTCGTCAAGAGCATCGGCATCTACCCCGTGGGCTCGCTCGTGCGGCTCACGTCCGGGCGCATCGGCGTGGTGACCGAGCAATCGCCCACCGCGCTCACCACGCCCATGGTCAAGGTTTTCTTTTCGACCAAGGCCGACCTGCGCATTCCGCCGGAGGTCATCAACCTGGCCGCCCCGGACTGCAACGAAAAGATCGTGGCCCGCGAAGACCCCGACAAGTGGCGCTTTCCGGACATCAACGAACTCTGGTCAGGGTTTAGCGAACGGCCATGGTGACGGCAGCGGCGATGCAGACGCGCCCGGCAGGCATCGTCACCCTCACGCTCAACCCGGCACTGGACCTGGCCACCACCACGGCGCAGGTCGCCCCCACCCACAAGCTGCGCTGCGGCCCGGTGCAGCGCTTTCCCGGGGGCGGCGGCATCAACGTGGCGCGCGTGCTGCACCGGCTCGGCGCCGGTGTGCAGGCCTGGACCCTGGCTGGCGGTGCTGCAGGTGCGCAGATGGGCGCCCTGCTGGCTGCCGAGGGCGTGGCCACCCGGCTGCATCCCATCGCCGGGGATACCCGCGAAAACCTCTCGGTGGTGGAGACCTCCACAGGGCGGGAATTCCGCTTTGTGCTGCCCGGCCCCGACGTGACGCCTGACGAATGGCAGGCCTTGCTGACCGACCTGACCGCGCTGATGCCGGAGCCCGGCGCAGAGCGCGCAGCCCCACCCGCCACGCGCTGGTGGGTGGCCAGCGGCAGCCTGCCGCCCGGCCTGCCTGACACCATCTATGCCGATCTGGCCCACGCCGCGCGCCGCCAGGGCGTGCGACTGGCGCTCGATACGTCTGGCCCCGCCCTTGCGGCCGCGCTGCAGGCGGGCGTGGCGCTGGTCAAGCCCAGCCTGCGCGAGCTGCGCGAACTGCTGCAGCAGCCCCTGGAAGGGCCCGCCGACTGGCACCGCGCCGCGATGTCCCTGGTGCAACAAGGGCAGGCCGAGGTGGTGGCCCTCTCGCTGGGCGAGCAGGGTGCGCTGCTGGCCACGCCGGGCGGCACCTGGCAGGCGCCTGCCCTGCCCACCGTGGCACAGCACGGCACCACGGGCGCGGGCGACTGCTTTCTGGCGGCGCTGGTGTGGGCGCTGGACCGGGGCGATGCACCGCCCGAAGCCCTGCGCTGGGGCATTGCGGCCGGGGCAGCGGCCCTGCAGTCGCCCGGCACATCGCTGGCGGCGACGGCCGATGTGCAGCGGCTGGTGGCACAGGTGCCTGCGCCGACGGCGCTCTGAATTCACCGCCTCGAAACCCGAATGGGCGCAGATCTGCAAGGGGCGAAAGCCGCTGCAGCGCCATCACTGCCCGTGGGACAATCACCGTCCTTTTTCACTGCAACCCTTGGCACGGGCCTGTTCGGCCCTCAAGCACCATGACCGACCTCTCCCCAGGCGCATCTGCCGCCCCCACCGCCGCGCACGCGGCGCGCCCCTTCACCCTCAGCGATTTCGACTTTTCGCTGCCCCCCGAACTCATCGCCCAGCACCCCGCCGCCGAACGCAGCGCCTCGCGGCTGCTGGACGGCCGTGCGATGGAGCCAACGGACCGCATCTTCCGCGACCTGCCCGGCCTGCTGCGCGAAGGCGACCTGCTGGTCTTCAACGACACCCGCGTGGTCAAGGCGCGCATCTTTGGCGAGAAGGCCAGCGGCGGCAAGCTGGAGCTGCTGATCGAGCGCGTGCTGCCCGCCGAGGCCGGAAACCCGGGCAACGAAGTCGTGGCCCACATGAAGGTCAGCAAGAAGCCCCTGCCCGGCAGCACGGTGCACATGGCCGGTGGCCGCCATGCGGGCGGGTTTGACGCCACGCTGCTCTCGCGCTGGCCCACCGAAGACGGCCCGCTGTTCCGCTTTGCGCTGCACGGCCCGGCCGGCGAAACGCCGTGGCAGCTGATGGACCGCCACGGCCACCTGCCGCTTCCGCCCTACATCGAGCGCCAGCAAAACGCCGACCACGACCCCGACGAAGCCGAAGACAGCGAGCGCTACCAGACCGTGTTTGCCAGCAAGCCGGGGGCCGTGGCCGCGCCCACCGCCGCCCTGCACTTTGACGACGGCGTGCTGGCCGCGCTGGCGGCGCGCGGCGTCGAGCGCGCCAGCGTCACGCTGCATGTGGGCGCCGGCACCTTCCAGCCGGTGAAAACAGAGAACCTGGCCGAGCACCAGATGCACAGCGAGTGGTACGAAGTGCCGCTGGCCACCCTGGCCGCCCTGGAGCGCTGCCGCCAGCGCGGCGGCCGCGTGGTGGCGGTGGGCACCACCACCGTGCGCACACTGGAGTCGTGGGCGCAGTCGGGGCAGGCCACGGGCGACACCAACATCTTCATCACGCCGGGCTTTGACTTCAGGGTGGTGGACCTGCTCATCACCAACTTCCATCTGCCCAAGAGCACGCTGATGATGCTGGTGAGCGCCTTTGCGGGCTATGCCCACATCATGGGCCTGTACCGCCACGCGATTGCGCAGCAGTACCGGTTCTTCAGCTACGGCGACGCGATGCTGCTGGAGCGCGTGAAAGCGCCATCCAAAGCCGGTTTTTGAGCCAAACCGGCCTCAAGCCCAGGTTTTGATTGCCTGAATAGCTATTATTTTAATAGCACATCAGTACGCCACGGCGTGCCCGTCCTTGCGCGGGTCGGAGCCGGCCACGTAGTGCCCGCCCTGGCGCAGCACCAGCTGGGCACCGCCAAAGGCGAACACACCGTTGCCCTCCTCCACCGTCACCTCATGGCCGCGCGCGCGCAGCGCGGCCACCACGGCCGGGTCAAACGCCGGCTCCACCGCCACGCCCTTGCCGCCGGTGATGCGCCAGCGCGGCGCGTCCACCGCAGCCTGCGGGTTCTGGCCGTAGCGCAGCACACGCAGCGACATCTGGGTGTGGCCCTGGCTCTGCATGGGCCCGCCCATCACGCCAAACGCCATCTGCGGCGTGCCGTCGGCATGCATGGCAAACGCCGGGATGATGGTGTGCGAGGGGCGCTTGCCCGGTGCCACCTGGTTGGCGTGGCCCGGAATCAGGTTGAAGTTGTGGCCGCGGTTCTGCAGGCTGATGCCCGTGCCCGGCACCACCACCCCTGAGCCAAACCCCATGTAGTTGGACTGGATGAACGACACCATCATGCCGCTGGCGTCGGCCGCCGCCAGGTACACCGTGCCACCGGGGCGCGGCGCTCCGTGGCCGGGGTCGCCGGCGCGCTCGGGGTCGATCAGAGCGGCACGACTCTTGATGTAATCCGCATGCAGCAGCTCGGCGGGCGTGACGTGCATGGCGTCGATGTCGGCGTTGTACTGGTGCAGGTCGGCAAACGCGAGCTTCATGGCCTCAATGCTGGCGTGCACCGTTTCCACGCTGTCCAGCGGGTGCGCGCCCACGCCATGTACGTCGAGCATGCCCAGCGCCATCAGCGCGGCAATGCCCTGGCCGTTGGGCGGAATCTCGTGGATCACCGAATCGCCAAAGCGCTGGTGGATGGTGCCCACCCAGTCGGCCTGGTGTGCGGCCAGGTCGGCCATGGTCATGGCCCCGCCGTGGGCCTGTGCGTGGGCCACCATGCGCTCGGCAATCACGCCGCGGTAGAACGCCTCGCCCTCGGTCTCGGCAATCAGCTCCAGCGTGCGCGCATGGCCCTCGCTGCGGAAGATCTCGCCCGCCTGCGGCGCCCGCCCGCCGGTCATGAAGCACTCGGCAAACCCGGGCTGTGCGCCCAGCTTGGCCGCCCCCAGCGCCCACAGCCGCGCGATGGTGGGCGACACCGGAAACCCGTTGCGCGCGTAGTCGATGGCGGGCTGGGCCAGCTGCGCAAACGGCAGCTTGCCCAGCCGTTTCGACAGCGCCACCCACGACGACACGGCACCGGGCACCGTGACGGCATTCCAGCCCATCTCGGGGATGCCGCCGATCTTTTCGAAATACTCCGGCGTCCACGCCGCGGGCGAGCGGCCCGAGGCGTTCAGGCCATGCAATTCCTTGCCGTCCCACACGATGGCAAAGCCGTCGCTGCCAATGCCGCACCCCGTGGGCTCGACCACCGTGAGGGCCATGGCAGCGGCAATGGCAGCATCCACCGCATTGCCGCCCGCCAGCAGCATGCGCAGACCGGCCTGCGCAGCCAGCGGCTGCGAGGCCGACACCACATTGCGCCCCATCACCGCGCTGCGGTGGGAGGCGTAGGGAAGGGACCAGTCGAGGGAGGAAGTATTCATGGGGTTCTCAATCTGTCGCCCGCAAGGCGCGGGCTGCTTGAAACTGGCGCGGCCGCATGCGAGAGACGCCGAGGAAGGGCCGCCCCGCACCGAGGGCGTTGTCCCCTTCCCGAATGGCATCGCCATTCGAGAGAAGGGGCTGAGAGCCGCGGCTCCAAGCCTACCTTCGTAGGCTTGGACGGCATCGAAGAGCGGCCGCCTCTGGCGAACGCACCGAGTGGCAACCCTCAGGGGGATGTCAATCCAGACTTATCTTGTGCTGCCGGATCACGCTCGCCCAGCGGTTGCTGTCCGTCTGCACCATCGCGCCAAACTGCGCGGGCGTGGCGGCTGCCGCGGGCTCCACGCCCAGCTTGGCCAGGCTGGCCGCCACCTCGGGCGACTGCACGGCCTTGGAAAACGCTGCATGCACACGTTCGACCAGCGCGGGCGGCGCACCGGCAGGCAGGTACACGCCAAACCAGGTCACCGACGAATAGCCGGGCAGGCCCGATTCGGCCAGCGTGGGCAGCTCGGGCGCCAGCGCGCTGCGCTTTTCGCTGGTGACTGCGAGCGCACGCAGTCGGCCCGCCTTGGCGTGCGGCATGCCGGTGGGCAGCGAATCAAACAGCACCTGCGTCTGCCCGGCAATCAGGTCGGGGATGGCCAGCGCCGTGCCCTTGTAGGGGATGTGCGTCATGTCCACCCCCGCCTGCGCCATGAACGCAGCGGTGTTCAGGTGCACGATGGTGCCGTTGCCGCTGGTGGCGTAGTTGAGCTTGCCCGGGTTGGCCTTGCCGTAGGCAATCAGCTCGCCCATGGTCTTGACCGGGAGCGAGTTGGTGACCAGCACCACGCTGGGCGCGTCAGCCAGGTGCACCACGGGCGTGAAGTCCTTGCGCGCGTCGTACGCCAGGCGGGGCATCAGGTGCGGCGAAATCGCGTGCGTGCTGCTGGTGGTCAGCAGCAGGGTGTAGCCGTCTGCCGCGGCCTTGGCGGCCTCGGCCGTGCCGATGGTGCCGCCCGCGCCGGGCTTGTTGTCCACCACCATCTGCTGGCCCAGGTCAGCCGCCACGCGCTGCGTGACGGTGCGCGCGACCAGGTCCGTGGCGCCGCTGGCCGGAAACGGCACGATCACGCGCACAGGGCGATCGGGCCAAGCTGCCTGGGTTTGGGCTTGGGCATGCGCGCCCGCCATCCACGACACCAGGCACGCCAGGCCCAGGGCGCAGCGGCCCCATGAGAAACGACGCATACAAAACACTCCTGAAAAGGTGAAACGGATGGCGCCCCGACGCATTGACGCCTGCGGGCCGATGGGTAGCTGGACAGGCAGGTGACCCCTTGCTCCATCTTAGAAAGGCCGGGGCCCGCTGACCACCGCTGTTTGGGCAAGCAGCTTTGCCGTTACAGCAAACCCACCGATACTTTGCGCTTGTTTGTGGCAAACACCCCCCTTTGAACAGGCTCCCACCATGCGCCCGCACCTGCTGCAAGACACCGCCTTGCGCTACTTTCTGGAAGTGGCCGAGGGCGGCTCGCTGACCGAGGCCTCGGCCCGGCTGCACGTGGCGGCGTCGGCCCTGAGCCGACAAATTGCCGCGCTGGAGGCGCAGCTGGGCACGCCCCTGTTCGAGCGCCATCCGCGCGGCATGGTGCTGACGGCGGCGGGCGAGATCCTGGCCGTGCACGCGCGACGCAGCGTGCTGGACGCCGAGCGCGCCCTGGGCGAGATCGGTGCGCTACAAGGCCTGCGCGCCGGGCAGGTGCGGCTGGCCACATCGGATGCGTTTGCCAACGAACTGGTGCCGCGCCTGTGCGTGGAGTTCCAGCGCAGCCATGCGGGCATCCAGTTCACCGTGGCCTCGCTGCCCACGGCGCAGGTGCCCGATGCCGTGCGCAGCGGCGCGGCCGACATCGGCCTGTGCTTCAGCCGCGCGCCGCAGCGCGACATTGCGGTGGCCTACCGCCAGAGCGCTCCGGTGCTGGCGCTGATGCTGCCCGGCCACCCGCTGGCCGCCGCCCCCGGCGTGGCCCTGGCCGACCTGGCCCGCCACCCGCTGGCATTGCCCCCGCCTGAAACCACCGTGCGCCAGATGATCGACATTGCCTGTAGCCGCCAGGGCCTGCAGCTGCAGCCAGTGCTCATCAGCAACCACGCCAAGACGGTGGTGCACTTCGTGCTGCATGGCGGCGGGCTGTCGGTGGCCAGCGAGATCGCCGTGCGCCACCTGGTGGCCGAAGGCGCCATTGCGGCGCGGCCCATCAGCGACCAGGGCATGGATTTCCGGGACATCGAGGTGCAGACCCTGGCCGGGCGCAGCCTGCCGCTGG
>LNEG01000243.1 GCA_001464865.1 Burkholderiales bacterium Ga0074133
GTGGTAAGCCTTCTTGTCGGCCAGCGGCGAGAGGACCTCCTCCATGCCCAGCTTCTCGTAGCGCCACTGGTCGGTGTGGGCGTAAAAGAAGCTCGTGCTGTTCATCTGGCGGGGTGGGCGGATCCAGTCCAGCGCAAAGGCCAGCGCCGTCCAGCCGGTTTGCGGGCGCAGCTTTTCCTGGCCCACATAGTGCGCCCAGCCACCGCCGCTCTGGCCGATACAGCCGCACAGCATCAGCATGTTGATGATGCCGCGGTAGTTCATGTCACTGTGGTACCAGTGGTTCATGGCCGCGCCGATGATCACCATGGACTTGCCATGCGTCTTGTGGGCGTTGTCGGCAAACTGGCGGGCGGCACACCGGTGATCTTTTCCTGCCAGGCAGGGGTGAACGGGCGGTCGGCGTCATAGCTGCCACCGGCTTCTTCACCGGGCAGGCCACGGTCGATACCGTAGTTGCCGGCCAGCAGGTCGAACACCGTGGCCACCATCACGCGGCCCTGGGCTTCGTGGCCGTCCAGGTCGAGGTGGGTGACGGGCACGCGGCGCACCATCACATCACCGCCCTGGTCGTTTGCGGTGAAGTTGGGGGCATGCACGCCGCCAAAGTACGGGAAGGCGACGTCCGCCACGTCATGCGGCTGCTCGCCGTCTTCGATCACCGACAGCTTGAGCCTGACGTCGTTGCCGGTGCGGGCGTCCTTGTTTTCCAGGTTCCACAGGCCCTGGTCAGGACGGCCGTCGGTGCCCCAGCGAAAGCCGATGGATCCATTGGGCAGCGTGACCTGGCCCAGCTCGTCGTAGCCCACGGTCTTCCAATCGGGGTTGTTCGACTGGTCGAGCTTGCTCGGGAAATCGCTGGCGCGCACGTAGCGGTCGGGCACCATCACCGTGCGGCCATCGGGCAGCGTCTTTTCCTTGAGTACCACCAGCAGCGGCAGGTCGGTGTAGCGGCGGGCGTAGTCGTCAAAGTACGCACTGCGGCCCTTGCCGCCGTCCTTGAAGTAGAACTCTTTCAGAATGACGTGGCCCATGGCCATGGCCACGGCAGCGTCGGTGCCCTGCTTGGGGTGCATCCACAAATCGCCCAGCTTGGCGACTTCGGAATAGTCGGGCGTGATGGACACGACCTTGGTGCCCTTGTAGCGCACCTCGGTCAAAAAGTGCGCATCGGGCGTGCGCGTCTGGGGCACGTTGGAGCCCCAGGCAATGATGTACGAGCTGTTGTACCAGTCGGCCGACTCGGGCACGTCGGTTTGCTCGCCCCAGGTTTGGGGGCTGCTGGGGGGCAGGTCGCAGTACCAGTCGTAAAAGCTCATGCACACGCCGCCCATCAGGCTCAGGTAGCGCGAGCCGGCAGCGTACGAAATCATCGACATCGCCGGGATGGGCGAGAAGCCGATGATGCGGTCCGGGCCGTGTTTTTTGATGGTGTAGACGTTCGCCGCGGCGATCATCTGGTTGACTTCTTCCCAGGTGCTGCGCACGAAGCCGCCCAGGCCGCGCTGCTTTTGCCATTCGCTCTTGGCGGCATCGTTCTCAACGATGCTGGCCCAGGCGTCTACCGGGCTCTTGGCCAGGGCAATGGCGGCGCGCCAGTGCTTGAGCAGGCGGCCGCGCACCATGGGGTACTTCACGCGGTTCGCGCTGTACAGGTACCAGCTGTAGCTGGCGCCGCGGGCGCAGCCACGGGGTTCGTGGTTGGGCAGGTCGGGCCGGGTGCGAGGGTAGTCGGTCTGCTGGGTTTCCCAGGTGACGATGCCGCCCTTGACGTAGATCTTCCACGAGCAGCTGCCCGTGCAGTTCACGCCGTGGGTGCTGCGCACGATCTTGTCGTGCGCCCAGCGGTCGCGGTAGGCGTCTTCCGTTGGTTTCGCCGTGGCCTTGTGCAAAGGTCTCGCGGGGCTGCGAGAAGTACGAAAGGCGGTCGAGAAAATGACTCATCGGGGGCTCCTTGTTCTGCTGTCTTGTTCGGGTGGGCCTGCTCAGCAGGGCATCTCGGCGTGCTTGCGGGCGTAGTACCACCAGGTCAGCACGATGCAAATCACGTAGAAGGCCAGGAAGGTCCACAACGCCGCGTGGGGGCTGCCAGTGAGGGCGATGGAACTGCCATAACTCTTGGGGATGAAGAACCCGCCGTACGCGGCCATGGCGGCCGTGAAGCCCAGCGTGGCGGCGCCCAGGGTGTTGCCTTCCTTGTTGGCGCTGGCCATGGCGGCGGCGTTGTTCTTGTCCACGCCGCGCATGGCTTCGGTCAGGAAAATCACGGGGATCATGCGGAAGGTGGAACCATTGCCGATGCCGGTGGTGAGGAACAGCACCAGGAAGCACACGAAGAAGCCTGCAAACTGGCCTTCGTTGCCAGCCGAGGGCAAGAACACCGTCACGCCCATCACGGCAATCGCCATGACGATGAAGTTCCACAGCGTGACACGCGCGCCGCCGAGCTTGTCAGCCAGCCAGCCGCCAAAGGGGCGGATGACAGCGCCCACCAGCGGGCCCAGCCAGGCATAGGCCAGCGGGTTCACACCGGGGAACTGGCTCTTGATGAGCAGCGGAAAGCCAGCGGCGTAGCCGATGAACGAACCGAAGGTGCCCAGGTACAGCACGCACATCAGCCAGTTGTGCTTGCGGCGGAAGATGGCGGCCTGTGCGGCAAACGATGCCTTGGCGTCGGCAATGTCGTTCATGCCAAACCAGGCGGCCAGGGCCGTCAGCGCGATCCATGGCACCCAGATGAAGGCGGCGTTCTGCGTCCACACCTGCACGGTCTGGCCGTTCTTCACAATGGTCTGGCCTTCGCCGCCAAAGATGCCGAAGATGCCGGCCGTGACGACCAGGGGGCTCAGAAACTGCACCACCGACACGCCCAGGTTACCCAGGCCCGCATTCACGCCCAGGGCCGAGCCCTTGCGCTCCTTCGGAAAGAAGAAGCTGATGTTGGCCATGCTGGAGCTGAAGTTGCCCCCACCCAGGCCGCACAGCAGTGCGAGGATGAGCATGGTGGGGTAAGCGGTGGTGTTGTCCTGCACCGCAAAGCCGATGCCGATCGCGGGGATCAGCAGGCTGGCGGTGGAGATCGCCGTCCAGCGGCGGCCGCCGACCAGCGGCACCATGAACGAGTAAAAGATGCGCAGCGTGGCGCCCGACAGCGCCGGCGCGGCGGCCAACCAGAACAGCTGGTTGGTCGAGTACTTGAAGCCCAGGCCCGGCAGGCTCACGGCGACCACGCTCCAGACCTGCCAGATGGCGAAGGCCAGGAACAGTGCGGGCACCGAGATCCACAGGTTGAGCTTGGCGACGGCTTCGCCCTCGCGCTCCCAGAACTTCTTGTCCTCGGGTGCCCAAAGGGTGAGCAGACGCCCCTGGCGCCCGCTGTTGGTGGTCGTGGCAGACATGGTGAGGGTTCCTTCGAGAAAAATCAGCGGGCGGCCGGCTGTGCGGCGGCACCTTGCGAGCCCATGAGGCGGGTGTTGCGCACTTCGGTGAAGTACATCCAGATGAGCGAGACCCAGACCACGCCGTACATCAGCATGAAAGCGCTGGAGCGGATGCCCGTGAGGTCCATCAGCGCGCCGAACAGGATGGGCAGGATGAAGCCGCCCATACCGCCGGCCAGGCCCACGATGCCGCTGATGGCGCCGATGTTCTGGGGGTAGTCGTCGCTGATGTACTTGAAGACGCTGGCCTTGCCGAAGGCCCAGCAGATGCCCAGCAGGAACATCAGGCCGGTGAACAGGTACACGTTCAGGCCGATGTGAAAGGTCTTGGGGCCGTTGACGGTGACGATGGTGAAGTCGGTCTGGGGGTAGCTCAGCAGGAACAGGCAGATCCAGCTCACCCACATCACCCACCAGGTCACGCTGTGGGCGCCGTACTTGTCACTCAACATGCCTCCAATGGCGCGCAGCACGCCGCCGGGCAGCGAGAAGCACGCGGCCAGCAGCGCCGCCACGCGGATATCAAGGCCAAACTCGCCCACGTAGTACTGCACCATCCACAGCGACAGCGCCACATAGCCGCCAAACACGATGCTGTAGTACTGGCAGTACTTGAGCACCTTGGGGTCCTTGAGCGCCTTGAGCTGGTCGGTGAACTTGACGTTGCTCCCCACCAGGTGGGCCGGATCGCTGTAGCTGAAACACCAGAACAGCACCAGTGTGCCCAGCATGATGGCCGCGTAGACCTGCGGCACCATGGTCCAGCCAAAGGCCACCAGCAGCACCGGAGCAATGAACTTGTTCACTGCTGCGCCCGAGTTGCCCGCGCCATACACGCCCATGGCCGTGCCCTGACGGTTCTTGGGGAACCAGCGCGCCACATAGGGCGTACCCACCGAGAACGAGCCCCCGGCCAGACCGACGAAAAGGCCGATGGTCAGAAAGTGCCAATACTCGGTGGCGTAGCCCATGAGCCAGATGGCGGGCACGGTGGCAGCCATCACGGCCGTCATGACAATGCGCCCACCGAACCTGTCGGTCCAGATACCGAGGGGCACGCGCACCAGCGATCCGGTAAGCACGGGCATGGCCATGAGCAGCCCGAACTGGGTGGAGTTCAGGTTCAGCATCTTCTTGATGGGGATGCCGATCACGCCGAACATCATCCAGACCATGAAACACACGGTGAAGGCGAAGGTGCTGACGATGAGCACCGACCACGCCTGGCGGGTGCGCTGGGGGCTTTCGCCCGGGGGCAATGCGGTGTGGGCCATTGCGCGGTTCCTCTCTTTTTGCATGAGGGGAATGGTCGCGTGAATGAGGTCTGCTGCCCATCCTTCTCTAGACGAGCCGGGCCACGGCAAAAGAACTACGCCCTGCGTGCGAGCCCTCGTCCGAAAGAACTATGACGTGTCCGCCGGGGTATGGCCGGGTGGCATGCGGGACGGTTGCGGGCGTGCATCCGGCCGCGTCGGCGAGCAAGGCCACGCGCACGGCCTGGCAGGGCCTACAAGAAACAATTCCAGGCCCAATCAGCCTGTGGTCCTGGTATTGATTGCCCCTGTTGCTATCATATTTTTATCACCACAGGACAAGGCGCAGGGCGTCAGTCCGCGCGGGCGCTCGCGGACCGGCACGCTCAGCGCTGACGGTCTGACGCGTACACGGCCGCCTGCACGCGCGAGCTGAGCCCCAGCTTGCGCAGGATGTGCTGCACGTGGATCTTGACGGTGGTCTCTGCGATGTCGAGCACGCGTGCGATTTCCTTGTTGCTCAGGCCACGCGCTATCTCACGCAGCACGTCTTCTTCGCGCGGGGACAGAGGCGACACGCCGGCTGCATCGCCCGCCTCGGCTGCCTCACCCTGCGCGGGCATGGCCGCGCCCAGCGGGGCTTCCGGTGCGCCCTGCGACTGGAAGGCCGCCACCAGCTTGCCCATCAGCTCGGGGCTGACCACGGGCTCGCCGCGCGCCGGATGGCCTGGGCCAGCAGATCACCGTCAATCGTCTTGAGCAGGTAGCCCTGCGCACCGTTGCGCAATGCGCCGGCCAGGTCCTGGGCATCTTCACTCACGGTGAGCATCAGCACGCGCGACTGGGGCGAGACCTCGCGCAGGCCATGGATGGCATCCACACCCATCACGCCCGGCAAGTGGTTGTCGAGCAGGATCACCTGCGGCCTGAGCTGCGGCGCAAGCCGCAGCGCTTCGGCAGCATCCCCCGCCTCGCCCACCACCTGCAGGCCTTCGTCCTGGCCCAGCAGCGCGATGAGGCCGCGGCGAAACAGCGTGTGATCGTCGACCACGAGCAGTGTGACCGGGGCCTGTGCGTCCGGGGTGGAATGTGCCGCATTCGGCATGGAGGTCATGTGGTGCTTTCTGCGTGCTGTGCGGATGCGGCCTCGGCCAGCGGCGCAGCAGATCTGGTGGCGCCAGCGAGCGCGGCGCCAGGTGCGCGCTGCAAGCCAGCGACAGGGGACTCGGACAGGGTGGTGGGAAGCTCGATGCACACCCGCGTGCCGCGGCCGGGGTTTGATTCAACCTGCACCACCGCGCCCACGCGCTGGGCGCGCTCGCGCATGATGCCCAGGCCCACGTGCAGCGAGTCGGGTGGAACGCTGGCCGCATCAAAACCACAGCCGTTGTCCAGCACCTCGAACCGCCAGCGCGGGTGCCGGTGCACGGTGAGGTCCACCCGCGTTGCGCCCGCATGCTTGCGCACGTTCGACAGCGCTTCCTGCACCATGTGCAGCACCTGGATCTGCACGTCGGGCGCCAGCGGAAGGCCGTGGCCCGTCATCGCCAGGGTGGTGGCCATGCCGGTCTGATGCTCGAACTTGGACAGCGTGGCGCGCAAGGCCGATTCGATGTCTTCATCGCTGGTTCGGGTGCGGAAATGCACCAGAAGCTCGCGAACATCCGAATAGCACTCACGCACACCCACATCCAGCTCGCCCATGCTGCGGTCGCGCTTGGCATCATCGCCCTTGGTCACCGCATCGCGCAGCAGCTGGGTCTGTATCTTGAGAAAAGCGAGCGACTGGGCAATGGAGTCGTGCAGTTCGCGGGCGATCATGCTGCGCTCCTGCGCCACCGCAGCCTCACGCTCAAGCGCCGTGGCGCGAAGGCCTTCCATGGCGCTGGCCAGATGGCGCGTCATGGCTTCGAGCAGGTCGCGCAGCTCCACCGTCAGCTCCACGGGCGCGCGGAAAAACAGGTCTACCTCACCCAGGACCCGCTGCTGCATCTGCACGGGGATGCTCACCATCGTTTCAAAGCCGGCATCACGGCAGTGCGGAAGGGCAAGCTCGGTCACAGAGGCAATAGGGATCACACGCGTGCGGGCCTCGGCCTGCGGTTGCCCGCACAGGCAGCTGGCGGTGGGCACGCAGTGCTCGCCATCCACCAGCGCCTGGGGCAGGCCGTCACCGGCCAGCAGCACGTAGCGCTCGTTGGCCTCGTCCGACCAGCGTACCGCCGCAGCCGCTGCCCCGGCCACGCGGCGGATCTGCGCGACAAAGCCCTGGGCCAGCACTTCGAGGCTGCCGGCGGTCGAGGCCAGCGCGCTCACTTCATACAGCGCCTGGAGCCGCTGGTTCTGCACGGCAATGCTCGCGGTCTTCTCGCGCACCTTCAGCTCCAGCTCGTCGTGCGAGGTCTGCAGCGCATGCGCCATCAGGTTGAAGCCAGCCGACAGCTGGCCGAACTCGTCGTCGGTATCGACCGGCAGCCGCGCATCCAGCTCGCCCTGGCGCAGGCGTGCCTGGGCCTGCTGCAGGCGCGAGACCGGGTTGATCACCAGCAGGTAGCTCACGGCCATGAACGTCACGGCCGCGACCACGGCCAGCGCCATCATGAACAGCTGAAACAGATGCAGCGCCGCTGTCCAGCCCGCAATCTGCAGCTCGATGGCGTCCACGAATCCGTCGACCTCGCGCACGAACTCGTCGGCTTGCGCCAGCGTGGCGGCCCGGTCGGGCGGCAGCGGGCCCACCCAGCCGGTGCGCGCCTGCGCCCAGCGCTCGCGGATCGCATCGAACAATGCGCGGGTCTCGTCGCTCCAGGGCACAAACAGCGGACGCGAAGGGTCGCCGGTGCGCAGCAGGTCCAGGCTGGCGTCGAACAGACGCGCGCGCTCCTGCACAGCCTCGGGCGGTTCGGTCTGCAGCACCAGCACCATGCGCAGCATGTTCATGCGCAGACGCCCGGCTTCGTTCACCGCAGCCGCGCCGCCTTCGAGCTTCCAGGTCACCCACAGGGTCAGGCTGATGGAAGCCAGCGCCACCACCAGAAAACCCACGCCAAGCGCGAGGAGCTTGGTGGTGAGCGTAGGCTTGTTGCGCATGGGCGCAGTGTAGGCACGACGGGTTTGCGGTCTCTTGACGTGCGTCAAGCCGGCACCGCGTAGCATCACGGCATGCACACATCCGGATCACCCGCCCGCCCTACGTGGCGCAAAGCCCTGCAAGGCTCCCGCAGGGGCAAGGCCCTGCTCGTGCCTGCGGCGCTGGCTGCGCTGGCACTCCTTGCCGGCTGTGACACCACCCCTACAGTGAATCCAGCCGGCGTGGCGCCGGGCTGGGACCGCCAGATGGATGCCCTGCTGCCCACCGATGTGCTGCTGCTGGGCGAGCAGCACGATGCCACCGAGCACCAGCGCCTGCAGCGCGACACCGTGCAGCGGCTGGCCGCACGCGGCCTGCTCGCTGCCGTGGTGATGGAGATGGCCGAGCGTGGCCATGGCACTGCGGGCCTGCTCGCCAGCGCGACACCGGACCAGGTCCGGGCGGCGCTGCAATGGAACGACGCCGCCTGGCCCTGGCAGGCGTATGGCCCGGTGGTGATGGCGGCGGTTGCGGCGGGTGTGCCGGTGCTGGGGGGCAACCTTCCGCGCAGCGCCATGCGGGCTGCCATGCAGGAGACCCGGTGGGACGCCCACCTGCCGGCGGCCGCCCTGCAGCGCCAGTACACCGCCCTGCGAGAAGGCCACTGCGGCCTGCTGCCCGAGTCGCAGATCGCGCCCATGGCGCGCATCCAGATCGCACGCGACGCCAGCATGGCGCAGACGGCGCAAGGCGCGCTGCAGCGCGGCAAGACGGTGGTGCTGATTGCCGGCGCCGGACATGTGCATCGCAGCATGGGAGTCCCCACGCACTGGCCTGCCAGCGTGCGCGCACAGGTGGTGGTGGCGCGCGCGGGTGCTGCTGCGCCGGTGCCCGCGCCCGGTGACGCCGACGCCGTGCTGGACACTGCTGCCGCGCCAGCACGCGATGCCTGCGCCGAACTGCGCCAGCAATGGCAGGCCCGGCCCGCCGCGCAACCGGCCGCGGGTGCCAGGCCCTGAGCCGCGGCACTGACACCTGCCTGCAACCCCGCACCGGGGCTGCGCCGTTTCAGCCTGCAAGAGCCGGCTGACCCGCCGGTGCGCTGCCCCAGCCGTGGCGCGTCTGCAGCAGCTCCATGAACTGCGCGGCAGGAAGTGGCCGGCTGCACAGGTAGCCCTGGTAAGCGTCGCACCCGCGCTCGCTCAGAAACGCCAGCTGCCCGGCCGTTTCCACCCCCTCGGCCAGCACCGCCAGGCCCATGCTGTGGCCCATGGCAATGATGGCGGCGCTGATGGCCATGTCGTCCTCGCTGCCCGGAATGTCGCGGATGAAGCCCTGGTCGATCTTGAGCACATCGATGGGAAAGCGCTTGAGCTGCGCCAGCGACGAGTAGCCGGTGCCGAAGTCATCAATGGCAATGCGCAGCCCCAGGGCGCGCAGGCGCTCCAGCACCTGCCCGGCCTCTTCCGTGCGCTCGGCCAGCGCGCTTTCAGTGATCTCCAGCTCCAGCAGCGCGGGCGGGAACCCTGATTCCTGCAGCGCCTGCGCAGCGCAGCCCACCAGGTCCGTCAGGTGGAACTGGCGCGGCGACACATTCACCGCCAGCGTCATGTCGGGCAGGCCGGCGGCCCGCCATACCTGGCCCTGGCGGCACACCTGGTGCAGCACCCATTCGCCCATGGGCCCGATCACGCCCGAGGATTCCGCCACGGGGATGAACCGGGCGGGCGACACCAGGCCCTCTTGCGGGTCGTTCCAGCGCACCAGGGCTTCAGCGCCCAGCACGCGGCCGGTGGCAATGTCGATCTGGGGCTGGTAGTACATCTCCAGCTGGCCCTGCGCCAGCGCCAGGCGCAGGCGCGACTCCAGCGCCAGCCGCTCGCGCGCTGCCTGGGTCATGGCTTCGTGGAAAAAGCACCACGCGCCCCGGCCGCGCGCCTTGGCCCCGTACACGGCGGCATGCGCGCCCTGCAGCAGCAGCTCGGTGGTTTCGGCGTGGTCAGGAAACATGCAGATGCCCACGCTGGCACCTGCCACCACCTCAAAGCCATCCGGCGAGCGCCAGGGCTCGGCCACGGCGGCAATCAGGTGGCGCGCCACGGCGGCAGCGCCGTCGGCATGGCGCAGGTGGCGGGCCACCACGGCCAGCTCGTCCCCCGCCAGGCGGCCCAGCACGTCGCCCGGCCGCAGGGCCGACTGCACCTGCCGCGCAATGTGCCGCAGCACCGCATCGCCTGTGGTGTGGCCGTAGCTGTCGTTCACGTCCTTGAAGCGGTCAAGGTTGATCAGCAGCACGGCCACGATCTCGCCGCTCTCGCGCGCTTCCGACACGGCCAGCTCCAGCTCCGCGCCAAACCAGTTGCGGTTGGCCAGCCCGGTGAGCGCATCGCGGTGGGCCAGGAACTCCAGCCGCTGCTGCTGGGCCTTTTCCTCGGACACGTCGGTGAACATGCACACGTAGTGCGTGATCTCCCCGGCCGGATCGCGCACGGCCGACAGGGACATGTGCTCGGGGAAGACCTCGCCATTCTTGCGGCGGTTCCATATCTCGCCCTTCCAGTGGCCCGTCTGGCGCAGGGTGTCCCACATCGCGTCATAAAACTCAGGCCCATGCCGGCCCGACTGGAATACGCGCGGCGTCTTCCCGAGCAGCTCGGCTTCGGTGTAGCCCAGCATGCGGGTCACCGCAGCGTTGACCGACAGGATGCGGCTTTGCGCATCGGTCACCACCACGCCCTCCAGGGTGTTGTCCACCACCGTGGCGGCCAGGCGCTGGCGGGCCTCGCTGCGCTGCAGGGCGGCGCGCGCGGCCTGGATCTCGTCGAGGTTCTGCACCATGCACACCAGGTGCTCGGCGTCCCCGTCGGCGCCGGGCGCCAGCGTGATGGTGCACAGCACGGGCACCTCGCGCCCGTCGCCGGGCGGGTGGCAGACGCGCTCGTCGATGAAATGGTCGATCTCGCCCGACAGCAGCCGCTGCAGGTGGGCCTGTGCCGCATCAGGGTCGGCCGGGCGCATCACATCGCGAAAATTGAGCGCCAGCACATCGGCCAGCGGCACACCCAGCAGTGCCTGCATCCGGGGGTTGACCCACAGCAGGCGGCCGTCAGGCGCCACCCGCGCCACCCCTGCCGGCACATGGCGAACGATGAGCGACAGCTCCTGCGCAGTGGCGCGCCGCACCTGCTCGGCCTGCCGGGCCCGGCGCAGCACCCAGCCGGCCAGCAGGCTGGTCAGCGCCACATAGCCCCAGCCCTTCCAGGTCTGCAGGCGGGTCAGCGTGTCCGGGTCTTTCACGAAGTGGGCCAGCAGCACATCGCCCGCGAACACCCACGCCACGCCCACCGCGAGATAGAGCAGCATGCCCCGCCAGGGGGCAATCAGCGGGGCAGCGCCCGGGTTGGTCATTGAGTTTCCTGTTCCACGCGTATGGGGCCATGCTGCCACAATCGTGCCGCTATGACCAATGCCTACATCCTCACACTGTCCTGCCCAGACCGGCTGGGACTGGTGCATGCCGTCTCGGGCTTCCTGCTGGAGCATGGCGGCAACATCGAAGAAGCCGCGCAGTACAACGATCACGCCACCGGCCTGTTCTTCATGCGGGTGCAGTTCGCCTGCGACCAGCACGACACCGCCACGCTGAAGACCCGCCTGGCCAGCTTTGCCGAGCCCTACGCCATGCGCTGGAGCCTGCACGCCACGGCCGCGCCGATGAAGACGGTGCTCATGGTCAGCAAGGAAGGCCATTGCCTGAACGACCTGCTGTTCCGCTGGAAGAGTGGCCTGCTGCCCATCGACATCCGCGCCATCATCAGCAACCACCGCGATTTCTACCAACTGGCGGCCAGCTATAACGTGCCGTTCCACCACATCCCGCTCACTGCGGCCACCAAGGCCCAGGGCGAGGCAAAGCAGCTGGAGATTATCGAGGCAGAGGGGGCCGAGCTGGTGGTATTAGCCCGTTACATGCAGATACTTTCTCTTGACATGTGTCAAAAACTGGCCGGGCGGGCCATCAACATCCACCACAGCTTCCTGCCCAGCTTCAAGGGAGCCAAGCCTTACTACCAGGCGCACGACCGCGGCGTGAAGCTGATCGGCGCCACGGCCCACTACGTGACGGCCGACCTGGACGAAGGCCCGATCATCGAGCAGGACGTGGCCCGTGCCGACCACACCGACACGGTAGAAGACCTGACGGCCCGCGGCCGCGACACCGAAAGCCAGGTGCTCGCCCGTGCCGTGAAATGGCACAGCGAACACCGCGTGATCCTGAACGGCCACAAGACCGTCATCTTCCGGTAGCCTGCACTTCCAGATGGCCACGCCAGCCCCCTCATCCTTCCTCAGCAGCGCGGCGCGGCGCATTCCGCCCATCCAGTGCCTGCTGACGTTCGAGGCGCTGGCGCGCCTGCGCAGCGTGACGCAGACGGCCGACGAGCTGTGCGTGACGCCCAGCGCGGTGAGCCACCGGGTCAAACAGCTCGAGCAGCTGCTGGGCGTGCGGCTGTTTGGCCGGGCCGACTTTTCGCTGACCACCGAGGGCAGCGCCTATCTGGCCCATGTGCGCGAGGGCCTGGGCGCGCTGCAGCGGTTTCCGGGGCAGGCCTCGGCGCCCGGGCGCCGGCGGCTGAAGCTGGCGGTGACGCCCACATTCGCGCGCACCATCCTCATCCCGCGCCTGCGCCAGTTCACCGAGGCCTACCCCGAGATCGACCTGGCGCTACAGGTCTCTATCCCGCTGCTGGACGTGGTGGCCGAAGACGCGGACCTGATGGTGCGCTTCGGCGCAGGCCACTACGCCGACGTGGAGCATGTGCTCATCGCGCGCGACAGCGTCACCCCGCTGGCCTCCCCCGGTTTCGTGCGCGAGCAGGGCCCGTTCGAACGGCCTGAAGACCTCGAGGGCGTGCCCCTGCTGCGCAGCCCGCTGGAGCCCTGGCGCACCTGGTTTGCCGCCGCGGGCCTCGATTGGCCGGAGCCTGTCGAGGGCTCGCAGTTCAACGACATCGGCCTGATGTGCGACGCCGCCGCCGCAGGCATGGGCGTGGCCCTGGTACGCCACAAGCTGGGCGCGCCCTGGCTGGAAAACGGCACGCTGGTGCGCCTGTTCCCCATGGACACGCCCAGCCCCCACGCGCACTATCTGTGCTGGCGCACCGGCACCATGGACCGCTGGGAATGCGCAGCGTTTGCGGAGTGGCTGCGCAAGACGATGGGGTAGCAGGGGCATCCCCCTAGGGCCTGCGGCGCCCTCCCCCTTGCTCGGCTGCTCTCGCCCGAGCCGCGCCCTCCCCTACCAGATTCGGGCAAGAATAGGCTGCTGGCGCTTTATGAACAAGCGCCAGCAGCTATAAATTTATGAGCATTCCGGTGTTTTTCACAAACAGCTGCAGAAAACCTCACGCCCCGCCCGCTCCCATCCCCTACAGTGGCAGACATGAACAACGCCAGCCCTTCCGCCCTCGCGGCGATGTCGTCCACCGAACGCGCCGCCCGCCAGGCCGAGGTCGTGCAGGCCCTGGGCCGCGTGCTGCCGGCCCACGCCCTGCTGTGGAACTCCGAGGACACCACGCCGTATGAATGCGATGGCCTCACCGCCTACCGCCAGCGCCCACTGGTGGTGTGCCTGCCCGAGACGTACGACGAAGTGGCCGCCGTGCTCAAGGCCTGCCATGCGCTGCAGGTGCCGGTGGTGGCGCGTGGCGCGGGCACGGGGCTTTCGGGCGGGGCCATGCCGCATGCCATGGGCGTGACGATGTCGCTGGCCAAGTTCAACCGCATCCTGAAGATGGACCCCGAAAGCCGCACGGCCGTGGTGCAGTGTGGCGTGCGCAACCTGGCCATCAGCGAGGCCGCCGCGCCCTATGGCCTGTACTACGCACCCGACCCCAGCAGCCAGATCGCCTGCACCATCGGCGGCAACGTGGCCGAGAACTCGGGTGGCGTGCACTGCCTCAAATACGGCCTCACGGTGCACAACGTGCTGGCAGTCAAGGGCTTCACGGTGGAAGGCGAACCGGTGGAGTTTGGCAGCGCAGCGCTGGACGCCCCCGGCTACGACCTGCTGGCCGCCGTCATCGGCAGCGAAGGCATGCTGGCCGTGACCACCGAGGTCACCGTCAAGCTGGTGCCCAAGCCGCAGCTGGCGCGCTGCATCATGGCCAGCTTTGACGACGTGCGCAAAGCCGGCGACGCCGTGGCGGCCGTGATTGCCGCCGGCATCATCCCGGCAGGCCTGGAGATGATGGACGGCCCCATGACGGCAGCGGTGGAAGACTTCGTGCACGCCGACTACGACCTGAGCGCCGCCGCCATCCTGCTGTGCGAGAGCGACGGCACGCCCGAAGAGGTCGAGGAAGAAATCGGCCGCATGACCGAGGTGCTGCGCGCCGCGGGCGCCACCGCCATCGCCGTGAGCCGCGACGAAGCCCAGCGCCTGAAGTTCTGGAGCGGCCGCAAGAACGCCTTCCCGGCCAGCGGCCGCATCAGCCCTGACTACATGTGCATGGACTCGACCATCCCGCGCAAGCGCCTGGCCGACATCCTGGAGGCCATCTCAGCGATGGAAGAAAAGTACGGCCTGCGCTGCCTGAACGTGTTCCACGCGGGCGACGGCAACCTGCACCCGCTGATCCTGTTCGATGCGAACGATGCCGACCAGCTGCGCCGCTGCGAGCTGTTTGGCGCCGACATTCTGGAGACCAGCGTGGCCATGGGCGGCACGGTGACGGGCGAGCACGGCGTGGGCATTGAAAAACTCAGCAGCATGTGCGTGCAGTTCTCGCCGGAAGAAAACGCGCAGATGTTCGGCCTGAAGCACGCGTTCGACCCGGCTGGCCTGCTCAACCCGGGCAAGGTGATCCCCACGCTGCACCGCTGCGCCGAATACGGAAAGATGCTGGTGCGCGGCGGACAGATCAAGCACCCCGACCTGCCCCGCTTCTGACGCCGGCACAGCGGATGAAACCCCTGCAGGGCCTGGCCTTCCTGCTGCTCATGCAGTCGGCGGGCGAGGCCCTGTCGCACTTTCTGAAGCTGCCCGTGCCCGGCCCGGTGGTGGGCATGGTGGCGCTGCTGCTGGCGCTGCGCTGGGCCCCCGTGCAGGATGTCGTGGCGCCTGCGGCGGGCTTTCTGCTCAACCACCTGTCGCTGCTGTTCGTGCCCGTGGGCGTGGGCGTGATGACGCACCTGGACCTGCTGGGCGCGTACGGCCTGCGCCTGCTCCTGGTGATCGTGCTGTCCACCTGGATCGGCATGGCCGTGACGGCGCTGGTGCTGCGCTGGCTGCAAAGGCCGGGCAAGACGGAAGGGAGCGCCGATGGCGAACAACTTCGTTGAGCTGTGGGTTTACCTCTCCTCCGCACCGCTGTTCGGTCTGACGGCCACGCTGGCGGTGTACGTGATGGCGCAGGCACTGTCGGTGCGCTACGGCCACGCCCCCTGGGCCAACCCGGTGATGCTGTCGGTGATCGTGCTGGCCGGCCTGCTGCTGGCCACCGGCACGGCCTACCCCACGTACTTTGCGGGCGCGCAGTTCATCCACTTTTTGCTGGGCCCTGCCGTGGTGGCGCTGGGCTGGCCGCTGTGGCAGCGCCGCGCGGCGCTGCGCGCGCGCTGGGGGCGGCTGGTGGTGGCATCGCTGGCCGGTGGCACCGCAGCAGCCGCCAGCGCCGTGGGGCTGGGCTGGGCGCTGGGCCTGCCCGGAGATGTGTTGCTGTCGCTGGCACCCAAGTCGGTGACGGCGCCGGTGGCGATGGGGGTGGCGGCGCAGATTGGCGGGGTGCCTGCGTTGGCCGCCGTGTTTGCCGCGCTGACGGGGATGGTGGGGGCGCTGTCTGCCCGCTGGCTGTTCGGGTTGTTGCGGTTGCCGACCGATCCGGAAGGGATGGCGCTGCGGGGGTTTGCGCTGGGCACGGCGTCGCATGGCATCGGGGCGGCGCATGCGTTGCAGGTGCATGCGGATGCGGGGGCGTATGCGGGGTTGGCGTTGGGGTTGCAGGTGGTGTGGGCGGCGGTGTTGATGCCGTTGGCGTTTCGGTGGCTTGGAGGGTGATTTCAGGGTTTTTGAGGCGTTTTGGGCCTCTGCCGCTTGTTTTGATTGCCTCCATAGCTATTATTGTTATAGCGCTTGATATTGGTTGGCGTTAGCTGGATTGCTTTGGCTGCTTTTGACCCGGGGTCGTCGCGGCGGCGTTTTCTGTGGCTACCGCATGCTTGTGTTTAGGACGGAGGCCGGGAGTCGCCCGGCGTGCGAGTAACTTTCTTTCGCGTCGCCGAAAGAAAGTCACCAAAGAAAGGGCGACCCAGCTGTCTGCGTCCCCGGCGCGTTGCGCCGGGGCAACCTGCGGTGCTCGCGGGCGGGGTGCGCCGCAGAACTCGCTGCGCTGCGTTGCAGCTCCGCTCAGACAGCTGCGGCGAGTCAGTTCACGATGCGCGTGTGTCCTTCGGCACCTCGGCGCATACAGAGGGGATGGGGAACGGACATCCATTCGGGCCTTTGCTTCGCTCGGCCCCATCTCGCGGGCGCAGTGCCTGACGCAACCGACGGCCGCTAGCACGGGGCGCGGCCCTGCCGGGTCGAGCGCAGCGATGACCCGTATGGCTGTTCGGCTGTTCGGCTGTTCGGCTGTTCGGCTGTTCGGCTGTTCGGCTGTTCGGCTGTTCGGCTGTTCGGCTGTTCGGCACCCTACCCCCTTCTGGCT
>LNEG01000244.1 GCA_001464865.1 Burkholderiales bacterium Ga0074133
CAGCGATGATGGGCAGGCCGGACTCGGCCAGCATCTTCTTGCCCAGCTCTTCGTTCGTGCCCTTCATGCGCACGACCAGCGGCACGTTCAGGTTCACGGCCTTGCAGGCGGTGATGACGCCGGTGGCGATGGTGTCGCACTTCATGATGCCGCCGAAGATGTTGACCAGAATCCCTTCGACCTTGGGGTTCTTCAGCATGATCTTGAAGGCTTCGGTGACCTTCTCGGGGGTGGCGCCGCCGCCCACGTCCAGGAAGTTGGCAGGCTCGCCGCCAAACAGCTTGATCGTGTCCATGGTGGCCATCGCCAGGCCGGCACCGTTCACCAGGCAGCCAATGTTGCCATCGAGGCTGATGTAGGCCAGGTCGAACTTGGAGGCTTCCACTTCGGCCGGATCTTCTTCGTCCAGATCGCGGAAAGCCACGATTTCTGGGTGACGGAACAGGGCGTTGGCGTCAAAGTTGAACTTCGCGTCCAGGGCCATCAGGTTGCCCTTGGAGTCGCAGTTCAGGGGGTTGATTTCCACCAGCGACGCGTCGGTGTCCATGTAGCACTTGTAGATCTTGGCGAAGATGTCCACAGCCTGGTCGACGGAGGCACCGGTCAGGCCGATGGCTGCTGCCACCTTGCGGCTTTGCGCTTCGGTGATGCCGGTCAGGGGGTCGATCATCTCGGTGATGATCTTCTCGGGTGTGGAGTGGGCCACTTCCTCGATGTCCATGCCGCCTTCGCTCGACGCGATCAGGGCTACCTTCTGCGTGGCGCGGTCCGTGACCAGCGACACATACAGTTCGTTCTTGATGTCGGCGCCGTCTTCGATGTACAGGCGGCGGACCTTCTGGCCTTCGGCGCCCGTCTGGTGCGTGACCAGCTGCATGCCCAGGATGTCGCTGGCGCGTGCCTTCACGTCGTCAATGGACTTGGCCACCTTCACGCCACCACCCTTGCCACGGCCACCGGCGTGGATCTGGGCCTTGACCACCCACACGGGGCCGCCGAGCTTCTGGGCTGCTTCCACGGCTTCTTGCACCGTGAATGCGGGAATGCCGCGCGGAACGGGCACACCAAAATTGCGCAAGATTTCCTTGCCTTGGTATTCGTGAATCTTCATGAGGTCTCTCTCAGGGAAGGGTGGTTGTTACCCGTTTACCATGAACAATTGTCTGGCCGCGGGCTGGGGACATGGCAACCAGCGAATGTATCATGCTGCAACGCACCATCCTTGTGCCTAACTTACAGCGGGGGCGGGTCGCGCGGTCGGCCAGAACGGCAGTACACGCGCCCTCGATGATCCGGCAGCCCACGCTGACGCCACTTTTTTGCAGGAGCACTTCCATGTCCAGAGTTTTCATCGATGGCGAAGCCGGCACGACGGGCCTGCAGATCCGAGAGCGCCTGCAGACCATGCCGCACATCGAGCTGGTGAGCATTGCGCCCGAGTTGCGCAAGGACCCTGCCGCCAAGCGCGACCTGATGGCGGGCGTGGACCTGGTCATCCTGTGCCTGCACGACGATGCAGCGCGCGAAACCGTGGCAATGGTGGACGAGATCGAGCGCACCACTGGCCGCAAGGTCAAGGTGATCGACGCCAGCACCGCCCACCGCACGGCTGATGGCTGGGTGTACGGGTTTCCGGAACTTGCAGCATCGCAGACGCAGGCCGTGCGTGAAGCCGGCCGCGTCTCCAACCCCGGCTGCTATGCCACGGGTGCCATTGCCATCCTGCGCCCGCTGGTCGATGCAGGCCTGATCCCTGCCGACTATCCGTTGAGCCTGCCGTCGGTGTCGGGCTACTCGGGCGGCGGCCGCACGATGATCGAAGCGTACGAGGCGGGCACTGCAGCGCCTTACGAGGCCTATGCGCTGGGCCTGGCGCACAAGCACATTCCCGAGATCCTGCGTTACACCGGGCTCACGCGCCGCCCCGTGTTCATCCCTGCCGTGGGCAATTTCCGCCAGGGCATGCTGGTGCAGTTGCCGCTGCACCTCGACCTGCTGCCCGGCGCTCCCAAGGCCAGCGACCTGCACGACGCACTGGCCGGCCACTACAGCCGCACCAACACGTCCGAGCAGTGGGTCAGCGTGCTGCCGCCCACGGATGATCTGAAGCTGGCCGCCGACACGCTGACCGACACCAACAAGCTGGAGTTGCGCGTGTTTGCCAACGAGCAATACCGGCAGGCGGTGGTGATTGCGCGCCTGGACAACCTGGGCAAGGGCGCCAGCGGCGCTGCGGTGCAGAACCTGCAGCTGATGCTGGGGCACTGATCGCGCACTCACTGCGCACTCACTGCGGCAAGGTTGCAGCGGGTTGCCTGGTTGCGGTGGCGGGATTGCGCCTTCGCAACGGCGGCCCACAGTGCATTGCCTTCCTGCGCGGGCGTGTGTGACAGCGTGCCTGCGCGCTGCTGCGTAACGTGGTCCCCATCGGGGCGGCAGCCGTAACCACAGTTCCCCTTGCTGCAAACCGGCCGTGCATCACGCCTGGCTGTCACGGTCGTCGGGAACCTCCCCGCGCAGAACGCGGTGGATGACTTCCCCAGAGAACCCCCGCGTCAGCAGAAACCGGCCTTGCCGCCCGCGCTCCCTGGCGTCGCCGGGCAGGGCGTCAAACCGGCGGGCCCACAGGGCATGGGCGCGCGCAAACTCGGTTTCGTGCAGGCCCAGGTCGGGTGCCACGCCCTTGGCCTGCAGTTCCTGGCGGATGCGGGCGGCGCCCAGGCGGCTGGCGCGCCGGTGCACGGTGGACTCGACCACCCGCGCTTCACTGATGAAGTCCTTGGCTTGCAGGTCATCCAGCACCGCCTCCAGGTCTTCGCCCTCCTGCACATGCCGCGCAAGCTTGCGCCTCAGCTCATCGCGCGAATGCTCGCGCTGGCTGAGCAGCCGCAGGGCGCGGCCTTTGAGCGACGGTGCTGTGAAACCCATGACGTCAATATGCTATAAAAATAATAGCTGAACAGGCTTTTAAATCAAGGGCTGCAAGTCGTTTTTGCACAAAAACGCTTGCCGAGGGCCGTGGCGAGACCCCGGACCGCTTGCGCCGTGGTGGTGCGCTGGTTCTGCGCTCTCCGGCGTGTAGCGCAAGGCCCGGCTTCCCGGGCCCTGCTCTCCTGCAACTGCCGTGCTTTGGGCTTACGCCTCGTCGCCGGCACCGGCCACCGCCAGCGCGGGTGGCAGCAACGAGATGCCCAGGCTCTCCCGGACCTTGTTTTAGAGAAACTGCGGCCCGCTACTCGGCTTACGCCTCGTCGCCTGCACTGGCTACCGCCAGCGCAGGGGGCAGCAGGGCGATGCCCAAGCTGTCCCGCACCTTGTTTTCGATTTCCCGCGCAAGGTCTGAGTTCTCGCGCAGGAACTCGCGGGCGTTGTCGCGGCCCTGGCCGATCTTCTCGCCGTTGTAGGCGTACCAAGCGCCGCTCTTTTCCACGATCTTGGCGGTCACGCCCATGTCGATGATCTCGCCCTCGCGGCTGATGCCCTCGCCGAACAGGATGTCGAACTCGGCCGTCTTGAACGGAGGGCTCACCTTGTTCTTGACCACCTTGACCTTGGTTTCGTTGCCGATGGCTTCGTCGCCCTTCTTGATGGTGCCGGTGCGGCGGATATCCAGGCGCACCGAGGCGTAGAACTTGAGCGCGTTACCACCGGTGGTGGTTTCGGGGCTGCCGAACATCACGCCGATCTTCATGCGGATCTGGTTGATGAAGATGACCATGCAGTTGGTCTTCTTGATCGTGGCGGTGAGCTTGCGCAGCGCCTGGCTCATCAGGCGGGCCTGCAGGCCGGGCAGGGCGTCGCCCATTTCGCCTTCGATTTCGGCCTTGGGCGTGAGCGCGGCGACCGAGTCGACCACGATCAGGTCCACGGCGCCCGAGCGCACCAGGCTGTCCACGATTTCAAGCGCCTGCTCGCCGGTGTCGGGCTGGCTGATCAGCAGGTCGGACAGCTGCACGCCCAGCTTCTGGGCGTACTGCACATCCAGCGCGTGCTCGGCGTCCACAAAGGCGCAGGTGCCGCCCAGCTTTTGCATCTCGGCAATCACCTGCAGGGTCAGCGTGGTCTTGCCCGACGATTCCGGGCCGTAGATTTCGACCACCCGGCCGCGCGGCAGGCCGCCCACGCCCAGGGCGATATCGAGGCCCAGCGAGCCGGTGGACACCACCTGGATGTCCTCGATCACTTCGCCTTCACCCAGCCGCATGATCGTGCCCTTGCCGAACTGCTTTTCGATCTGGGCCAGCGCGGCTGCCAGGGCCTTGGCCTTTTCGGTGTTGACCGGCAGAGCGGGGTTGGTGCCTTTGACGTCCATGAAAAACTCCTTGAATAACAACAGGTTGGAAGGCTTCCATGGCTCTGCGGTTAATCACAGGCTGGATGCGTGAACAGTAGTTTATGCGAGCCGTTGGATTTGCAATAGCCAAAAGTTGGTCAGTTTGGCTGACAATGTGGGGGCGATGATTCCAACGCCTTCCACCACTGCCGCTGCCCCCGATGCCGGCTGGCGCCAGACCCACCTGGGCCGGCTCATGGGCAGCGCGCTGCGCCGCTTTGACGCGCGCGTGCTGCAGCTGATGGCCCACAACGTCGAGGTGCCGCTGGCCCTGTCCAACCTGGCCGCGCGCGACCAGGTGTCCGCTGCGCACGTGCACATCACCCGCCACCTGGCCCTGGAGGGCGACCGGCTGACCGACCTGGCCCGGCGCGCCGGCATGACCAAGCAGGCCATGGCGAATCTTGTCGATCAGTGCGAGGCCTGGGGCCTGGTCACGCGCGAGGCCCACCCGCTGGACGCCCGGGCGCGCCGGGTGTGCTTCACCCCTGCGGGCCTGGCGTGGCTGCAGGCGTTTCGCGACGCGGTGGCGCAGGCCGAGGCCGAGTTCCGTGCCGAGGTGGGCGATGACGTGGCCACGGTGGTCAGCATCGGTCTGGAGGCGTATGCCGGAGGGAGCGGCGGCGACTGAGCCCGCTGCCTCGCAGCCTGGCGCGGGGTCAGGCGTGCGAGGGTGTGACGTTGGCGGGCGTACCGGCGGTGTCGCCCCCGCCCGCCGCGCCGTGCAGCAGCCATTGCCGGAAGCACTGCAGCGCGTGCAGCTGCGTGCGGCCTTCCGGGTAGCAGAACCAATAGCCCATGTCGCCGCAGTAGCCGCCGCCCATCGGGTACTGCGCCAGGGGCTCGCGCACCAGCCCGGCCGCGATCTCGTCCTGCACCAGGCAGCGCGGCACCAGCGCCAGCCCCATCCCGGCCATGACCGCGCGGATCATGGTCTGGAACTGGTCGAACTGCGGGCCCGCCAGCGGGTCTATCAGCCCCGTCACGCCTTGTGTCTCGCTCCAGTGCAGCCAGGCCTCGGGCACCGTCACATGGCGCATCAGCGTGTGGTGTGCCACATCGGCGGGTGTGTCGATGGCGCCATCGGCAGGCAGCGTGCGCGGTGCGATCAGCGCGACCTCGTTGCCCGTGATGTAGTGGGCGTGCGCGCCCGGCCAGTGGCCATCGCCGAAGAGGATGGAGCAGTCCAGCTCGGGCCGCTCGAAGTCGTAGCTGTGCACATAGGGCACGAAATGCAGGGTGATCTGCGGGTGCTGCTGCTGGAACTGCGGCAGGCGCGGGATCAGCCACTTGGCGGCAAACGTGGGCAGGCTGGACAGGTGCAGCGCGCCACCGCCATCGTTGCTGGTGATGAGCTCCAGCGTCGCCGCCTCCAGCTGCGCCAGCACGGCGCGTACGGCTTTCTCATAGCGCTCGCCGGCGGGTGTCAGCGCCAGGCGTTTGCGGCTGCGCTCGAACAGGGCCACGCCCACCCAGTCCTCCAGTTCACGGATCTGCTTGCTGACTGCACTTTGCGTCAGGTGCAGTGCGTCCGCCGCGCGCGAGACGCTGCCAAACCGCGTGACCCCCGAAAAGGCGCGCAGCAGGTGCAAAGGGGGTGAAAGCCGGCGGAGCGAGGACATGGTGCGGCGGTTTGAACATTCCGTTTTGGAATGTTATCAGCTCCATCTGTTGCTTGGCGCCCGCGCATGCCAACCGTAATCTCGGGGCTCCACAAAGGAGACCCGCCCATGCAACGCCGTCACATGCTTTCAGCGCTTGCCGCTGTATCTTTCGCTCCCGGAATGTCTTTCGCGCAAGAGGGGCAGCCCCTGCGCATCATCGTGCCCTTCCCGCCGGGCGGTGCCACCGACATCACGGCCCGCAGTCTGCAGGAGCCGCTGTCGCGCATCCTCAAGCAGCCCGTGGTGCTGGAAAACCGCGGCGGTGCCGGCGGCTCCATCGGCATGGCCGAGGTGGCCCGCGCCCCGGCAGACGGCCTGACGCTGGGCGTGGCCACGCTGTCGACCCACGGTGTGAACCCCGCCGTGTACAAAAAGCTGCCATACGACCCCATCAAGGATTTCGTGGGTGTGACCGAAATCGTGAGGGCCCCCGGGGTTCTGGTGGTCAACCCTGCCGCCCTGCCCGTCAAGGACTTCGCCGAGCTGGTCAAGTACCTCAAGGCCAACCCCGGCAAGGTGTCCTACGCCACCCCGGGCAACGGCACCATCGGCCACATGTGGGGCGAGCTGTTCAAGCGCAGCACCGGCACGTCGATGGTGCACATCCCGTACCGCGGCGCAGGCCCTGCCATCAACGATGTGCTGGCGGGGCAGGTGGCCGTGTACTTCGATCAGGTGGCGTCCTCGCTGCCCCATATCAAGTCCGGAAAGCTGCGGGCGCTGGCGGTGTCCTGGCCCGTGCGGCTGGAAGTGCTGCCCGACGTGCCCACCTACGCGGCCCTGGGCTACAAACAGGCCAACGAACCGTCATGGTTTGGCCTGGTGGCCCCGGCCGGGACACCCCGCGCCGCGGTAGACCGCATCCAGCAAGCCGTGGCGCAGGCGCTGCGCGAGCCCGCGGTGCGCGAGCGCCTTGCCGGGCAGGGGCTTTACCCTTCGGGCACGATATCCAGGGAGTTCACCGCACAGATTGCCGACGAGATCGACAAAATGAAGGGCGTCGCCGCTTACGCCAAGGTCGTGCTCGACTGAACCCACACCGGGCCCTGGGGCCCGGCGGCCATAGCCGGGAAAGACCGCGACAGCGATAACCATGGTCTTTCACCGGTCTGGGCGGCCAGGCCAGCCGCCCCACTTTGCGCACACTCTGCCTATGCATGCAGCCCTGAAACTGATCCAGAACCATTTCCAGCAAGCCCATCCCGGTGTGACCGGCTCACCCGGGGCGGTGCCCGCTGCTGTGACGGCCATTCCCGGTACCACGGCCCTGGTGCTTGACTCTCCCCACAGCGGCACGCACTACCCGCCCGACTTCAACTCGGCCTGCGCGCTGGCCACGCTGCGGCGCGCCGAAGACACCCATGTCGAGAAGATCTACGCCTTTGCCCCCGCGCTGGGCGTGGCGTGGGTCGAGGCGCACTTTCCCCGCATCTACCTTGATGCCAACCGCGACACGACCGAGCTGGACACCACCCTGCTCGACGCGCCCTGGCCCGACCCGGTCTCCACCGACCCGGCCGTGCTGAGCAAGGTGCGCCTGGGCAAGGGCCTGATCTGGAAACTGACCGACGAGGGCGAGCCCATCTACCACCGCCAGCTTTCGGTGGCCGAGGTGCGCCATCGCATCGACCATTGCTGGCGCCCGTACCACGCTGCCGTGCAGCAGGCCATCGAGGCGGCCCACGCCCGGCATGGCTACAGCATCCACATCAATTGCCACTCCATGCCCGCGGTGGCCGGGCGCTTTGCCACCGACTTCCCGGGCCTGGAGCATGCCGACTTTGTGGTGGGCGACCGCGACGGCACCACCGCCAGCCCGGCCCTGTCGGCCCTGGTGTGCGAGCAGCTGCGCGCACGCGGCTACAGCGTGGAATACAACCACCCCTACAAAGGCGTGGAGCTGGTGCGCCGCTACAGCAACCCCGCCGAGCACCGCCACAGCATCCAGCTGGAGATCAACCGCAAGCTCTACATGGATGAGCGCACGCTGGCCCAGCTCCCTGAAGGCATGGCCCGCCTGCAGGCGGACCTCCAGGCCCTGGTGCAGGCGCTGCTGGCCACCGACCCGCGCTGAAGTCCGCCGCGTGGGGGCTGCCCGCCCGGGGGCACCCGGGCTGGGGCGGTGGGCGCGCGGCTGCCCGGCTTGTCCGGCTTGCGCCGCACAGCGCCGCGCGGCGCCCTAAAATCACCGGGCGGAAAGGCCATGCTTCATGGCCGCACAACACACCGGAGACAACCGCATGCGCATCCTCATTGCCGAAGACGACCAGGTGCTGGCCGATGGCCTGCTGCGCACGCTGCGCACCTCCGGCGCCGTGGTGGACCATGTGGCCAGCGGCACCGAGGCCGATGCAGCGCTGCTGACCAACAACGAATTCGACCTGCTCATCCTCGACCTGGGCCTGCCGCGCATGCACGGCCTGGAGGTGCTCAAGAAGCTGCGCAGCCGCGGGTCGGCCCTGCCGGTGCTCATCCTCACGGCGGCCGACAGCGTGGAAGAGCGGGTCAAGGGCCTGGACTTTGGCGCCGACGACTACATGGCCAAGCCCTTCAGCCTGCAGGAGCTGGAAGCCCGTGTACGGGCCCTGACGCGCCGCGGCATGGGCGGCACCAGCAGCGTCATCAAGCACGGCCCGCTGGTGTACGACCAGACCGGCCGCGTGGCCACCATCGACGGCAAGATGATCGAGCTGTCGGCCCGCGAACTGGGCCTCTTGGAGGTGCTGCTGCAGCGCGCCGGCCGCCTGGTCAGCAAGGAGCAGCTGGTGGAGCGCCTGTGCGAGTGGGGCGAAGAGGTCAGCAACAACGCGATCGAGGTCTACATCCACCGCCTGCGCAAGAAGATCGAGGGCGGGCCCATCCGCATCGCCACCGTGCGCGGCCTGGGCTACTGCCTGGAAAAGATTCCCGGCTGATTGCAGAGTCCTTATGCTATCAATTGGATAGCTAAAGGTGCAATCAAATACTGGACTTGAGGCCGTTTTGACCCCAAAAACCCTGCGAGGGCCCGTTTGAAGATCTTCCTGCGTGAGCAGCGCTCCCTGTTCGGCGAGATCCTCGACTGGATGCTCACGCCGCTGCTTTTGCTGTGGCCGGTGAGCCTGGCGCTGACCTGGCTGGTGGCGCAGGGCCTGGCCAACAAGCCGTTTGACCGCGCGCTGGAATACAACGCCCACGCACTGGCCCAGCTGGTGAGCGTGGCCAACGGCAAGGCGCAGTTCAACCTGCCCCAGCCTGCCAGCGAGATCCTGCGCGCCGACGACTCCGACATCGTGTATTACCAGGTGGTCGGCCCCGGCGGCGAGTTCCTCTCGGGCGAGCGCGACCTGCCCGAGCCACCCGGTGACGAAATCCCCCACCCCGGCGAGGTGCGCCTGCGCGACGCCGAGATGCGCGGCATCGAGATCCGCGTGGCCTACGTGTGGGTGCGCATGCCCGCCGAAGAGGCGCCCTTGGTGCTGGTGCAGGTGGCCGAAACGCGCGAAAAGCGCAGCGTGCTGGCCACCGAAATCATCAAGGGCGTGATGCTGCCGCAGTTCGTCATCCTGCCGCTGGCCGTGCTGCTGGTGTGGCTGGCGCTGGCGCGCGGCATCCAGCCGCTCAACCAGCTGGAGCAGCGCATTCGCGCCCGCAACCCCGACGACCTCTCGCCGCTGGACGACCGCACCGTGCCGCTCGAAGTGGCGCCGCTGGTGGCGTCCGTCAACGACCTGCTCAAGCGCCTGAACGATTCGCTCGCCACGCAAAAACGCTTTCTGGCCGATGCCGCACACCAGCTCAAGACCCCGCTGGCGGGCCTGCGCATGCAGGCCGACCTGGCTCAGCGTGAGGGCACCAGCACCGAGGAACTCAAGCGCTCGCTGCAGCAGATCGGCCGCTCCAGCATCCGCGCCACGCACACCGTCAACCAGCTGCTGGCGCTGGCCCGGGCCGAAGGCAGCGGCGTGGGCATTGCGCGCCAGCCCTGTGACCTGGCACGCCTGGTGATCGAGGTGGTGCGCGACTCGGTGCCGCGCGCCCTCGACAAGCACATCGACCTGGGCTACGACGGGGCCGAGCCCGGTTCGCCCGGCGTGCTGCTGGACGGCAACCCCACGCTGCTCAAGGAACTGGTGCGCAACCTGCTGGACAACGCCATCAACTACACGCCGTCCACCCCTGGCAAGCCGGGCGTGGTCACGGCCCGCGTGCTGGCCGACACTTTTGGCCATGTGCTGCTGCTGCAGGTGGAAGACTCGGGCCCGGGCGTGCCCGAATCGGAGCGCGAGCTGGTCTTCCAGCCGTTTTACCGGGCCCTGGGCAGCGAGGCCGACGGCTCGGGCCTGGGCCTGCCCATCGTGCTGGAGATTGCGCGCAAGCATGGCGCCGAGGTGGCGCTGGAAGACGCCCGCCCCGGCCAGCACCCGCCCGGTGCCCGGTTCAGCGTGCGCTTTGAGGCGCGCGACGTGCCCGCGCGCAACTGAATTCGCCCGATCGCCGTGACGGCTGCTGCTGCCGCACTGGCGTGCACACAGCCGTATTCGCGACAGAGGGCGGGGGCAATGCACCTGCGGCATCATCGCCTGCCTTAGCCACCCGACCTGCCCTTAGAACCTGTTCAAAATCTTTTCGGGGATCGCATTGGAGTGCAATCGGGATGAGTGGATGCTTCGGATGCGCCGCATGGGCTCGTGCCCATGCAAGCAGCCGGAGCGTTCAATCACCCGATTTCACTCCAACCCTTCGGGCAAGTGCCTTGCCGGGCGGTCTGCGGCGTTGCGGCGCTTGTTGATAGCCAAGCTATCAACTGCACCCCGCGCCTTGCATCCCATCCCGGCAAGGCACTTGTGCGACCCTGAAAAGATCTTGAAAAGGTTCTTATGCCCCCACCCGCCCGCCGCTTTGCCAACAGCCACCCCGGCGTGGTGATTGGCAACTTTCCCTGGTACGAAATGGTGTGGCGCTCGCTGCGCGGCGACTTCAAGCCGCCGCAGCCGCCCGCCGGGGGCTACGAGGCGTTTGCGCGTGCATGGAGCACGCCGGTGGACCACGCGCGGCTGTCACAGCGCCCGCAGTCGCCCGTGGTGACCTGGCTGGGCCACGTGTCCATCCTGCTGCAGGTGGGCGGCCTCAACGTCTTGATGGACCCCACGCTTGCCACCCATGCCGGCCCGCTGGGCCGCTTTGGCGCACCGCGGCGGGTGCCCGCACCGCTACAGCCCGAGGCGCTGCCCCCCATCGACGTGGTGCTCATCTCGCACAACCACTACGACCACCTGTGCTACGCCACGCTGCGCCGCCTCCAACAGGCCGGGCAGGCGCCGCGCTTCGTGGTGCCGCAAGGCCTGGGCGGCTGGTTCACCCAGCGCGGCTTTGGCCCCGTGACCGAACTCCACTGGTGGGAGCATGCCGACCTTGCGCCCGGGCTGCACGTGCATTTCACGCCCGCGCAGCACTGGAGCCGCCGCACGCCGTGGGACACCAATGCGTCGCTGTGGGGCGGTTTTGTGCTGGAGTGGGCAGCAGCGGGGGCCGCGCCGTGGCGTTTCCTGTTCCCGGGCGATACCGGCTACAGCGATGATTTCAAGGCCATCCGGCAGCGGCTGGGCGCCATGGACTTTGTGGCCCTGCCCATCGGCGCCTACCTGCCGCGCGATTTCATGAAGCCCATGCATGTGAATCCGGCCGATGCCGTGCAGCTGCTGCTGGACAGCGGCGCCACGCAGGCCATGGGCGTGCACTGGGGCACTTTCATGCTCACGCAGGAGGCCTTCGACCACCCGCCGCGCGACCTGGCAGCGGCGCTGGCGCAGCGCGGCCTGCCCGCAGACACCGTCTGGCTGATGCGCCACGGCGAGACGCGGGTCATCGACGTTTAAGGCCCGGGGCAGCGCGGCCTGCTGCCCGCCTCTCAACCCGTGCGCTGCACCTTCATCAGTGCCATGTACAGGAAGCCGCTGGCGCCTGGCACCCGGTACACCCCCCGGGCGCCCAGCACGTCTGCCGCGACGCCAGATACCTCCCAGCCATCGGTGGCGTCGCCCGCCCATTGCGGCACCGTCAGGTGCAGGAATCCATGGGCTTCGCCGTAGTCGCGCACCGCACCAATGCGTGAAACCACGCGCGGCGCGTTGTGAAAGTTGGCCCAGGCCCACCGCCAGGTGCCACTGGCCTCCGATACCGAACCGATGAACTCGATGTCGGCTACCACGCGCGCCACGCTGTCCTGCGAAAACGTGAGGGTGCCCGCGGCCTGGTCATAGTCCCAGCGCTCAAAGGTCGACAGGCCGAAGTCGGCCTCCAGCCCCCGTTGCTTGTCCACCAGCGCGTGGTGGCCTTCGGTCACGGTGTCGATCCAGGCGTCGCGCACGGCTCCGTCAAGGGCCTGCACGCTGGAGGCCTGGGCGGACTGGTAGCAGTGATGGCACAACACCTGCACGTCCAGGCAGGTCGCGTTGTGTTCATTCCACTCGCCGCCGCCCGCCTGCAGCGCAGCATTGCAGCTTGTGCACCACGCGTCGGGGTGCGGCGTGTCCGGTGTGGGGGCGTCGCTATGCCAGCGCTGTATCGGCTGGCGAAACAGGTGGCTGCATACGCAGGCGGCGCGGGCGGGGCCGTGCTGGTCGCAGTGGATGGAGTCAGTGGCTTCAGTCATGGGGTTGGCGTCTGTCGGGGGAAGGCAGGGATGCAGCGCAGCGGCCGGTTTGCCAGAGCCTGGCGTGCAAGAGGGCGCCATCGACACCTGCCACTGGGCAGCACTCAGGCGCAGGTGCGCAGCGTCTTGCCAGCCATGGCGGTGCGCAGGGAGTCAAGCCGCGCGCGCAGGGCGTCGTTCACGCTGGGCAGGCGCAAGGTGAAGCCTGGCGAATCGGGGCGCTCCTGGATGACGCGTGCCGTGCGCACGCCGCGGGTGTTCAGGTTGGCCAGCTCGCGTTCGGCCGCTTCCTTGGTGGAAAAACGCCCGAGCGAGAGGCCGAACTCCAGTGTGCCGCCGGCGCGGTCGTGGTCCACCTTGCGCGCGCGCAGTTCGGCGCGCTTGCGGTCCAGCGTCTCGATGTCTTCAAACCGGCCCATGTAGACCATCCAGCGGCCCGGGATGGGGGTGGGGTCCATCACCCAGCTGCCGGCAGGCAGCCCGGCGGCGGCCGCGGTGCGCAGCGTCTCGGCCTGGCGCTCGTCGAACACGCCGGCCTGCAGGCATTCGGCCGTGTCGGCAGCGGCCACTGCGGTCGCATCGGCGGGCGACGGGGCGGCTGATGGCGAACCCGCTGCTGTCGGGGGGGCTGCGGCAGGGGCCGGCGGCGGTGCCGATGGCTTGCCGGGGTTGACGCGCAGGATCTGCAGGGTTTCCGGGCGGATCTGCTGGTCCATGCGCTGGGGTTCGGACTGCTCCTCGGGCGCCAGGCCAAACTGGCCCAGAAAACCTTGCGTCCACGCGTAGTAGCCGGCATTGGCCAGCAGCAGGGCGGCTACGGCCAGTCTCAGCATGCGGCGCAGCCTTCTGCGCTGGCAGGCAGCGTGGTGTGTGTCTTCATGGGGCGCTTGTCCGGTGGTTTGCACGCATCATCGCGCATGTGCGGGCGGCGGCTACACGCGCGGAATGCCCGTGGGCCGCACGCTGATTTCCGAGCTCGTCACCGCCTGCATGCCGCCTGCCGTGTGCACCAGCAGGGCGCCATCTTCACCCACGCCGTGCGCGGTGCCGGTGTGGCCGTCGCTCAGGGTCACGGCGCGGCCCTGCAGCACGTCGCGCGCCGCAAAGCGGGGCTGCATGGGCGCAAAGCCGTAGCCTTCAAACGACTGCAGCATGGCCACCAGCGGCGGCACGATGCGCGCCAGCGCGCCGGGTGCGTCCAGGCCCGTCTCCACGTCTTGCAGGCTGCCCGGGGGCATGCTCATGCCTTCGCCGTCACGCGGCAGTACGTTGATGCCAATGCCGATCACCACGTAGCGCGCGGCGCTGCCGGCGGGGGGGGCTTCCCGTACGGTCTGTGGCGCGACAAAGCTGGCGGTCTCCACCAGAATGCCGCCCAGCTTGCGGTCGCCCAGCGGGCCGCCGCCCAGCCACAGGTCGTTGGGCCACTTCAGGCCCACACGAGCGGGCTGCCCGGCGCCCAGGGGGGGCAGCACGGGCTGCAGGCTCTCGGCCACGCTCACACCCACCGCCAGCGACAGGCCGGACCAGTCCTTGGGCGCCAGGGGCAGGCCCAG
>LNEG01000245.1 GCA_001464865.1 Burkholderiales bacterium Ga0074133
CTTCCTGGCGCCCGCCGGCACGCCCAAAGACGTGGTCGCCAAGCTCAGCGATGCCTTTGGCCAGGTGATGCAGATGCCCGATGTGCGCAACCGCATGGTGAGCCAGGGCGCGGACCCGGCCTTCCTGGGTTCGGATGACTTTGCGAAATTCCTGGCCGCCGAGATGCCTCGCTGGGCCGACGCCGTGAAGAAGTCGGGCGCCAAGGTGGACTAACCCCCCCTGGCGCTGGCTTGCCGCTGCCGGCCTGCGCGGCACGGCCCGTGGACTTCCCTGGCCCGGACCCCGGGCCTGGTGTTTCTGGCCCAGTTTGGGCCAGATTCCCCTCAGGCCCTTGTTTTATTTGCCTTCATTGCTGCAAATATAGTAGCACTACACCGCAGGGTTGCCGGATGCCAGACCCGCGGTGGCAGGGGCCGCCGCTGCGCCTCCCGGCCCGCCGGGCGTGTACGGTGCCACTGCCGTGGTAGCCGGTGGCGACAGCGAGAGGCCGGCTTCGCGCAGCGCCGCCAGGATGGTGAACAGCAGGTCGCTGCGCACCCCGCCGGTGTTGCGCGGATTGCTCACGTAGCCAATGGCCAGAAAGGTGAGGGTGCCGTTCAGGATGCCTTCGAGCTGCACGATGGGCTCCGGGTCGTCCAGCACGCCCTCGTGCGCATGAAACGCCGCCAGGATGACCTCGCGCATGCGCTGGGCATCGGTGTCCAGCGGGGCGGGCAGGCGCAGCAGCACGCGCCCGGGGGCACCCGCCAGCGTCATGTTGCGCACGGTCTTGGTGATGAACTCCGAGTTGGGCACGATCATGGTGGAGCGGTCGCCCAGCTGGATCTCGGTGGCGCGCACGTTCACGCGGCGCACGTCGCCCTCGGTCTCGCCCAGCACCACCCAGTCGCCCACCTTCACCGGCCGCTCGGCCAGCAGGATCAGGCCCGAGATGAAGTTCTGCACGATGGCCTGCAGGCCAAAGCCGATGCCCACCGACAGTGCGCTCGCCACCCAGGCAATGCGCTCCACGCTGATGCCCATGCTGGCCAGTGCCACCGCAATCACCACCACGCCGCCGACATAGCCCAGCAGTGTGACGATGGAGCTGCGCATGCCCGGCTCCAGCGACGTGTTGGGAAAGTACCGGTCGCTCAGCCAGCGCTTGAGCAGCCGGATCAGCAGCAGCCCGGCCACCACCACGGCCAGCGCGGTCAGCAGGGCCTGCGGCGCCAGCGTGAAGTCGCCCACCTTGAGCGTCTGTTCCACCGCGCTGCCGCGCCGGAACACCTCGTCCGGCCCGGTGCCAAACGGCGCCATCAGCGCAACGATCATGTAGAAGAACAGCACCACGCGCAGCACGCCCGACACGAGTACCGACGCCTGGTCGAGCAGCTTTGCATCAATGCCCAGGCCCTTGTGCAGCCGCTGGCCGAAAGCGCCGGGCGATGACAGCACGGCCTCGCACACATCGTCCACCAGCTGGAACAGCAGGTACGTGGTGGCAAACACCAGTCCGGCCCACAGCATCTGCCGCGCCAGCGTGGCCGCCAGCGCCACGTAGCCGAAGGCGACCAGCAGCACGGTGATGCCTATCGCCGCGCCAGCGACTGCCACCAGCAGGCCGACCCACACCGGCCGGGAGGCGGGGGAAGCGGCCTCGGGCACCGCAGCGCCCTCGGTCAGTGCGGGGCCGTTGTCGGGTGCGGCAGGCTCGCCTGCTGCTTCTGCCACCGCCGGTGCCGCACGCAGGTGGCGCAGCGCCAGCGCCGTCACCACCGAAATGCCCAGTGCGGTCACCACATGCACGGCCACCTCGGCTGCCAGGCTCGCGCCGATCAGGCTGTTGACCTCGGTGACCAGCGCGCTCAGGGATGCAAAAACGGCCAGCCACCACGGGTAGGGGCTCAGCCTGCGCGCGAGCTCGTCCGACATGCCTGGCAGGCGCCACGAACTGCGCTTGCGCGACAGCAGCGCATGGCCCAGGCCGACCACAAAGGCTGCAAACACCGCCAGCCGCACCGTGGCGCGCGCCAGGGTCTTGAGCGGGCCGTCCAGATTGCCGGCAGCCTCCAGCCCGCTCCAGGCCAGTTGCACGGCCAGGCCGATCAGCAGCATGTGCACCAGCACCGCCACAGTCGCTAGCAGCGAGCGGCGCAGCCGCCCCGCAGGCAACTGTGCGGGCACGAGCCGCACCAGCAGCCGCTCGGCCAGCCAGGTGCCGCCCACTGCCAGCAGCAGCGCGGCGATCAGGCTGCCCACGAATGTGCTGCGGTGCTCGGGCTGCATGGCCGCCGCCACGGCCTGCCGCAGGCTGCCCGCCAGCGACTGCAGCCGCGCCGTGTCGCCGGGCAGGGCGCTGCGCAGGTTGTTCCAGAAGGTGCGGCCCAGGGGCGAGCCCACGCGTGCCGTCAGGGCGGCCTGGAACAGCTCGCGCCGCTGGCGGATCAGCTCGGTGCCCAGCTGCTCGGCATCCACGCTGATCAGCCGGGCGAGCTTGACCTCGGCATCGATCGCGGCGCGCTGCTTGCCCAGCGCGGTGCGTTGACCGGCCACGTCGGGCGAATCGGGCGCGGCGCCTTTTTCGGGGGCAGGGCCCAGGCGGGCCAGGCGCGAGTCGATGTCGGCCAGCTCTTCGGTGCGCTGCGTGGCCAGTTGTTCAGCCGCTGCGCCGATGGCGTTGACATCGCCCAGCAGCTTGCGGCCGTCGTCCTCGTCGCCCAGTTTTTTCGGCACGGCATCGAGCTGGCGGCGCAGTTCGTCCACGCCGGGCAGCCCGGGTTCGTCCGCCGGCGATGGCTTGCTGGCGGCGGCAGCCGGTGCAGGTGCCGCGCCGCCGTTGCCTTGTGCCACGGCGACGGGTGCTGCGCCCGCGAGCATCAGCAGGGCCAGCAGAACGCAGCAGGGGAGTGTCCGCAACCAGCGCAGTGCGCTTTGCAGTGTGTGGGGCAGTGGCAAGGTGGAAGCGGGGGCTGACCGGGGCGCGAAGGGGGCCACGGCGGGGGAGCTATTCAGACGCATCCGGCGATTGTCGAGCCCGCCGCACCGGTGCGGTTAACAAACTGTAGAGTCGCGGGCCACCGGTTGGCAGAGTGCAGGGCAGGCCCGGATGGAGGCTGGCGATGCAGCCTGGGAGTCAGCCGCCCGCAGCCGGGCTGAACAGGTCTACGCGGTCGGTGATGATCCCGTCGGTACCCAGCTCGATCAGGCGCTGTGCCGCCCAGTCATCGTTCACGGTGTAGCTCAGCGCGCGCATGCTGGCGGCGTGCACCTGTGTGACCAGGGCCGCATCCCACAGCGCATGGTTGCAGACGATGGCCACGCAGCCCAGCTGATCGGCCACCTCGGCCCAGCCGTCCCATAGCGTGTCGAGCAGCAGCGCACGCGGGATGTGCGGTGCCGTGGCACGCGCCCCGGCCAGGGCATCGGGCTTGAACGACGAAAACAGCGGCGGCACGGCCTGACCCTGCCACAGCCGTGCCGACAGCTCGCCCACGGCGCGGCCCGTCGCCTCGTCGTGGCCGGGAGTGGGTTTGATCTCGATGTTGAGGAAGTAACCGTTGGCAATGCAGTACCGCGCCAGGTTCTCCAGCGTGGGCAGCGGCTCGCCCGCGTAGGCCCTGGAATGCCAGCCACCGGCATCGAGCTGCGCCAGCGTGCTCCAGGGGTGGTCACCGCCCGTGCGGCTGGCGCTGCTGCCCAGGGCCGCCACACCGTTGGTGGTGCGGTCCAGCGTGGCGTCGTGCATCAGGAACACCACACCATCGCTGCTGAGCTTGGCGTCGCACTCGAACATGCGGTAGCCGTGCTGTGCACCCAGCCGGAAGGCGGCCAGGGTGTTTTCGGGGGCCAGCTTGCCGGCGCCACGGTGGGCGATCCAGCGGGGGTAGGGCCAGGGGGCGGTCATCGGTTGCTCTTTTTGCCTTGTGCTGTGCGCGGCGTCTGAAACTGGCGCGGCTCACACGTGGAGCGCCAGGAACAGGCCGTACTGCAACGGATCAGGAGATTTTCAGATCCTCTTGCCGGTGGTCGCATCAAACGCGTGCAGGCGATCAGGGCGCGGCACAACGTGGATGATGGAGTCGGGTGCGGGAGCCAGCGTGCCTTCTTCCACGCGCACGATGATCTGCTCGCCGTTGATGCGGCCATAGATCAGGCGTTCGGCACCCAGCAATTCCACCGTCTCGACCTTGATCTCCCAGCCCTCGCTGCGCACATCCAGATGCTCGGGGCGGATGCCCAGGATGGTGCCGGGCTTGGCGCTGGGCGCGTTCTTGAGCAGGTTCATCGGCGGCGAGCCGATGAAGCTGGCCACGAAGGTGGATGCGGGCGTGTGGTAGACCTCTTCGGGCGTGCCGAACTGTTCCATGTTGCCGGCGTTCATCACGATCATGCGCTGCGCCAGCGTCATGGCCTCAACCTGGTCGTGCGTGACGAACAGGCTGGTGATGCCCAGCTCGCGGTGCAGCTTCTGGATTTCCAGGCGCGTTTGTGCGCGCAGCTTGGCGTCGAGGTTGGACAGCGGTTCGTCGAACAGAAACACCTGCGGCTGGCGCACGATGGCGCGGCCCATGGCCACGCGCTGGCGCTGGCCGCCCGAGAGTTCGCGCGGCTTGCGCTCCAGCAGGTGGCCGAGTTCGAGGATCTTGGCGGCCTTGTCGACGCGGGCCTTGATCTCGTCCTTGGGTACCTTGGCGATCTTCAGGCCGTAGGCCATGTTCTCGAAGTTCGTCATGTGCGGGTATAGCGCGTAGTTCTGGAACACCATCGCGATGTCGCGCTGGGCGGGTTCCAGGTCGTTGACCACGCGGTCGCCAATGCGCAGTTCGCCGCCGGAGATTTCTTCCAGGCCCGCGACCATGCGCAGCAGGGTGGATTTGCCGCAGCCCGACGGGCCGACGATGACGATGAATTCGCCATCCTGCACTTCGGCGTTGACGCCGTGGATCACCTGGTTGGCCTTGGGGCCCGTGCCATAGCGCTTGACGATGTTGCGGAGGGAGATGGATGCCATGATTTCAATGAATGTGGACCGTGGCAGCCAGGCCTGCAGTGCCGCGCCGGGAGGCGCAGGGCAGGGCGTTGTTCAGGGGGCTGGTGCGCACGGTTGATATGATTTTGATAGCATTAAGTGCTTTTAAATCAAGCACCTTGGGCTGTTTGGGTACTTATTTTTCGGTATCGACCAGGCCCTTGACGAACCAGCGCTGCATCAGCACCACCACCAGGGCGGGCGGCAGCATGGCCAGCAGGGCGGTTGCCATGACGATGTTCCATTCGTTGCCCGAATCACCGCCGGCAATCATCCGCTTGATGCCGATCACCACGGGGTACATGTCTTCCGAGGTGGTCACCAGCAGCGGCCAGAGGTACTGGTTCCAGCCATAGATGAACTGGATGACGAACAGCGCGGCAATCGACGTGCGCGACAGCGGCACCAGGATGTCCTTGAAGAAGCGCATGGGGCCGGCGCCGTCCACGCGGGCGGCTTCCACCAGCTCGTCCGGCACCGTCAGGAAGAACTGCCGGAACAGGAACGTGGCCGTGGCCGATGCGATCAGCGGCACCGTGAGGCCCGCATAGCTGTTGAGCATGCCCAGGTCGGACACCACCTGGTAGGTGGGCCCGATGCGCACTTCGACCGGCAGCATCAGCGTGATGAAGATGAGCCAGAAGCAGATGCCCTTGAACGGGAACCGGAAGTACACGATGGCAAACGCCGACAGCAGCGAGATCGCGATCTTGCCGATGGTGATGACCATGGCGGTGACAAAGCTCACCCACATCATGTGGGCCACCGGCGCAGTGGAGCCAGCGCCTGCGCCGCCGCCAAACAGCGTGTCGCGGTAGGTCTGCCAGAAGTTGCTGCCCGGCAGCAGTGGCATGGGGGCCTGCACGATGTCTTGCGCGGTGTGGGTGGAGGCCACGAACGCCAGGTACAGCGGGAAGCCGACGATGATCACGCCCAGCACCATGATGAGGTGCGAGAACGCGGTGAGATAGGGACTACGTTCAACCATTCGAATCTTTCAGGATGCAAAGCACAGCACAGGGCGCCTGAAACTGGCGCGCTGAATGTGAGGGCTGCCGAGCAAGGGCCGCCCCGCAGCAAGGGCGGCGTCCCCCTGGAGGGGGAAGGCGCCGCAGGCGACTCAGGGGGTGCTCCATATCAATACTGCACTTTCTTCTCAACGTAGCGGAATTGCACGACAGTGAGCACGACCACGATGGCCATCAGCACCACCGACTGCGCGGCCGATCCACCCATGTCCATGGCCTTGAAGCCGTCGTGATACACCTTGTAGACCAGGATGGCGGTGTCACGGCCCGGGCCGCCCTGCGTGGTGGCGTCCACGATGGCGAAGGTGTCAAAGAACGCGTACACCACGTTGATCACCAGCAGGAAGAAGGTGGTGGGAGACAGCAGCGGGAACTGGATGCTCCAGAACCGGCGCCAGGGGCCCGCACCGTCAATCGCAGCGGCCTCGATGAGCGATTTGGGGATGGACTGCAGGCCCGCCAGGAAGAACAGGAAGTTGTAGGAGATCTGCTTCCACACGGCGGCAATCACGATCAGCGCCATGGCGTGGTCGGAGTTGAGCATGTGGTTCCAGTCGAAACCTGCCTGGCGCAGCATGTAGGCCACCACACCGAGCGATGGCGAAAACATGAACATCCACAGCACGCCCGCGACGGCAGGGGCCACCGCATAAGGCAGCAGCAGAGCCGTCTTGTAGGCCAGCGCGCCCTTGATGATGCGGTCGGCAAAGATGGCCAGGAACAGAGACAGCGAGATACCGCTCACCGCCACCAGGATCGAGAAGAAAGCAGTGGTCTTGAAGGATGCGAGGTAGCCCGGGTCCTGGAACAGGTCGCGGAAGTTGTCAAACCCCACCCATTCCCGCGAGAAGCCAAAGGAGTCCTGCACCTGGAACGACTGCACCAGTGCCTGGCCTGCCGGCCAGAAAAAGAAGACGCTGATGATGACCAGCTGGGGTGCCAGAAGCACCCACGGCAGCCATGCCGAGCGAAATAGAACGCGTTTTTCCATGTCCACACTCTCAAAAAAAGCCCCTGCGCATGCCGGTGCGCACCGGAGCCGTTGCCAACGGCAGGCCGGGGTGGGTTACCCCAGCGGCCCTTGGCAAAAAAGACAACCCGCCGCCCGTGAACCATGGTGGCTGACGGGGCGGCGGGCTTTTGGTGCTGACCGGCTTCAAGGCCTGTCAGCACCGGCAGGCACTGCGTTGGTCTGCTTACTTGTTGGCGCGGGCGAAACGGGCCAGTTGCTCGTTACCGCGGGTCACGGCCGTGTCCAGCGCTTCCTTGGGCGACTTCTTGCCAGCCCAGATCTGTTCGGTTTCCTCGTCGATGATCGAGCGGATCTGCACGAAGTTGCCCAGGCGGATGCCGCGCGACTTGTCGGTGGCCTTGCGGATCATCTGCGTCACGGCCACGTCGGTACCGGGGTTCTTCTGGTAGAAGCCCGACGCATCGGTCAGCTTGAAGGCCCCCGTGGTCACAGGCAGGTAACCGGTGCGCTGGTGGCTGGCAGCCTGCACCTTGGTGTCGTTCAGGAAGTTCAGGAAGCTGGCAACGCCCTTGTATTCCTCAGGCTTCTTGCCTGCCATCACCCACAGGCTGGCGCCGCCGATGGCGGTGTTCTGGGGTGCGCCCTTCACGTCCGAGTAGTACGGCAGCGCAGAGATGCCGTAAGCAAACTTGGCCTCTTTGGCCACGCGGGCGTACAGGCCGGAGGAGCCGGTGATCATGGCGCATTCGCCCGAGGGGAACGACGCGTCGGCGGCATTGCCGCGGCCCTTGTAGACAAAGCTGCCTTCCTTGGAAGCCTTGGCCAGGTTCTCGAAGTGGCGCACGTGCAGCGGGGTGTTGATCTGCAGCTGGGCGTCGGCACCGTCAAAACCGTTGTTCTTGGACGCGAACAGCGTGTTGTGCCACAGCGAGAAGCTTTCCAGCTGCGTCCAGCTGATCCAGCTGGTGGTGAACGGGCAGCTGTGGCCGCTGGCCTTGAGCTTGGAGGCGGCCGCGAACACTTCGGGCCAGGTGGTCGGGGGCTTCTCGGCGTCCAGGCCAGCCTTCTTGAAGGCGTCCTTGTTGTAGTAGAAGATGGTGGTGGAGCTGTTGAGCGGGTAGCTCAGCATCTGGCCGTTGGGGGCCGTGTAGTAGCCAGCCACGGCCGAGACGTACTCGGTGGGGTCGAACTTGAAGCCGCCGTCGTTCAGGATCTTGGCCACGGGCACGATGGCACCCTTGCTGGCCATCATCGTGGCCGTGCCCACTTCATAGACCTGCAGGATGTGCGGCGCATTGCCAGCACGGAACGCCGCAATGGCACCCGTCATGGATTCGTCATACGTACCCTTGTAGGTAGGCACGACCTTGTACTGCGTCTGGCTGGCGTTGTACTGCTTGGCCAGGTCGTTGATCCAGTCGCCCAGGGCGGCGCTCATCGAGTGCCACCACTGGATTTCTACCTGCTGGGCTTGAACGGGAGCGCTCAGGGAGAGGGCGACGGCAGCCGAGACTGCCAGATGCTTGAGTTGCATGAATGATTCCTTCGAGGATTACGAAAAGCACAGGGAACGCATGTTCTGCGCTCCGTATGACAGTGGTGTGTCGTTGTCGCATGGCACCCGCGTGGTCACAACCGGGGAAAACCCCTTGGGATACCTGCAAGGGGTGCGATTGTGACGCTTTTGTGACTGTCTTGAGGCATTCACCCAAACCTGCAAGGTTTTGGTGCGCTGCACCAATCTTGGTGCATAGTGAAGGATGACTTCTGACGGCTGTCGCGTATGCGACGGCCGTGTTCATTCCTTACCAACGCGAGCAAGCATGGCCACCAATTCGCTGGACAAGAACAAGATCAAATTTCTGCTGCTGGAGGGCATCCATCCGTCCGCCGTCGATGTGATCCGCGCTGCGGGTTACACCCAGATCGAGACGGTGGCCGGTGCGCTGCCGGACGACGAACTCAAGCGCAAGATCGCCGACGTGCACTTCGTGGGCATCCGCTCGCGCACCCAGCTCACCGAAGACGTGTTTGCGCATGCTGGCAAGCTGGTGGCGGTGGGCTGCTTTTGCATCGGCACCAACCAGGTGGACCTGAACGCTGCGCGCGAGCGCGGCATTGCAGTGTTCAACGCCCCGTACTCCAACACCCGCTCGGTGGCCGAACTGGTGCTGGCCGAAGCCATCCTGCTGATGCGCGGCATCCCGCAGAAAAACGCCGTGGCCCACCGGGGCGGCTGGCTCAAGTCGGCCGACAACGCGTACGAGATCCGAGGCAAGACGCTGGGCATCGTCGGCTACGGCTCCATCGGCACACAGTTGTCGGTGCTGGCAGAAGCCATGGGCATGCATGTGGCGTTTTTCGATGTGGTCAACAAGCTGCCCCTGGGCAATGCGCGGCAGGTGCACAGCCTTCACGACCTGCTGGGCCAGAGCGATGTGGTCAGCCTGCACGTGCCCGAGCTGCCTTCCACCCAGTGGATGATTGGCGCGGCCGAGATTGCCGCCATGAAGCCGGGCGGCATCCTCATCAACGCCGCGCGCGGCACGGTGGTCGAGATCGACCCGCTGGCGGAAGCCCTGCGCGCGGGAAAGCTGCTGGGCGCCGCCATCGATGTGTTCCCTGTCGAGCCCCGCACCAACAAGGACGAGTTCATCTCGCCGCTGCGCGGGCTGGACAACGTCATCCTCACCCCCCATGTTGGCGGCTCCACCATGGAGGCGCAGGCCAACATTGGCCTTGAAGTGGCGGAAAAGCTGGTCAAGTACAGCGACAACGGCACCAGCACGTCGTCGGTCAACTTCCCGGAAGTGGCTCTGCCGGCGCACCCCGGCAAGCACCGCCTGCTGCACATCCACCGCAACGTGCCGGGCGTGCTGTCCGAGATCAACCGCATCTTCTCGGACAACCGGATCAACATCTCGGCCCAGTACCTGCAGACCAACGAGAAGATCGGCTACGTGGTCATTGACATCGATGCGGCGTCGTCGGACCTGGCGCTGGACAAGCTCGCCCAGGTTCCCGGCACGCTGCGCAGCCGCGTACTGTTTTGATTTCGCTCCTGAAAATATAGCTGCAAAAGGTTATTTGGAAAGGGCTTGAGCGCGATTTGCGTTGAAACCCTGTGTTCAAGGCCCTGCGGGCTGGGTTGTCACGCCGGCCCGGGGAGCGGCCCGGCAGGCGGTGGCATAAAATTTCGGCCCCAAGGCACGAGGGCGCTTCGCGCCGACCCAGGTTGATCCCATGAATGTTCCGATAGCGTTGGCTGCCCTGCAGACGCGGGCTGCCGAGCCCGTGCGTCTGCGCGAGATTCCCTACAACTACACGTCATTCTCCGACCGGGAGATCGTGATCCGGCTGCTGGGGATGCCCGCCTGGGACCTGCTGGACCAGCTGCGCAAGGAGCGCCGCACCGGCCGTTCTGCCCGCATGCTCTATGAGGTACTCGGTGACATCTGGGTGGTCCAGCGCAACCCCTACCTGCAGGATGACCTGCTGGACAACCCCGACCGCCGCAAGATGCTGGTCGATGCGCTGCAGCACCGCCTGGGCGAGATCGAAAAGCGCCGCACGCCCGCAGATGACGCCGAACGCGACCGCCTGGTCGGCGAGCTGGTGGCCGCGGCGCGGCGCGCGGTGGGCGAATTCAACGCCACCTTCGAACAGGCCTCGCAGCTGCGCCGCCAGGTGCAGAAAACGCTGGGCCGCCTGACGGCCAAGGACAACATCAAGTTCGACGGCCTCTCGCGCGTGAGCCACGTCACCGACGCGACCGACTGGCGTGTGGAATACCCGTTTGTGGTGCTCACCCCCGATACCGAGGCCGAGATGGCGCGCCTGGTCAAGGGCTGCATCGAACTGGGCCTCACCATCATTCCTCGCGGGGGCGGCACGGGCTACACCGGCGGCGCCATTCCGCTGACCTGGAAGAGCGTGGTCATCAACACCGAAAAGCTCGAGGCCATGACCGAGGTGGAAATGCGCCGCCTGCCGGGCATGGACCGCGAGGTGGGTACGGTGTGGACCGAAGCCGGTGTGGTCACGCAGCGCGTGGCCGACGCGGCCGAGCGCGCAGGCTTCGTGTTCGCGGTGGACCCGACCAGCGCCGAAGCCAGCTGCATTGGCGGCAACATCGCCATGAATGCAGGCGGCAAGAAGGCCGTGCTGTGGGGTACGGCGCTCGATAACCTGGCGAGCTGGCGCATGGTGACGCCCGATGCCCAGTGGCTCGAAGTGACGCGCCTGGACCACAACATGGGCAAGATCCATGACGTGGACATGGCCACCTTCGAGCTGCAGTATTTCGAGGCCGACGGCAAGACGCCGGTGCGCAGCGAGCGCCTGAGCATTCCGGGCAAGACCTTCCGCAAGGAAGGCCTGGGCAAGGACGTGACGGACAAGTTCCTGGCGGGCCTGCCGGGCATCCAGAAGGAAGGCTGCGACGGCCTGATCACCAGCGCGCGCTGGGTGGTGCACCGCATGCCCGAGCACACGCGCACCGTGTGCCTGGAGTTCTTTGGCAACGCCCGGGACGCTGTGCCCTCGATCGTCGAGATCAAGGACTTCATGTTCGCCGAGCAAAAGCGCAGCGGCGTGCTGCTGGCAGGCCTGGAGCATCTGGACGACCGCTACCTGAAGGCCGTGGGCTACGCCACCAAGAGCAAGAAGCATGGCGGCGGCCTGCCCAAGATGGTGCTGTTTGGCGACATCGCAGGCGACAACGCCGACGACGTGGCCCGCGTGACCAGCGAAGTGGTGCGCATTGCCAACTCGCGCAGCGGCGAAGGCTTCATTGCCATCAGCGCCGAGGCGCGCAAGAAGTTCTGGCTGGACCGCAAGCGCACGGCCGCCATCAGCCGCCACACCAACGCCTTCAAGATCAACGAAGACGTGGTGATCCCGCTGCCGCGCATGGCCGAATACACCGACGGCATCGAGCGCATCAACATCGAACTGAGCCTGCGCAACAAGATCAAGCTGTGCGATGCATTGACGGATTTCTTCGAGCGCGGCAATCTGCCGCTGGGCAAGCAGGACGACGCCAGCGAGATCCCTTCGGCCGAGCTGCTGGAAGACCGCGTGGGGCAGGCCATTGCGCTGGTCGCCGAGGTGCGGGCGCTGTGGTCGGGCTGGCTGCACGACGTGGCCGCGCTGTTCCCGCAACTGCAGGACCACACCCTGCGCGCCAGCTGGAAGACCCAGCTGCGGACCCCGTTGCAGACGATCTTTGCCGGTGCGCCGTTCAAGCCGATCCTGGACGAAGCCACGGCCATCCACAAGCGGGTGCTCAAGGGCCGCGTGTGGGTTGCGCTCCACATGCATGCCGGTGACGGCAATGTGCACGACTACGAAATGCTGCAGACGGCCCATGAGGCGGTGGACCGCATCATGGTGCTGGCGCGCAGCCTCGATGGCGTGATCTCGGGCGAGCACGGCATCGGCATCACCAAGCTCGAATTCCTGACCGACGAGGAGCTGCGTCCTTTTGCCGAGTACAAGCAGAAGGTGGACCCCGAGGGTCGCTTCAACAAAGGCAAATTGCTACGAAATGAGGAGCTGTCAGGGCAATCAGTAAAAGGGCTTGAGGCCAAAAAGGCCTCAAATGGCACCGTGATGCATGCCGACCTGACCAATGCATACACTCCGAGCTTCGGGCTGATGGGGCACGAGTCGCTGATCATGCAGCAAAGCGACATCGGCGCGATTGCCGATTCGGTCAAGGACTGCCTGCGCTGCGGCAAGTGCAAGCCGGTGTGCGCCACCCATGTGCCGCGTGCGAGCCTGCTTTACAGCCCGCGCAACAAGATCCTG
>LNEG01000246.1 GCA_001464865.1 Burkholderiales bacterium Ga0074133
GACGCGCCGCGGCGTGTCGATCAAGCACTGGCAGGAGTTCGAGGACGTGGCGGACCACTGCACGGTGTGCCACAAGTGCTACACGCCATGCCCGGTCAAGATCGACTTTGGCGAAGTGACCATGAACATGCGCAACCTGTTGCGCAAGATGGGCAAGAAGAGCTTCCGCCCTGGCAACGCCCTGGCGATGACCATGCTGAATGCCACCAACCCGGACACCATCAAGCTGCTGCGTTCGGCCATGGTGGGCGTGGGCTTCAAGGCCCAGCGCATGGCGGTGGACATCCTGCGCAAGGTCGGCCGCAAGCAGACGGCCAAGCCGCCCGCCACGGTGGGCACTGCGCCCATCAAGGAGCAGGTGGTTCACTTCATCAACAAGAAGCTGCCCGGTGGCCTGCCCAAGAAGACGGCGCGCGCGCTGCTGGACATCGAGGACAAGGACTACGTGCCGATCATCCGCAACCCGCAGGCCACCACGGCCGAGACGGAGGCGGTGTTCTATTTCCCTGGTTGCGGGTCCGAGCGGCTGTTCAGCCAGGTGGGGCTGGCGACGCAGGCCATGCTGTGGCACGCGGGCGTGCAGACGGTGCTGCCACCGGGTTATCTCTGCTGCGGCTACCCGCAGCGCGGCAGCGGACAGTTCGACAAGGCCGAGAAGATGATCACCGACAACCGGGTGCTCTTCCACCGCGTGGCCAACACGCTGAACTACCTCGACATCAAGACCGTGGTGGTCAGCTGCGGCACCTGCTACGACCAGCTCCAGGGCTATGAGTTCGACAAGATATTCCCCGGCAGCCGCATCATCGACATCCACGAATACCTGCTGGAAAAGGGCATTGCACTGCAGGGCAAGGGTGCGTACCTGTATCACGAGCCTTGCCATAACCCGATGAAGCTGCAGGACTCGATGAAGACCGTGAAGGCGCTGGTGGGCGAGCAGGTCTTGAAGAGCGAGCGCTGCTGCGGCGAATCGGGCACGCTGGGGGTGACACGGCCTGACATTTCCACGCAGGTGCGTTTCCGCAAGGAAGAGGAAATCCGCAAGGGCGAAGCCCAGCTGCGGGCCAGCGGTGCCGTAGCCACACAGGACAACGTCAAGATCCTCACCAGCTGCCCCAGCTGCCTGCAGGGCCTGAATCGTTACCAGGACGACCTGAACAACGGCCTGCTCGAAGCCGACTACATCGTGGTGGAGATGGCGCGCGAGATTCTGGGCGAAAACTGGATGCCTGAATACGTGCAACGTGCCAATAACGGCGGCATTGAGCGGGTGCTGGTGTAGGCATGAAGCACCCCCTGGAGCGCTTCCCGCTTTCCCCCTCTCTCGCGATGCGGGAGGGGGACGACACCCTCGCTGCGGGGCGGTCCTTGCTCGGTGTCCCAGGCTTCGAGCACGCCAGTCTCGTGCGACGCTGGCGTTGACCGCCGCCATGGATCGTTGAAATGGATCACCCCACTTGCCCCCTTTGTGCGGAGGACGGCGGTTCGCTGATCTGGCGCGGGGCACACCTGCGTGTCATCCGTGCCGATGAGGCGGGCTTTCCGGCCTTCTACCGGGTCATCTGGAATGCCCATGTCGCGGAGTTTTCCGGACTGTCGCCGGCCGACCGTGCGCACTGCATGGAGGCCGTGGCTTGCGTCGAGGAAGTGCTGCGCGAGCACCTGGCTCCGACGAAGATCAACCTTGCTGCGCTGGGCAACATGGTCCCTCATCTGCACTGGCATGTGATTGCCCGGTTTGCGGGCGACAGTCACTTCCCGGCGCCGGTATGGGCCGCAGCGCAGCGGGAGCGCAACGCCGTACAGGAAGCGTGGCAAACCGCCCGCATTCCCGCGCTGGAGGCGGACCTGAGTCACTCGCTGGCGCAGCGGTTCGGCTGATGCCTGCTTTTCAGCCCCTGGCCGCCCCGCGGATCTGCAGCGCCAGCAACGGGGCCAGCAAGGTCGTGAGCAGCACCAGTGGCCAGATGTTTCCGTCGTGGAAGGCGTAGGCCTGCAGGAGTTCGGGCACGCTCTTGCCCTGCACCAGCGCGCCAAAACCGAACTCAAACCCCAGGGTCAGCGCCAGCCAGATCACGCCGGCACCCAGGGCGCCGCGCGAAGTGTGTATGCCCATCCAACGCACGGTGGCCGTTGCCAGCACAAGGATCCACCCTGCCAGCATGAGTCCGCTCAGCACAAAGGCCGCCGCCGTGCCCAGCGCAGGCAGCAGGACCGTCTGGCGAAAGATGCCGTTGGCTACGGCGCCCGGCAGGATGAGGCACCAGATGGCAATGGTTCTGGGAGCTTGCATGGTCGGTGGCGCGGACTGGCTGCGACGGTCGGTGCGGGCTTTGACGGAAGCCCTGCATGCTACTGCCCAGGCGCAGCGGTGGGACAATGGAGGCCGCTTTCGCAATACTTGGACAGGTGGTCTCAATGGCAGGTTTGAAATCGGGCGCGCCCACCCCGGAGGCAATCACGGTGCACGGGCAGTCGCGCGTGCTGGAAGTGGCATTCTCTGACGGCGCGGCGTTTCGTATTCCGTTCGAGCTGATGCGCGTGTACTCGCCATCGGCCGAGGTCCAGGGCCACGGCCCCGGCCAGGAAGTGCTGCAGACCGGCAAGCGCGAAGTGACGCTGGTCAACCTGGAGCCGGTGGGGAACTACGCGGTCAAGCCCACGTTTTCCGACGGCCATGACAGTGGCATTTTCAGCTGGGACTACCTGTACGAGCTGGGTCAGCAGCAGGATGCACTGTGGACGCAGTACACCGAGCGCCTTGCGGCGGCGGGTGCAGACCGCGACGCGCCGATGGCAGGCAAAGGTGGTGGCTCGGGGGGGCACGCCTGCGGCAGCCATTGAGCGCGCTTTGTAAGCGCTGTTCCTGCCTCTGCAGCAGAATAGTTTGCTATTCAAAACATAGCTAACAAGCCCAACAAGATAAGGGCTTGTGATTACTTTTGTTTGAAATAGCCTTGTTCAATATGCGACACATGCCCCGTTCGGGTGCGGGGTTGTCGCTGTACCTGGGGCGCTCGCGCGCCTAGCATCGAACCATGAGCACCACTCATTTCGGATTCCAGTCAGTCGACGAGCAGGAAAAGGCTCGCAAGGTGCGGGGCGTGTTCGACTCGGTTGCCTCCCGCTACGACATCATGAACGACCTGATGTCTGGCGGCCTGCACCGCGCCTGGAAGACCTACACCGTGATGGTGGCCAACCTGCGCGAAGGCAGCCAGGTGCTGGACATTGCCGGCGGCACGGGTGACCTGGCGCTGGCTTTTTCAAAGAAAGTCGGCACTTCCGGCCGCGTGGTGCACACCGACATCAACGAAGCCATGCTGCGCGTGGGCCGTGACCGCCTGATCGATGCGGGCGTCGTGCTGCCCACGCTGGTGTGCGATGCCGAGAAGCTGCCGTTTCCGGATGCCCATTTCGACGTGGTGAGTGTGGCCTTCGGGCTGCGCAACATGACCCACAAGGATCAGGCGATTGCCGAGATGTGCCGCGTGCTCAAGCCCGGTGGCAAGTTGCTCGTGCTCGAATTTTCCAAGGTGGCCAAGCCGCTGGAGAAGGCCTACGACTGGTATTCCTTCAAGGTGCTGCCGCGGCTGGGCAAGATGGTGGCGG
>LNEG01000247.1 GCA_001464865.1 Burkholderiales bacterium Ga0074133
CGCCGTGGCTGCAGCCCCTGCAGCCACGGTGCCCGCTGCGCAGCAGCCCGTCGCAGGCAAAGACGGCCGCGAGCAGCGCAAGCTGGACGCACAGGCACGGCAGGCATTGGCAGAAAAGACCAGGCCGTTGCGCAAGGAACTGGAGCAGATCGATAAGCGGCTGAGCGCGCTGACCGCCGAGAGGGCAACCCTGGAAGAAACGCTGACCAAACCGGTGCCCCCGGCCGAGATCGCGGAGTGCGGCCGCAGGCTCAAGGCGAACGGCGATGAAACCGCCAAGCTGGAAGAGCGCTGGCTCGAAATTTCTTCGGCCCTGGAAGAAATCGCGGTCTGATCACTCGCAAAAATGTAAGCAGCTGTCATAGAAATATGGTCAAAAAATACGGCAAGCGCTTTCCGCCATTGGCCATCTAGCTATCAAATCAGGAGCAAGTTGTGACGCGAAGTGCCGCCACTTCCTGATTGCATTTTTTTTCCGAAAAGTGTCAACGCCCTGCGATCGGCACACGTTGTTGGTACATCACAGGAGTTTTTCCAAATGAACCGCAACGAAATCTTGTCAGCCTGGCCCGAAGACGAACGCGATCGCAAGCGCGCCCCGGCCCGCTTCTGAACCGTCATCCTGAGGTTCGCGCGAATTCTGCATAGAGCGCAACCTGCTCAACAGGCTTCCCAGCCAGCAGGCGGACCGTCCATCAAAGGGTAGCCTGGAATAACTGGCAAACACTCCCGGCTCCGGCCCCTTGGCCAGACCCTCCGGCACCAGCCACAGTCCCCACTCAGGGACCCCATAAAAAAACCCCGCATTGCGGGGTTTTTTGCTGTCAGGGCCCGGCGGCTGCAGGCGCCGCCAGGATCCGGGCGATCAGCCCATGTGCAGACCACCGTTGACCGAGAAGTCGGCGCCCGTGGCGTACCCGCCCTCTTCCGAGGCCAGCCACGCAATGATGGAAGCGATCTCGCTGGGTTCACCCAGGCGCTTGACCGGGACGGTCGCCACGATCTTTTCCAGCACGTCAGGGCGAATGGCCTTGACCATGTCGGTGCCGATGTAGCCAGGGCTCACGGTGTTGACCGTGACGCCCTTGGTGGCGAGTTCCTGTGCCAGGGCCATCGAGAAGCCGTGCATGCCTGCCTTGGCCGCCGAATAGTTGGTCTGACCGGCCTGGCCCTTTTCACCGTTCACCGAGCTGATGTTGATGATGCGGCCCCAGCCCTTTTCCACCATGTCCGCCACAACCTGCTTGGTCACGTTGAACATGCTGTTGAGGTTGGTTTCGATCACGGCGTCCCAGTCTTCGCGGGACATCTTGAGGAACATGCGGTCGCGCGTGATGCCGGCGTTGTTCACCAGCACATCGATCGTGCCGTGCTCGGCCTTGGTCTTGGTGAAGGCCTCGACCGTGGAATCCCAGTCGCCCACGTTGCCGACGGACGCATAAAAATCGTATCCCAGGGCCTTTTGCTCGCCCAGCCACTTGGCGTGGTCGCGCGTGGGGCCGCAGCCCGCGATGACCTTGAATCCCTCCTTGTGGAGCCGCTGACAGATAGCGGTGCCGATGCCCCCCATCCCACCCGTGACGTATGCAATTTTTTGGCTCATGTGGTTTTCTCCTGTTCGCCGGTTGATGTTCGGACTCCCCGTCACTCTAACCAAGAAAACACGGTCTGCCGTGAAGGAAAACACTAAACCTGCGGCATTTTTCGTTGGCGCGCACCTTCAGGCGTCCTCACCCGTCCCGCGCGACGCTGCTGCCTGCGAAAGCGACGGGGCACGGGCGTAAAAAAACCGCGCTTTGCGCGGTTTCCGAAGTGGACAGACCGAGCGCCCCGCCGACCACCACGTGGCCCGCACCGGCTGCCCGCCCGGCTTGCGATCAGCGCTCCAGAGCCAGCGATACGCCCATGCCGCCGCCGATGCAGAGCGCGGCCAGGCCCTTCTTGGCATCGCGGCGCTGCATTTCGTGCAGCAGCGTCACGAGAATGCGGCAACCGGACGCACCGATGGGGTGGCCGATGGCAATGGCGCCGCCGTTCACGTTCACGCGGGCCGGGTCAA
>LNEG01000248.1 GCA_001464865.1 Burkholderiales bacterium Ga0074133
CGGATGACCTGGTGCTCCACCAGCGCGGCGCCAAAGGTCTTGCGCTGGCGGGCCCACGCCAGGGCTTCGTCGTAGCAGGCCTCGGCAAAGCCCAGGGCCGATGCGGCCAGGCCAAAACGCTCGCCGTTGAAGTTGCCCATGATGATGCGAAAGCCTTCGCCTTCACTGCCCAGCAGGTAGCGTGCGGGCACGCGCACGTTGTCAAAACGCAGGTGGGCGGTGTCGGAGCAGAGCCAGCCCATCTTGTCGAGGCGCGTGCGCGAGAGTCGTGCACTGTGGCCGGGCACGAGCAGCATGGAGATGCCTGCGCTGCCTTTGCTTCCGGCCTCCCCGGTCCTCACAGCCACGGTGATCCAGTCCGCGCGCATGCCGGAAGTGATGAACACCTTTTCGCCGTTGACGATGTAGTCATCGCCCTCACGCCGCGCGGTAGTCCGGAGCTGCGCCACGTCCGACCCGCCACCGGGTTCGGTAATCGCCAGTGCGGCAATCTGCTCGCCCGCCAGCACCGGTGGAATGACCTCGGCACGCACTGCGTCGCTTCCATGCGCCAACACGGGCGGCAGGCCGATGTTGTGCGAGAGCAGGCTGGCCAGCACCCCACCGCTGGCGCCGTGGCGGCTGAGCGCGCGCCACAGCGGCAGGCGCAGCTGGTAGCTGGCGGGCGTGCCGCCGTACTGCTCGGGGTAACCCAGGCCCAGCAGGCCGAGGTCGGCCGCGCGGCGGTACAGGCTGCGGGGGAATTCACCGGCGGCATCCCACGCGTCCACATGCGGCGCGATCTCGGTGCGGGCAAAGCGGGTGACGGTGTCGGTGAGCGCGGTGCGATCCTGCTCGGTCTCGTGGATGGGTGCAGGGGTTGCGTTCATGCGGCGGCCTCCTGCGATGTGGCGGCAAAGCGCACCAGCACCTGGCCTGGCGACACCTGCTGGCCGGGCGCCACCAGCACCTCAGCCACGGTGGCGGCTGCGGGGCTGGCCAGGCTGTGTTCGAGTTTCATGGATTCGATGACGACCACGGTGTCGCCCGCGGCCAGCGCCTGGCCTGCCGCCACCGGCAGCGCAATGACCTTGCCGTTGAACGGCGCGCGCAGCTCGGTCGTGCCGCCCGCTGCACCCGCGCGCACAGCGGGCTCCCACGAGGCGTCTTCTACCCAGCCGTCCACGCCACCGGCCTGCCAGTGCCAGCGCAGCGGGGCCACGCGCACGGCGTGTACGGTGTGGTCGGCCCGCATGTTGACTTGCGCATCGTCGTGCGTGGTCACCCGCACCGCGCCGCCGGGTTGGGGCGTGAGCTGCAGGGTGGTGATGGCCGTTTCGACAGCGCCGCGGGCAGCGTTGGCGGCTCCAGATTGCTCCACGTGCAGGCGCCCTGCCCCCAGCTCGCGCACGGCCAGCGGCAGCACATTGCCCTGGTGCCGCAGGCGCAGGGGGCGCGCCAGCGGGCACGGCAGGCTCGCGGAGGCTCGCCGAGGCTCTTTTGAAGCGAAAACGGCCACAAGTCCAGCAGGAATAATGCCTGATAGCTCTTTTTTTGATAGCAAACTTTGCAACTCTCCAGCACGCTCCGCCAGAAACGGCACCAGCGCCTTGCCGTCGCGGAACAGCGGGTGGCCTAGGCATGCCGCCAGAAACGCGCGGTTGGTGGGCAGGCCCAGCACGCGGGTGCCGTGCAGCGCGCGCACCAGCGCATCGATGGCCGCTGCCCGCGTGGGCGCATGCACGATGAGCTTGCCCAGCATGGCGTCGTAGTGGGGCGAGACCTCGGCGCACTCTTCCAGCGCGTGGTCAAAGCGCAGTGCGCCCGGCGCAGCCGGTTCAAAGGCCGTGGCCTGCGGCGCACTGAACTGCAGCACGCGGCCAGTGTGGGGGCGAAAGTGCGCATCTTCCGCGCACAGGCGCACCTCGATGGCGTGGCCTTGCAGATGCACCTGATCTTGTGTCTGCGGCAGCGGCTCACCACGCGCCACGCGGATCTGCCACTCCACCAGATCAAGCCTGGTGAGCGCTTCGGTCACCGGGTGCTCTACCTGCAGGCGGGTGTTCATCTCCATCAAAAAGAAATCAGCCCCGTCCAGCAGAAACTCCACCGTGCCCGCACCGACATACCCAGCGGACTGGGCCAGCGCCACCGCGCAGGCGCCCATGCGCTCGCGCAGCGCGGCATCCACGGCCGGGCTGGGGGACTCCTCAATGATCTTCTGATGGCGGCGCTGCACCGAGCAGTCGCGCTCGCCCAGGTGGATGCAGGCACCGTGCGCATCGGCAAAAACTTGCACCTCTACATGGCGCGGCTGCAGCAACGCGCGTTCGATCAGCAGGTCGCCACAGCCAAAGCCTGCCATGGCCTCTGACCGCGCGCTGGCCAGTGCAGCCGGCAACTGGGCCAGGTCGGTCACCAGCCGCATGCCGCGCCCTCCCCCTCCCGCCACCGCCTTGACCATGAGGGGTGTGCCAATGCGCGCGGCTTCGGCGGCAAAGCGTTCGTCGCGCTGATCGTCCCCCGCGTAGCCCGGCAGGCAGGGCACGCCCTGTGCCGCCGCCAGCGCCTTCGCCCCGGCTTTGCTGCCCAGCGCGCGGATGGCTTCAGGCGGCGGGCCGATCCACGCCAGCCCGGCATCGACCACGGCCTGGGCAAAGTCGGCGTTCTCGCTCAGGAAGCCGTAGCCAGGGTGCACGGCATCGGCGCCCGTGGCGCGGGCTGCGGACAGCAGCTTGTCGATGCGCAGGTAAGTGTCGGCACTCGCTGCGCCGCCCAAGGCCACGGCCTGCGTGGCTTCGCGCACATGCAGGGCATGCGCGTCGGGGTCGGAATAGACGGCGACGGTGTCGATGCCCATGCGGTGGGCGGTGTGTATCACCCGACGAGCGATCTCGCCGCGGTTGGCGATGAGGATTTTCTTCATGAGTTCGCACTCCACGGCGGCGCCTTGCGCGCAGCAAAGGCCGCCAGCCCTTGCGGTGCTTCAGGCCCGCGCAGCGCTTGCGCAAAAGCCACGGCCGCGTCATCCAGCAGCGCGGGCAGCGGTATTTCGGGCTGGGCCAGCAACAGGCGCTTGGTAGCGGCCACGGCCTGCGGTGCAGCTGCGGCATGGCGGGCGATAGCGGCCTGCACCGCGCCATCCATGTCGCCCGTGACCACCTCATCGACCAGACCAAAGCGCAGAGCTGCAGCCGCGTCACACCGCTCGCCCGTCAGCAAACAACGCCGTGCAGCAGCAGACCCCAGGCGGCGCACCACAAACGGTGCGATCTGCGCGGGCACGATGCCCAGCGTGACCTCGGGCGTTCCGAACTGCGCGCCGGTGTGGGCCAGCACCTCGTCGGCGCAGCACACCAGGCCAAAGCCGCCACCCATGGCCGCGCCTTCCACCACCGCGATGAGCCACTGCGGCAACGCACACAGGGCCTGCAGCAGCGTGCCGAAGCGGCGGTTCAGCGGCACGAGTGGGTCGGCCTCGCCGGCAGCCAGCGGCTGGCCGATGGTCCTGACAAAACCGCCCAGGCTGCCCCCCGCGCAGAAGTGTCCACCCGCGCCGCGCAGCACCACGCCGCGCAGGTCGGCGTCTGCCGCAGCCCGATCGCAGGCTGCCAGCAGGGCGTCCACCATCGCTTCCGACAGCGCATTGCGGCTGCCGGGGTCGTTCAGTGTCCATGTCTCCACACAGCCGCTTGCGAGCGGCGCGCGATGGATCAGCAGCGCATCAGCCATGGACATCAGTGCACAGGCCGCTTGGCGATGCCCATGAGCTTGGAGAGGATGCCGAGCATCACTTCATCCGCCCCACCGCCGATAGAAGCCAAGCGCCCATCGCGGTACATGCGCGAAACCTTGTTCTCCAGCGTGAAGCCCATGCCGCCCCAGAACTGCAGGCACATGTCGGGCACCTCGCGGTTCAGCCGGCCGGCCTTGAGCTTGGCCATGCTGGCCAGCTCCAGCACGTCCTGCCCGTTCACGTACAGGTCACACGCGCGGTAGGTGAGCGCGCGCAGGCACTCCACCTCGGTCTTGAGCTCGGCCAGCTTGAATTGCACCCACTGCTGGTCGGCCAGCGTGCTGCCAAACAGCTTGCGCTCCTGCGCGTAGTCGATGGTCCACTGGATGCAGTGGTTCAGCGACTCCAGCGTGCTGGCGGCGCACCACAGGCGCTCTTCCTGGAACTGCTGCATCTGGTAGATGAAGCCCTGGCCTTCGGCTCCAATGCGGTAGCGCTGGGGCACGCGCACCTCGTCAAAGTAGATCAGGCCGGTGTCGCTGCTGTGCATGCCGATCTTGCGGATCTTCTGCGCTACCTCGATGCCCTTGGTGAGCTTGCCGCCGGGCCCGTCACGCATGGGCACCATCACCAGGCTCTTGTTCTTGTGCACGGGGCCTTCGCCCGTGTTGACCAGCATGCACATCCAGTCGGCCTGCAAGCTGTTGGTGATCCACATCTTCTGGCCGGTGATCACGTAGTCGTCACCATCCTTGCGCGCCACGCTCTTGATGCCGGATACATCGCTGCCCGCCGCTGGCTCGCTCACGCCAATGCAGCCCACCATGTCGCCTGCAATCGCCGGGGCCAGAAAGTCGCGCTTGAGTTCTTCGCTGCCGTAGCGCGCCAGCGCCGGGGTGCACATGTCGGTCTGCACCCCAATCGCCATGGGCACGCCGCCGCAGTGGATGTGACCCAGCGCCTCGGCCATGGCCAGGCTGTAAGAGTAGTCCAGCCCCTGCCCGCCGTATTCCTCGGGCTTGCACAGGCCCAGCAGGCCCAGGTTGCCCATCTTCTTGAAGACCTCGTGCGCGGGGAAGATCTCTGCAGCCTCCCATTCGTCCACATGGGGGTTGATCTCCTCGTCGATGAAGCGCCTCAAGGTTTTCTGGATCTCGCGGTGCTCGTGCGTGAACTGCATGGTGCTTGTCTCCTGCGGTTGCGTTGGTGTGTTGGTGTGCCTGCAAACCTCGATCACGAAAGCTGAAATTGCCCCAGCGGCTGGGGCCGCCCGTTGAGCACCAGCTCCACCCGGTGCGCTCCGGGGTAGTGGGTGCGTGTGGTCATCTGCTGCAGCGACAGCGTCTTGCCCACCGCCACGGTGGCTCCGGGCGGTATGTCCAGCGTCTGCAGCTTGAACACCTTGGGCGCCGCGCCGCCGTGGGCCTTGACGTAGTGCACCTTCAGATCGGCCAGCACGCGCTGGGGCTGGGGTGTGGGGTTGTGCAGTTCGGCCTCGATACGCACCTTGTCGCCAATGCGGGCGCGGGCGGGCAGCACGCGCGCGGCCCGCACG
>LNEG01000249.1 GCA_001464865.1 Burkholderiales bacterium Ga0074133
CACGGCCACGCCCGAGCCCTTGCGCTTTTCGACCTTCTGGCCGGCTTTTTGCCGTGTTTGCGCGGCCTTGATGGCCAGTTCGGCCAGCTTCTTGCCGTAGTCCACATGCTGGTTGAGCCACAGCTCCAGCGCAGGGCGCACAAAGCCGCTGACCAGGCGCACGGCGTCACGCGAGTTCAGGCGCTCCTTGATCTGGCCCTGGAACTGCGGGTCAAGCACCTTGGCCGAGAGGACGTAGCTGGCGCGCGCAAACACGTCTTCGGGCAACAGTTTCACCCCCTTGGGCAGCAGGCTGTGCAGTTCGATAAAGCTCTTGACGGCATTGAACAGTCCGTCGCGCAGGCCGCTTTCGTGCGTGCCGCCCGCGCTGGTGGGGATCAGGTTGACGTAGCTCTCGCGCACGGGCTGGCCGTCTTCGGTAAAGGCCACGCACCAGGATGCGCCCTCGCCTTCGGCAAAGCTCTCGTTGTTGCGGTCGGCAAAGCCCTCGCCTTCAAACAGCGGGATGACGGGCTCGCCGTTCAGCGTCTGCATCAGGTAGTCGCGCAAGCCGCCCTTGTACTGCCAGGTCTGGGTGTCGCGCGTCTTCTCGTTGATGAGCGAGACCGATACGCCGGGCATCAGCACGGCCTTGCTGCGCAGCAGGTGGGTGAGCTCGCCCATGGGCAGCGCGCTCGACTCGAAGTACTTGGCATCGGGCCACACGCGCACCGTGGTGCCCTGCTTGCGCTCGCCAGCCTCCAGCGCGCGCGCCACCAGCGGCTCAATCACATCACCGGCCGAAAACACCAGGCGGGCCGACTGCCCCTCGCGGTGGCTGGTGGCTTCGAGCCGGGTGGCCAGCGCGTTGGTCACGCTCACACCCACGCCGTGCAGGCCGCCCGAGAAGCTGTAGGCCCCGCCCTTGCCCTTGTCGAACTTGCCGCCGGCGTGTAGCCGGGTAAAGACCAGCTCGATCACCGGAGCCTTTTCCTCGGGGTGCATGCCGAACGGAATGCCCCGGCCATCGTCCTCGATGCTCACCGAGCCATCGGCATGCAGCGTGACCTTGATCTTCTTGCCGTGGCCGGCCAGGGCCTCGTCCGCGGCGTTGTCCAGCACTTCCTGGATGATGTGCAGGGGGTTGTCGGTGCGGGTGTACATACCCGGGCGCTGCTTGACGGGCTCCAGGCCCTTGAGCACGCGGATCGAACCTTCGGAATATTCGCTGGCAGAGACAGAAGACGGTTTGGCAGACATAGCGGCGGATTGTAGTGCCGCACCGCCCCAAAGGCTGGATAAAACAACAGCCCGCAGCGTGTCTGGCTGCCATGGCGCTGCCGTCAGGCAAACCGCAGCCATATTCGCTACATTCGTGCGCATGCATACGAATCCTCCCAAACTGTCCATGTTCCAGGTGCTGGCATGCGGCGCAGCCATCGTCACGCTGTCCATGGGCATCCGCCACGGTTTCGGGCTATGGCTCCAGCCCATCACGCAGGAAATGGGCTGGACCCGGCAGTCCTTCGCCCTGGCCATTGCCATCCAGAACCTGTCCTGGGGCCTGATCGGCATCTTTGCCGGCATGGTGGCCGACCGCTTCGGCGCCTTCCGCGTGCTGATGGGCGGCGCGGTGCTGTACGGCCTGGGGCTCGCAGGCATGGCGCTGTCGCCCACGCCGTTGCTGTTTGCCCTGACGGCCGGCGTGCTGATCGGCGCGGCACAGGCGGGCACCACCTATGCCGTCATCTACGGCGTGCTGGGGCGGCAGATTGCCCCCGAGCGCCGGTCGTGGGCCATGGGCGTGGCGGCGGCCGCGGGTTCCTTCGGCCAGTTCCTGATGGTGCCGGTCGAAGGCTGGCTGATTGCCGGCCTGGGCTGGCAGCAGGCCCTGCTGGCGCTGTCGCTGATGGTGCTGCTCATCGTGCCGCTGGCATTCGGCCTGCGCGAACCCGGGTTCAAGGGCACGGCGCCCCCAAAACGCGAGCAGACCATTACGCAGGCGCTGGGCGAGGCCTTCCGCTATCCCAGCTTCAACCTGCTGATGGCCGGGTACTTTGTGTGCGGGTTCCAAGTGGTGTTCATCGGCGTGCACATGCCCAGCTACCTCAAGGACAACGGCCTGTCGCCCCAGGTGGCCAGCTACGCGCTGGCACTGATCGGGCTGTTCAACGTGGTGGGCACCTACGTGGCCGGCTCGCTGGGCCAGCGCATGCCCAAGCGGCACATCCTGGCGTTCATTTACTTCGCGCGGGCCGTGGCGATCAGCATCTTCCTGATCGTGCCGCTGTCGCCCGTGTCGGTGTACATCTTCTCGGCCGTGATGGGAACCCTGTGGCTGTCCACCGTGCCGCCCACCAACGCCACCATCGCGCAGATTTTCGGAGTGCAGCACCTGTCGATGCTGGGCGGGTTCGTGTTCTTCAGCCACCAGATCGGCAGCTTCCTGGGCGTGTGGCTGGGGGGCTACCTGTATGACGCCACGGGCAGCTACGATGTGGTGTGGTACATCGCCATTGCGCTGGGCGTGTTTGCCGGGCTGGTCAACCTGCCGGTCAAGGAAAGCCCTATCCAGCGCGGCGCGCCGCAACCAGCCTGACACCGCAACACGCCTGAAGCACCCTCTCCAACCACATCTGCATGATGAACACCGCCTCCGAGCCTGCTGTCAACGCATCTGCTGGCGCCCCCCCGGTGCCGCGGGCACTGCGCTGGGCTGCATGGCTTCTGGCCACGCTGGTGTGCCTGCTGGTGTTCGGCATGTACACCGCGCCCGACTTCATGGTGATGCTGGCCGACCAGATGTGGGCGTGTTTCTGAGCATTGCAGCCATTTTTCAAGCCATTTTGGCCGCAAGCCCTTTATTTATCATACCTGGTAGCTATCATTTTTGACAAAACCATGCACGGAACCGAAGCCCCGTCCGAGTGGGTGTGCCGCTGGGCGCCGCTGATTCCCGCCGATGGCACGGTACTGGACGTGGCGTGCGGCGCGGGGCGCCATCTGCGCTGGCTCCACGACAAGGGCCACCAGGTCGTGGGCGTGGACCGGTCCGAACCTGCGCTGGCAGCCTGCGCCGGGCTGGGCGAGCTGGTCTGTGCCGACATCGAGAACGGCCCCTGGCCGCTGGCCGGCAGGCAATTTGACGGGGTCGTGGTCACCAACTACCTGTGGCGACCGCTGTGGCCCACGCTTGTTCAAAGCGTCGCGCCGGGCGGCGTGCTGATTTACGAAACCTTTGCCACGGGCAACGAAACCGTGGGCCGGCCGGCACGGGCCGACTTTCTGCTGCAGCCGGGCGAGCTTTTGCGCGTCTGCGCGGGGTTGCGTGTGGTGGGCTACGAGGACGGGTTTCTGGACCACCCCGCCCGCTTTGTGCAGCGCATCGCCGCCGTCCGGGAACTCCCTCAGGCACAGGAGCCTGCGCGCTACCCGCTGCCCGTGCGCGGCTAGTTAGAATGCCCCTTTACCGTTTTTCACCGCGGACATGACCTCTTCCTCCGTCGCCCTCACGGGCAGCATCGTCGCCCTCGTCACCCCCATGCACGAGGACGGTAGCGTGGACTACCCGGCGCTGCGCAAACTGATCGACTGGCACATTGCCGAAGGCACCGACTGCATCGGCGTGGTGGGCACCACGGGCGAGTCACCCACGGTCAATGTCGAAGAGCACTGCGAGATCATCCGCGTGGCGGTGGAGCAGGCCGCCAGGCGCGTCCCCATCATGGCCGGCTGCGGTGCCAACTCCACAGCAGAAGCCATCGAACTGGCCCGGTTCGCGAAGAAGGTGGGCGCAGACAGCCAGCTGCAGGTGGTTCCCTACTACAACAAGCCCACGCAAGAGGGCCAGTACCAGCACTTCAAGGCCATCGCCGAAGCCACGGGCGACCTGCCCGTCATTCTGTACAACGTGCCTGGCCGCTCGGTGGCCGATATGCAGCACGACACGGTGCTGCGCCTGGCGCAGGTGCCCGGCGTGATCGGCATCAAGGAAGCCACCGGCAACATCGAGCGCGCGCAGTGGCTCATCCGCGACGTGCCCCAGGGCTTTGGTGTGTATTCGGGCGACGACCCGACTGCCGTGGCATTGATGCTGTGCGGCGGTCACGGCAACATCAGCGTGACGGCCAACGTGGCGCCGCGCCTGATGCACGAACTGTGCGTTGCGGCCCTGGCGGGCGATGTGCGTCGCGCCATGGAAATCCAGCTCAAGCTCATGCCCGTGCACAAGAACCTCTTCATCGAGGCCAACCCCATCCCCGTGAAATGGGCGCTGGCACGCATGGGCCTGTGTGGTGGCACGATGCGCCTGCCCATGACGCCGCTTTCCGGCAGCAACGAGGCGGCTGTCGAAGCCGCCCTGCGCACAAGCGGCCTTCTCTGATCCGGGCTGTGCCCGATCTTTCCGACTGAGACACTCTCCAAGGATTTCCGCGTGAAAGCTGCATCCAACCGTCTGGGCCTGCTGGCCCTTGCCGTCGCCCTGACCGGCTGCGCCGCCCTGGAAGGCGACAAGATCGACTACAAGAGCGCCGCCAAGGGCTCTACCCTGGAAGTCCCGCCCGACCTGACCCAGCTGTCGCGCGAGACGCGCTATGCGATTCCGGGCGGAACGGTGTCGGCCGCTGCCATGCAGGCCGGCCAGGCCGCTGCGCAGCCCACGGGCACCGCCAACGCTGCCGCGGTGGCGCTCGGCGATGTGCGCATCGAACGCAATGGCACGCAGCGCTGGCTGGTCGTGAACCGCCCGGCGGACAAGCTCTGGGACCCGGTGCGCGAGTTCTGGCTGGACAACGGCTTCACCCTCGCGCAAGCGGAAGCCAATGTCGGCATCATGGAAACCGACTGGGCCGAAAACCGTGCCAAGCTGCCGCAGGACATCATTCGGTCCACCCTGGGCAAGCTGATCGACTCGATCTACTCCACGGGTGAACGCGACAAGTTCCGCACCCGCCTGGAGCGCAATGCCAGTGGCGGCACCGAAATCTACATCACCCACCGGGGCATGCAGGAGGTGTACAGCACGATCACGAAGGACACCACCGTGTGGCAACCCCGTGCGGCAGATCCCGAACTCGAGACCGAATTCCTGCGGCGCCTCATGGTCAAGCTGGGCGTCAGCCAGGAGCAGTCCAAGGCCATCGTGGCAGCTGCCCCGGCAGCAACGGCTCCGCAAGGTGCACGCATGGACACCGTGAACGGCGTCCCCGTAGTGCAGCTGGCCGAAGGCTTCGACCGCGCATGGCGCCGCGTGGGCCTGGCGCTGGACCGCACGGGTTTCACGGTTGAGGACCGCAACCGCAACGAAGGCACGTACTTCGTGCGCTACGTCGCGCCAGACACCAACAAGAAGGAAACCGGCTTCTTCGGCAAACTGTTTAGCAGCTCGTCCCCTGCCACGCCTCCGCTGAAGTACCGCATTGTGGTACGCAGCCAGGGCGATGCGACCACGGTGTCCGTGCTCAACCAGGCAGGCGCGCCGGAGTCGTCGGCCAATGCGGAACGCATCGTTCGGGTGATTGCAGACGACATGAAGTGACGCATGGGGCAGACGCTGCGCCGGGTGCATGCCCTGCGCGGGTCCGACGCAAGGGGGCAGGCTGCCAATGAGGGCTCCACGCCCTTGCCTCCCCGCCTCATCTCCTGAGGCTCCGGTCAGGCACCTGCTCCATACGCTTGTGGCCGCTGCTCGGCGGCCCATTCATCGCCCCACCTCCCGACCATGCTGCGCTTCAAGAATCTGGGCAGCGGCAGCACGGGCAATGCCACCGTCGTCGAGGGGAGCGACAGCATCCACGCGCGGCGGCTCCTGATCGATTGCGGCTTTGGCATCCGCCAGTTGCAGTGGCGGCTGGAGGCGGCACAGCTTCGGCTGGACGACATCCACGCCATCTTCATCACGCACGAGCATTCGGACCACATTGGCTGTGCACAGGCCGTGGCCGTGCGCCACCGCATTCCGGTATGGATGAGCGAGGGCACGCACGCCGCGCTCGGCGCCCCTGATTTCGACGGAATGCTGTGCATTGCGCACGACATGGAAGCGATCGACATGGGCGAGTTCAGCGCCCTGCCCTTCACCGTGCCCCATGACGCACGCGAACCGCTCCAGCTGCGGTGTTCGGATGGCGCGGCGCATCTGGGTGTGCTGACCGACCTCGGACATGCCAGCGCCCATGTGCTGACGCAGCTGGCAGGATGCAATGCACTTCTGATCGAGGCCAACCATGACCCGGCGATGCTGGAGGCCTCACGCTACCCCGCCTTCCTCAAGCGCCGCGTGGGCGGCCCCTATGGGCACCTGGCCAACAACGCCACGGCCGAGATACTGCGGGCCGTGCACCACCCGGGACTGTCGCGCGTGGTGGCCGCTCACCTCAGTGCCCAGAACAACCTGCCCGCACTCGCACAGGCTTGCCTGGCACAGGCACTTGAATGGCCGAATGACGCCATCACGGTCGCCAGCCCCACGGCCGGGACCGGCTGGATCGGCGTGGGCTGACCCGTCCCGGCCAAACGCCCAGGCATAAAAAAAGCCCCGTACCGCGAGGTCGGGGCTTGTCGGCTGACCGGGCCAGCAGGTGCTGGCTCAGGCGGCGCGAAGAATTCGCTTACTTGGCAGCAGATGCGCCCGTAGCAGCGGCAGCAGCGGCGTCGGCAGCAGCCTTGGCAGCGTCAGCAGCGGGAGCGTCAGAAGCAGCAGGAGCAGCTGCGGGAGCAGCAGCGTCGGAAGCGGCAGGAGCTGCTGGCTCAGCAGGTGCTGGAGCAGGCGCAGCCACTGGAGCTGGTGCGGGTGCAGGTGCGGCTTCTTCCTTCTTGCCACAAGCAGCGAGTGCAGCAGCAGCGATCAGGGTAGCCAGTACGAGCGAGTTCTTCATTTTGATTTCCTAATAAGTGAGACAAACAAGAGAGACAAACCTGAGAAGCCACGGCGCAAGTCCTGAAGCAAAGTCCTGGCGCTGTTGGCACATGTGACTTGACTTGCACCTTTCTGGCGCAGCCATGGATTATATTGGCATTTAGTCAATACTGACTAACACTGACGAAACCATTACACCCGTGGCGTGAATTGGCCTCGCAGCAACGCTCAAGCCCCCGTTGCAATGACTTGCGCCACATGCGAGCGGAGGGCCGTACCTGCGGACGGGTGATCGAGACGAATGGGAGCCGCACACCGCAGGCGACACGAACCAGGATTCGCCAGGTCGCCCGCCACAACCCCAACGGCGCAGCGCATCAGCCAAGCGTGCATTGCCAACTTGGCTTAACGCACTATGCCGCCGCGGTCAAAGCCCCAGGGTTGTGGAGGGGAAACCGGGAGCGCTTTTGCTGCGCACCCACTCCTGAAGGGATTCGCGAAGCAGAACACGGCGGTCTGCCTCCACCCCCGATACGCCGACGCAACGCTCCGGATCAAGGCGGTGCATGACCCACACCGGGGACCACAGCGCGCTCGGAATGTCCAGCGGGTCGGCACCGGCGCTGCGGCGGCAGGTGATGATGTGGTCCCATGTGCTGCGCCAGCGCACAAAACGCGCGTGGCGGCGAATCACTTCGTCGTAATTGCAGGCCAGCATGGTGAAACGGCGTCCACCGCGGGCCCACGCCTGAAGCGACTCGATCACGGCACGCTCACCCAGCGGCCAGTCGTGAAAATTGGCGTCGCTGATGAAGATTTCCTGCCAGCCCTCGCGCGCGGCGGTGGCAAAGGCGTCGCGCACCAGTTGCTGGAAAAACTCGCGCCCGGTGAACCGCCCTACAGGCAAATCGCCTGAGGGTTGCGGTGATGCTGCGCCATCCAGAGGAGAAACATCCGTCATGCCAGCCGCCTACGCTTTCCAGGAATGCGCCCAGCCTGCATCACACCAGGCCGATAGCAGTTCAAGTGCATCGTCGCTGGCGCGTGCCAGTTCGCGAGCCGAAAGCTGGCGCTGGTCGGCCAGCTGGCGCATCAGCGTTGCGTCGCGGCCACCTGCGCGGTAGCTTTCACCATTGATGAACACATGGTGGGTGTCGTACATCATGCGGCTGCGCCGGTCCAGCTGCACGCCCTCCAGCATCACGCCCGCAGCGCCAGGCTCGAACCACACGTTGGATTTGGGTTCGGTCAGGTATTCGCCCAGGGCACGCTCCAGCACCAGCGGCTGGGTCAGCGCGCGCGAAAGCGCTTCGCGTGCAAAGTCCTGCAGCTGCGCCGGAATGGCCGCGGGCTGTGCCACGGCAGCCTGCGTGGCGTCGCGGTACATGAGGGAGGGCCCCTCTTCCCCGGCATCTTCCGCCAGGCGCCCGAGCAGTTCCTGCGCCAGCTCCGCACGTGCCGGCGCCCGGAAACCGATGGAGTAGGTCATGCACTCGCCCTCGGCAATCCCGTCGTGTGCATAGCGGGGCGGCAGGTAAAGCATGTCGCCGGGCTCCAGCACAAACTCCTCTTCCGGTTCGAACTGCGCCAGCACCTTCAGGGGAATGCCTTCGAGCAGGGTCAGATCCTTTTGCCGCCCGATGCGCCAGCGGCGCCTGCCATGGGCCTGCAGCAGAAACACGTCATAGCTGTCGAAGTGCGGCCCCACACCGCCGCCATGGCTGGCGTAGCTGATCATGAGGTCATCCAGGCGCGCTTCGGGCACAAACCGGAACTGCTGCATGAGCGCATGCACCGCGTCGTTGTGCAGATCCACCCCCTGCACCAGCAAGGTCCAGTCAGGCGCCTGCAGACCGGGCAGCGACCGGCGCTGGAACGGCCCGTGACGCAGCTTCCAGGCGCCCTTGGCCAGTTGTACCAGGCGGGATTCAACACCTTCCTGCGCGGCCAGCGCAAACAGATCCTGTCGCCCCACGGGCGGCTTGAACTGGGGAATCGCCTGGCGCACCAGCAAGGGCTTTTTTTGCCAGTGGCGGCGCATGAATTGCGCAGGTGTAAGGCCGCCGAGCAGCGCCAGGGGTTGCTGGATATCCATGGAAGATCGCGCCCGGACGGGCGTGTTGGTCAAACTGCGACAATTCTCCTATGGAAATTACCGAACAATGTGTGGTCGCGCTGACCTGGACGCTCAAGGACACCCTGGGCGAAGAACTGGACGTGCTGGATGAGCCCGTGGAGTTTCTGGTGGGGGGCAATGACCTGCTGCCAAAGATTGAACAGGCCCTGCAGGGCTATGCGCAGGGCGCATCACTGTCGCTGCATCTGGAGCCTGAAGACGCTTTCGGCGACTTTGATGACCAGTTGCTTTTTCTGGAGCCCCGGGAGCTGTTCCCGGCTGAAATCGAGGAAGGCATGACCTTCGAAGGCTCGGCACTGCCAGAGGGCTGCAACCCCGAAGCACCCCGCACCGCGCTTTACACCGTGGCCGAAATCTACCCAGAGCATGTGGTGCTGGACGGGAACCATCCGCTGTCTGGCATTGCGTTGCGCCTGCATCTCACGGTACAGGGCGTACGGGAAGCCACCGAAGAGGAAATAGGCAGGGGCACCACCGGCACCGGATTTTTCCGGGTGCAGCCACAGGCACCCGGCAACTCGCTGCTCCATTGAAAAAGGGCGTCCACGCGAACGCCCTTTCGGCCCCGGACAACCCGGGGCTTCGATGACAACCTCGCCTTACAGGCGAGAAATCTGTCCGTTGAACAGGCGGACACGGTCACCTGCGCGGAGGTCCCCGGGGTTGCTCACGTCGTAGGCGCGGTAGCCGCCCTGATCCAGCTGGATGGACACACGGTAGCCTGGTTCCACGTTTTGATTGTTGTTGCGGCCTTCCACCGCATTGCCAGCGACAGCGCCACCCAACACACCCACCGCCGTGGCGGCAGCGCGACCAGAGCCCTTGCCCACCTGGTTGCCCAGCACGCCGCCAACCACGGCGCCGATCACGGCCCCTGCGCCGGTCGTGCCGCCCTGGGCACGACCCTGGAGCACTTCGATGCTGGATACCCGTCCGTACTCGGTACCGACGGGGTTGTTGGGGTAAGCAGGCGCTGGTGCTTGGTACCCGCCGCCGTAACCGTACTGCGGCCCCGGAGGAGGCTGGTTGTATCCGCATGCACCGAGAGCCACGGAGAGCGCTACGGCGCCCGCAATAGCGAGGGGCCGCGTCAGGCGGTTAGAGCGGGTGGAACGGTTGCGGCGTGTAGTTTGCAGTTGCATGCAGTTCTCCTGAAGGCGTTGGGGGCGCGCAGGGCTGGCGAAGGGCCGGCCCGCTGCGCAATATGCCCTCATTGAACAACGCCCGGAGCCGCTTCGCAGTAGACCCGCGGCGCGCGAACTTGTAAGCCGAAGTACACCGGCGCTGTCGGACAACAGCACCCAACGCTTTCCGCTCGCTGGGTCCTGCCTCAGGACTTGCCGGTAGAGCCGTAGCCGCCCTCGCCGCGCTCCGTGGCGACGAACTCATCGACCACATTGAACTGGGCCTGTACGACCGGCACGATCACCAGTTGCGCCAGGCGCTCCATGGGCTCGAGGGTGAACGGCACGGGGCTGCGGTTCCAGGCGCTCACCATGAGCTGCCCCTGGTAGTCGCTGTCGATCAGCCCCACCAGATTTCCCAGAACAATGCCGTGCTTGTGGCCCAGCCCCGAGCGCGGCAGGATCAGCGCCGCAAAGCCCGGGTCCTTGATGAACACTGCGATGCCGGTGGGCACCAGTTGCCACGCGTTCGGCTGCAGGGTCAGCGGCTGGTCCAGGCACGCACGCAGGTCCAGGCCAGCGCTGCCCGCTGTGGCGTAGGCAGGCAGCTGGTCCGCCATCCGCGGATCCAGAATCTTCACATCAATCTTCATGGTCTTCCTGTTCAAAGCTTGTCTGGTTTCCCTGCTGGCGGCTTCTCGCGCGCTTGCGGAGGAGCTGCCCCCATGCCCGACCCGGCCGGCATCGTGCGGGCCAGGCCGGCGGCCACAGCTCCCAACACCCACCACAGCGTCGCGACGATCATCAGCCACCAGAGCGACCCCTGGCCGAACACAATGGCCACGCCGTTGGTCACTGCGAGCAGCAGCAGTACCGCCCGTACGGGCCGGATCAGGCCGGCCAGGGGCACCAGCACCTGTGCAAGCTCAGGCGGCGCCTGGACGGCAATGTCTGCAAAGCCCTTGCCCATGGCGCGCCCTTTCACCGCCTGGGCGCTTCCACCTGTCGCCGCGGGACGCTGCCCTGGCTTCGCGGGTGGCGTCTCGCGGGACGTGACAAGCCTGGGCCGGGTATCAGGCCTGGCGGTCAGCCGCTCCACATAGCTCGCAAAGTCGCCGTCGGCCGGGGTATCCCAGTCGGGCCGGCTTGGATCTTGGTTCATGGAGACCTCCTCGCGCAGCGCAGCGGTGGCTGCGCACAACAAATGGGCAGACGCAGGCGCGTTTCAGCCGCAGCGTGCAGCAATCTCTTCGATCAGTTGCCGGGCGAGCACACGCTTGGATGCGCGGGGAAGCTCCCGGTGGCCGTGGGCATCCACCAGCAGCAGTGCGTTGTCGTCCTGACCGAAAGTGGCCGGCCCGATGTTGCCCACCAGCAGCGGCACCCCCTTGCGCTCGCGCTTGGCCGTGGCGTGCGCCAGGAGGTCGTGGCTCTCAGCCGCAAAGCCGACACAAAACAGCTGGCCTGCACGGGCGCGTTCCGACCGGGCCACCGCGGCCAGGATGTCGGGGTTCTCGACAAAAGCCAGGCTGGGCGTGGCACCGCTGCCGTCCTTCTTGATCTTCTGATCGGACGGCGCGGCGGGGCGCCAGTCCGCAACAGCAGCCGTTGCTATGAATACAGTAGCTGTCAAGGCATTTGAATCAACCGCTGCAGCCATTTCCAGTGCAGATTTCACATCTATACGGCGTACGCCGCGCGGGGTGTCCAGATGCACTGGTCCCGCGATCAGCGTCACTTCCGCGCCAGCCTCGCGCGCAGCGCGCGCCACCGCAAAACCCATCTTGCCGCTGGAGAGATTCGTGATGCCACGCACCGGGTCGATCGCCTCAAAGGTGGGGCCTGCAGTGACCAGTACCTTCTGGCCCGCCAGCACCTTGGGTGCGAAGAACGCCACCAGTTCATCCACCAGCTCGTGCGGCTCCAGCATCCGGCCATCGCCCGTCTCGCCACAGGCCTGGTCACCATTGCCCACGCCCAGCACCACGGCGCCATCGCGCGCCACCTGCTGCAGGTTGCGCTGCGTGGCCGGGTGGGACCACATCTCGCGGTTCATCGCGGGCGCCAGCAGCAGCGGCACGCTGGCCGCGGGCCGCGCAAGGCACAGCAGGCTGAGCAGCTCGTCGGCCCGGCCCTGCGCCAGGCGCGCCACGAAGTCGGCGCTGCAGGGCGCGATCAGGATGGCATCGGCCTCGCGGCTGAGATTGATATGGGGCATGTTGTTGGGCTCGCGGGCATCCCACTGCGAGCCATAGACCGCCCGGCCGGACAGCGCCTGCATGGTCACGGGGGTGATGAACTGCTCTGCCGCCTCGGTCATCACCACCTGCACGGTGGCGCCCTCCTTGATGAGCTGGCGGCACAGGTCGGCCGCCTTGTAGCAGGCTACGCCTCCGCTCAGGCCCAGGACAATGTGTTTTCCAGCAAGCTCATTCATCCGGCGAATTTAGCAGACAGGTCCCTGTGATGTGCACATTGACCTGCATCCGCCGCAAGACCTCGCCTGCCTGGGCGGGCAGCCGGCCTCTGACCGGCAGTCTGCCTTGGGCCGCCCTTTATAATTCCGATTTCCCACCACCAAAAACGACATGACCAAATTTGTCTTCGTCACCGGCGGTGTGGTGTCTTCCCTGGGCAAGGGAATCGCCTCAGCCTCCCTTGCCGCGATCCTCGAATCGCGCGGACTCAAAGTCACCCTCATCAAGCTAGACCCGTACATCAACGTGGATCCGGGCACCATGTCGCCGTTTCAGCACGGCGAGGTGTTCGTGACCGATGACGGCGCCGAAACCGACCTTGACCTCGGCCACTATGAGCGTTTCATCGAAACGCGCATGAAGAAAACCAACAACTTCACCACTGGCAAGATCTACCAGTCGGTGCTGGAGAAGGAACGCCGCGGCGACTACCTGGGCAAGACCGTACAGGTCATTCCCCACGTCACCAACGAAATCCAGGAATTCATCAAGCGCGGCGCCGGCATCGGCACGCCGGATGCCGTGGATGTGGCCATCGTCGAGATCGGCGGCACCGTGGGCGACATCGAGTCGCTGCCCTTCCTGGAAGCCGTGCGCCAGATGAGCCTGCGCATGGGCCCGAACAACGCAGCCTTCGTGCACCTGACCTACCTGCCGTGGATCGCTGCCGCAGGCGAGCTCAAGACCAAGCCCACCCAGCACACGGTGCAGAAACTGCGCGAGATCGGCATCCAGGCCGACGCTTTGCTGTGCCGCGCCGACCGCCGCATTCCCGAAGAAGAACGCGCCAAGATCTCGCTGTTCACGAATGTGCCCGAATGGGGCGTGATCAGCATGTGGGATGTGGACACGATCTACAAGGTGCCCCGCATGCTGCACGAGCAGGGGCTCGATGGCCTGATCTGCGACAAGCTGCGCCTGAACACACCGCCCACCAGCCTCAAGCGCTGGGACGATCTGGTCCATGAAACCGCGCATCCCAAGGGCGAGGTCACCATCGCCATGGTCGGTAAGTATGTGGATCTTTCGGACAGCTACAAGTCGGTCAACGAAGCCTTGCGCCATGCGGGCATGCGCAACCATGTGCGTGTGAAGATCGACCACATCGACTCCGAAACCATCGAAGGCGCCGACGCCGCGAAAAAACTGGCGAAGTACGACGCGATCCTGGTGCCGGGCGGCTTTGGCCAGCGCGGAGTGGAAGGCAAGATTGCCACCGCCCAGTTCGCCCGCGAGCACAAGGTGCCCTACCTGGGCATCTGCCTGGGCATGCAGGTCGCCACCATCGAGTACGCACGCCATGTGGCGGGCCTTGCCAAGGCCAACAGCACCGAGTTCGACCCTGCCACGCCCCACCCCGTGATCGCCCTGATCACCGAGTGGAAGGACGCCGACGGCACCATCAAGACGCGCGACGAGAACTCCGACCTGGGCGGCACCATGCGCCTGGGCGCGCAAAGCTCGGACGTCACCAGGGACACACTGGCCCACAGCATCTACGGGGACGTCGTGACCGAGCGCCACCGCCACCGCTACGAAGCCAACGTGAACTACCTGGATCAGCTGCGCAAGGCGGGCCTGGTGATCTCGGCGCTCACGCAGCGCGAGCAGCTCACCGAGATCGTGGAGCTGCCGCAAAGCGTGCACCCCTGGTTCATCGGCGTGCAGTTCCACCCCGAGTTCAAGTCCACTCCCTGGAACGGCCATCCGCTGTTCAATGCCTTCATCAAGGCGGCGGTGGAGCACCAGCAGGCCGCAGCGGCCAAAGCCTGAGGACGTGACCATGCAACTGTGCGGATTTCCGGTCGGGCTCGACCAGCGCTTCTTCCTGATCGCGGGCACCTGCTCGATCGAGGGTCTGGAAATGTCCCTCGATGTGGCGGGCCAGCTCAAGGAAGCCTGCACTTCGCTGGGCATTCCGCTGATCTACAAGGGCTCGTTCGATAAGGCGAACCGGTCGTCTGGCACCAGCAAGCGCGGCGTCGGCATCGACGCTGGTCTGAAGATCCTGGATGAAGTGCGCCGCCAGCTGCAGCTGCCCATCCTGACCGACGTGCACGACACCTCCCACGTGGCCGAGGTGGCAAGCGTGGTGGATGTGCTGCAGACACCCGCCTTCCTGTGCCGCCAGACCGATTTCATCCGTGCCGTGGCGCAAAGCGGCAAGCCGGTGAACATCAAGAAGGGCCAGTTCCTGGCGCCCTGGGACATGAAGAACGTCATCGACAAGGCCCGCGACGCCGCGCGTGAAGCAGGCCTTTCGGAAGACCGGTTTCTCGCCTGCGAGCGCGGCGTGAGCTTTGGCTACAACAACCTTGTGGCCGACATGACCAGCCTGGCCGAGATGCGCAACTCTGGCGCGCCGGTGGTCTTTGACGTGACCCACTCGGTGCAAAAGCCCGGCGGCCTGGGCGCGGTGAGCGGTGGTGCGCGCGACATGGTGCCGGTGCTGGCACGCGCGGGTGTGGCGGCGGGTGTTGCGGGACTCTTCATGGAAACCCATCCCAAGCCAGCCGAGGCGTGGTCGGACGGCCCCAACGCCGTGCCCCTCAAGCACATGAAGGCACTGCTGGCCACCCTGGTGGCGCTGGATGACGTCACCAAGCGAAGCGGATTCCTCGAAAACAATTTTGGAGCCTGAAACATGAGCAGTGGTTACGTCATCGCATCCGTTACTGTCACCAACCCCACACAGTACGACGAATACCGCAAGTGGAGCACGCTGGCCATGCAGGCCCATGGCGCCGAAGTGTGCGTGCGTGGCGGCAAGGTCGAAGTGCTGGAGGGCGACTGGAACCCAGGGCGCACCGTGATCCTGAAGTTTCCGAGCTTCGAGGCGGCCCGCGCGTTCTATGACACGCCCGAATACCAGAAAGCCAAGGTTGCGCGCGAAGGCGCGGCCATCATGCGCATGGTGTGCGTCGAAGGCGTCTGACGGCCTGTCGGGTTGTACCCGGTTCGTACCTGCCTGCCGATTCACTATCAAATCGGTAGCATAAAATGATGTCAGACGTTACTTTGCGGCCTTTCCAGCCCAAGCATGCCCACCCGTCTGGATGAATTTCAAAAACCTGAAGGAAGACCATGAGTGCCATTGTTGACATCGTAGGCCGCGAAGTGCTGGACAGCCGCGGCAACCCCACCGTCGAATGCGACGTACTGCTGGAATCCGGCGTGATGGGCCGCGCTGCGGTGCCATCGGGCGCATCCACCGGTAGCCGCGAGGCCATCGAAATGCGTGACGGTGACAAGAGCCGCTACCTGGGCAAGGGCGTGCTCAAGGCCGTCGAGCACATCAACACCGACATCTCCGAAGCCGTGCTGGGGCTTGATGCCTCCGAACAGGCCTTCCTGGACAAGACGCTGATCGACCTGGACGGCACCGACAACAAGAGCCGCCTGGGCGCCAATGCCATGCTGGCCGTGTCGATGGCCGTGGCACGCGCTGCCGCGGAAGAATCCGGCCTGCCGCTGTACCGCTACCTGGGCGGCATGGGCAGCGTGCAGTTGCCCGTGCCCATGATGAACGTGATCAACGGCGGCGCACACGCCAACAACAGCCTGGACCTGCAGGAGTTCAT
>LNEG01000250.1 GCA_001464865.1 Burkholderiales bacterium Ga0074133
CTCGCGCATCAGCCCGAAGTCGTCATACACCGCCAGGTAGCTGCGCGATGCGGGGAACAGCTCACGCGCCCAGCGGATTTCGTCGCGGTTCTCGGCCACGTGGGACTGGATCCACACATCCGGGTAGCGCGCAGCCAGCTCGCCGGCGCCACGCAGTTGCTCGGGCGTGCTGGTGGGCGCAAAGCGGGGCGTGATGGCGTAGCCCAGGCGGTCCACGCCATGCCAGCGGAGGATGAGCGCTTCGGTGTCGATCAGGCTCTGCCCGGTGTCATCGCGCACGCCGTCGGGCGAATGCCGGTCCTGCAGCACCTTGCCGGTGATCAAGCGCATGCCGCGGCGCTGGGCCTGGGCAAAGAGGGCATCCACCGACGCGGGGTGCGAGGTGGCAAACGTGAGCGCGGTGGTCACGCCGTTGCGCAGCAGCTCGTCGACGAAAAATTCGGCCACCTGCCCGCCATGGGCCGGGTCGGCAAAACGCGTCTCGTGGGGAAACGTGTAGTTTTCCAGCCAGGGCAGCAAGCCATCCGCGGGCGAGCCGATCACATCGGTCTGCGGAAAGTGGATGTGCATGTCCACAAAACCGGGCGCAATGATGCGGCCCGGCAGATGCGTGACCGGGTGACCGGCGTAGTGCGACGACAGGGTCTGCCACGGGCCTGCGGCCACCACGCGCTCGCGGCCCGCTGCATCGGGGGCCACGGCCAGCAGGCCATCCTGGTCGTACAGGGCCGATCCATCGTCGGCAAAACGCAAAAGGGCAGAACGGTAAACACGCATGGCGGCTAGCTTATCCGGCAGGCAGGGGGATGTGCATACACGCAGCAAGATAGACGCTATGGCCGGCTTGCCGGGGCGCCTCAGCGCGTGACCTTGCCCTGCACGCCCTCCACCAGCCAGTTCATCTGCAGGATCTGCGTATCGGAAAGCGCTTGCCCGGGGGTGATCACCTCGCGGCCCTCGTTGTCGCGCACCGGCGTCTTCCCGGCACGAAACGGCTGCAACCGCCCCTCGCCCACAGCCTTTTGCGCGGCCAGCACTTCCTTTTGCACGGCGGCAGGTACCCGGGGGCCGAAATCGCCCACACGGATCATTCCTTCGCGCACGCCGCCCCACACGGTGGCGGTTTTCCAGGTGCCCTGCTGCACGGCGCGCACCCGCTGCGTGTAGTAGGCGCCCCACTGGTGCGTCACGGCCACGATCTGTGCATCGGGCCCGGTGCGGCGCATGTCCGAGTGGTAGGCCACCGCCATCTTGCCGCGCTCCTGCGCGGCCGCCATCACGGCCGTGGAGCCCGTGTGGAAGGCAATCACATCGACGTTCTGGTTGAACAGCGCCATGGCCGCATCGCGCTCCTTGGGCGGGTCAAACCACACATCCAGCCACACCACCTTGACCACCGCCTGCGGGTTGACCGAGCGCATGCCCAGCGTGAAGGCGTTGATGCCCTGCAGCACCTCCGGAATGGGAAAGCCCGCCACGTAACCGGCCACACCCGTCTTGGTCATGCGCCCGGCGGCAATGCCGGCCAGGTACCGGCCCTCGTAGTAACGTGCATTGGCTGCCGCCACATTGGGAGCCGTCTTGTAGCCGGTGATGGACTCGAACTTCACGTGGGGGAAGTCCTGCGCCACCTTGAGCGTGGGCTCCATGTAGCCGAAGCTGGGCGTGAAGATGATCTGGTGGCCGGTGGCGGCAAGGTCGCGGATCACGCGCTCGGCATCCGCACCTTCGGCAACGTTCTCGACAAAGGTAGTCTTCACCTGGCTGCCCAGCGCAGCCTCGACGGCCTTGCGGCCTTCGTCGTGCTGGCGCGTCCAGCCGGCCTCGGTGATGGGCGAGACGTAAACGAAACCGGCCTTGACCGGCTCGGCCTGCAGCGCCTTGCCCGCCGCGGCGGTCTGCGAAAAAACGGGGGAGAAAAAACAGGCGGCCGCGAGCGCGGCAGCGAGGTTTTTGTACATGGTGGTCCTCTACATGGTCCCGATGACAGAAAAAGCAAAAGGCTGCCGGGACAGCAGCCTTAGCGCGCCGGATTTTAAGGCAGGCGGCTGCCAGCCCCCGCTACGATGGATGCTTGCCATGCCACAGGAGCGCGCCGTCCATGCCCATGTTTGTTGACACATCGCCCCCGGGGCAATGCATCTTCTGCCGCCTGGTTGCCGGCGAAATCCCGGCTGCCAGGGTGTACGAAGACGCGCTCACGCTGGCTTTCATGGACATGGGCCAGGTCAACCCCGGGCACGTGCTGGTGGCCACCAAACGGCATGCGGCCACGCTCCTCGATATCACCGCTGCAGAAGCTGCTGCCGTGATGCAGACCGCGCAGCGGGTGGCACGCGCGGTGCAGACGGTATTTGACCCTCCGGGCCTGACCTTGCTGCAGGCCAACGGCCGCGAAGGGGACCAGACCGTGTTCCACTTTCACATGCATGTGGTGCCCCGCCACGCGCAAGACGGCATTGCGCTCACCTGGCCACGCAAGGAGCCGGGCGCCCAGGTGCTGCAGGACTACGCGCGCCAGCTCAGTGCCGAACTGGCGCGGCGGAACGCTCAGTAGTCGTGCTCCACGCAGTTCTCGAAGGTTGCCTTGAGTTTGTGCTCCCACACCCGCTTTTGCGCATTGGAGGCAAAGCTGGCCTCGAAGCTGTTGAACGCCAGCTGGTAGGCGTGACGTGCCGTGAGCCCCGTGGCGGCAAACACCTGGGTAAAGTTCTCGTTGATGTAGCCGCCAAAGTAGGCTGGGTCGTCCGAGTTGACGGTAGCCGCGAGCCCGGCATCGAGCAGATTGCCCAGGTTGTGGTCGGCCAGGTTGGGGAACACACAAAGCTTCTGGTTGGACAGCGGGCACACCGTGAGGGCAATGCGCTCGTGGGCCAGGCGCTGCATCAGCGCGGCGTCGTGCACGGCCTGCACACCGTGGTCGATACGCTCGACCTTAAGCACGTCGAGCGCGCTCCAGATGTAGGCTGGCGGCCCCTCCTCGCCCGCGTGGGCCACCAGGCGCAGGCCCAGCTCGCGGCAGCGGGCAAACACGCGCGCAAACTTCTCGGGCGGATGGCCGACTTCGCTCGAATCCAGCCCCACGCCCACGATGCGGCCCAGGTGCGGCATGGCCTGTTCCAGCGTCTCGAAGGCGGATTCCTCGCTCAGGTGGCGCAGGAAGCACAGGATGAGCGTGGCACTGATGCCCAGGTCGGCCTCGGCTTCGACACACGCACGGTGCAGGCCGTTGATGACGGTCTCCATCGCCACGCCGCGGGTAGTGTGGGTCTGCGGGTCAAAAAAGATCTCGGCGTGCAGCACGTTGTCGGCCGCAGCGCGCACCAGGTAGGCGCGCGCCATGTCGTAGAAATCCTGCTCGTGCAGCAGCACACTGGCGCCGGCGTAGTAGATGTCCAGAAAGCTCTGCAGGTTGGTGAACGCGTAGGCGCGCCGCAGGTCCTCGACGCTGGCGTAGGGCAGCGGCACGCCGTTGCGCTGCGCCAGGGCAAAGATCAGCTCTGGCTCCAGCGAGCCCTCGATGTGGATGTGCAGCTCGGCCTTGGGCATGCTGCGCAGCAGGCCCGGCAGACGCTCGGCAGAAATGGTCGGGATCTTGAACATGGCGGTCTCCTGAAATCACGTTGCCCCGCTCTTCACTTGAAGCAGATGCGGGCTGTGGCAGATGATGCCTCGTTGGCGCGGCCGCGCAACCGTGGTACCGGCTGTTTGCCTCGCAGGGCATGAAAAAAGCCGCCCGGAGGCGGCTTTTGCGTTCAGCAACGAGGTGGATTACTTCTTCTCGCCGCCAGGGATCTTGCCTTCCACGCCCTTGACGTAAAAGTTCACACCGCCCAGGAACTTGTCATCGGCCACAGCATCCTTCGCCAGGATTTCCTTGCCGTCCTGACCCACGATCGGGCCCTTCCAGATCACGAACGTACCTTCGGCCAGGCCCTTCTTGATGCCTTCGACCTTGGTCTTGATGTCGGCAGGTACGTCTTCAGCAATGGAGACGATGTCGATCGCGCCTTCCTTCACGCCCCACCAGCTCTGGCCCGAAGCCCAGTTGCCGTCCAGCACGTCCTTGGTGGCCTTGATGTAGTACGGGCCCCAGTTGATGATGGCCGAGGCCAGGTGGGCCTTGGGACCGTAGGCGGTCATGTCCGAATCCCAGCCGAACGCGCGCTTGCCCTTTTCCTGGGCAGTCTTGAGCACGGCAGGCGAATCGGTGTTCTGGAACAGAACGTCGGCACCGCCGTTGATCAGGCTGGTGGCGGCTTCGGTTTCCTTCGGTGGGCTGAACCACTCGTTCACCCAGACCACCTTGGTCTTGATCTTGGGGTTGACCGACTGCGCGCCCATGGTGAAGCTGTTGATGTTGCGGATCACTTCAGGGATCGGCACCGAGCCCACCACGCCCAGCGTGTTGGACTTGGTCATGGCACCGGCAATGACGCCAGCCATGTAAGCGCCTTCGTAGGTGCGGCTGTCGTAGGTGCGCAGGTTCTCGGCCGTCTTGTAGCCGGTGGCGTGCTCGAACTTGATGCCCTTGTTGTCTTCGGCCACCTTGAGCATCGACTCCATGTAGCCGAAGGTGGTGCCAAAAATCAGCTTGTTGCCCTGACCGGCCAGGTCGCGCAGCACGCGCTCGGCGTCAGCCGACTCGGGCACGCTTTCCACAAAGCTCGTGACGACCTTGTCGCCGAATTCCTTTTCGATCGCCTTGCGACCGTTGTCATGCGCAAACGTCCAGCCACCGTCACCCACCGGACCCACGTAGGCAAATGCGATCTTCAGGGGCTCGGGCTTGGGAGCCGGGGCTTCGGCCGCAGGAGCGGGCGCTGGCGCAGGAGCCGGTGCGGGCTCTTCCTTCTTGCCGCAACCCACGAGTGCGGCAGCAGCCACAGCGGAGAGCGCAGCCACCTTGAGCAGGGAGCGTTTCTGCAGATCAGTCATGTCGGTTTCCTTAGTGAACAAAGAGGTAACAAGTGCAAAAGCGGAACGGAACTGTCGATTATGGGGCGATCTACCGTCGGGTAACCAGTCGGGTCTGCGGGGATTTCTCAGGACCCCGGATAGAAAGGCTTGCCCAGCGATGCCGGCATGTTGATGCGTATCCAGGCCGGATTGCGCGATATGAGCGCCAACACCACGATGGTCGCCACGTACGGCAGCATGCTCAGCAACTGGCTGGCCACCTGCACGCCCGTGGCCTGCAGGTGGAACTGCAGCATGGTCACGCCACCGAACAGGTAGGCACCAAGCAATACGCGTGCCGGGCGCCAGGTGGCAAAGGTGGTCAGCGCCAGCGCGATCCAGCCGCGGCCCGCCACCATGCCCTCCACCCACAGCGGCGTGTACACGGTGGAGATGTAGGCACCTGCCAGCCCGCACAGCGCGCCCCCCACCACCACCGCCGCCAGACGGATGCGGCGCACCGGATAGCCCAGGGCGTGGGCTGATTCGGGCGACTCGCCCACCGAGCGCAGCACCAGCCCGGCACGCGAGCGGTACAGAAACCAGATCAGCGCCAGCGCGAGCACCATGGTGAGGTACACCAGCGGGTGTTGCCGGAACAGCGCCGGGCCCAGCAGGGGGATGTCGCCCAGCACGGGCACGGAATAGCGCGTCAGCTCGGGCAACTTGGCCTGCACGTAGCTGATGCCGGCGAAGGCCGAGAACCCCACGCCAAACAGGCTGAGCGCGAGTCCGGTGGCGTACTGGTTGGTGTTGAGCCAGATCACCAGCACGCCAAAGATGGCCGCCAGCAGCGCGCCAGCGGCCATGCCGGCCGCAAAGCCCAGCCAGGTGTTGCCCGTGTGCACCACGGTGGCAAAGCCCGCAATGGCCGCGCAGAGCATCATGCCCTCCGCCCCCAGGTTGACGATGCCCGCCTTCTCGTTGATGAGCAGGCCCAGGGCCGCGATGGCCAGCACGGTGCCTGCGCTCAGCGTGGCGCCGATGAGGAGTGCGTACGATTCCATTTATGCAGCTCCCTTGCTGGTGGCGCGGGTGCCTACCCAGCGGATGCGATAGGCAATCAGCGTGTCGCACGCCAGCAGCGTGAACAGCAGCAGGCCCTGGAACACGCCCGTGAGCGATTTGGGCAGCCCCATGCGCGACTGCGCCAGCTCTCCGCCGATGTAGAACATGCTCATGAGAATGGCCGAAAGGATCATGCCGACCGGATGCAGCCGGCCCACAAAGGCCACGATGATGGCCGCAAAGCCGTAGCCTGCGGGCACATACGGTGTGAGCTGGCCGATGGGGCCCGCCACTTCCAGCGCACCGGCCAGGCCGGCCGCACCGCCCGAGATCAGCAGCGCCGTCCACAGCGCCTTGCGCGATGAAAACCCGGCGTAGCGCGCGGCCGCAGGTGCCAGCCCGCCCACCTGCTGTGCAAAGCCCACCCGGGTGCGAAACAGGAACACCCACAGTGCCGCCGCACCGGCCAGCGCCAGCAGCAGCCCGATGGACACGCGCGAGCCTTGCATCAGCCGCGGAATCTGCGTGACCTTCTCGAACATCTTGGTCTGCGGAAAGTTGTAGCCCAGGGGGTCTTTCCAAGGCCCGTACACCAGGTAGCCCAGCACCAGCGTGGCCACGTACACCAGCATCAGGCTGACCAGGATCTCGTTGGCGTTGAACTTGTCGCGCAGCAGCGCCGTGAGCCCCGCCCACACCATGCCGCCCAGCACGCCCGCGACCAAAATGGCAGGCACGATCCACGGCCCGGTGGTCTTGTCGGCCAGCAGGGCCATGCCCCCAGCCGCCACGGCACCGATCACGAACTGGCCTTCGGCACCGATGTTCCACACATTGGAGCGAAAGCACACGGCCAGCCCCAGCGCAATCAGCAGCAGCGGCGTGGCCTTGACCATGAGTTCGCCAATCGCGTATTGCGACTTGATGGGCTCCCAGAAGAAGACCTGCAGGCCGCGCACCGGGTCCTTGCCCAGCGCCATGAACAGCGCCACGCCGATCAGCACGGTGAATGCCAGCGCCAGCACGGGCGAGCCGTAGGTCCACAGCCGCGATGACTGCGGGCGCGCTTCAAGCTTGAGCATGCTGAGCCTCCCCGGTTGTCGCATTGGCCTGGGCCAGGTGGGCCTGCACATCGGCATGCCACAGGCCGCTCATCCACTCGCCAATGCGTTCCACCGTGGCCTCGGCACGGGGCACCGAGGGCGACAGGTGCCCCTTGGCCACCACATGCAGCCGGTCACAGATTTCAAACAATTCGTCCAGCTCCTCACTGACCACCAGCACTGCGCAGCCCGCATCGCGCAGCGCCAGGATGGCGCCGCGGATCTGCGCAGCCGCGCCCACGTCCACGCCCCAGGTGGGTTGCGAGACGATGAGCAGCCTGGGGTTGGCGTCGATCTCGCGCCCCACGATGAACTTTTGCAGGTTGCCGCCCGACAGCGACTTGGCCGCCGCGTTGGGGCCACCGGCCTTCACATTGAAGCGGGCAATGATGTCGGCCGCATGTTTTTGCAGCGCGCCCACCCTGATCCAGCCGCTGCCGCTGACCGAACTGCTGCGCGTGAGCAGCAGGTTGTGCGCCAGGCCCATGGTGGGCACCGCACCCCGGCCCAGGCGCTCTTCCGGCACAAAGTGCAGGCCGAGCGCGCGGCGCTGGCGCGGGCCCATGCGGCCTGCGTTCTGGCCCGCGACCTGGATGCTGGCGGCGTCGGCACGCGCATCCTCGCCCGACAGTGCGTAGAGCAGTTCCTTCTGGCCATTGCCCGACACACCGGCAATGCCCACCACCTCGCCCGCCTTCACCTCGAATTCGATGTCGATCAGGTCCACGCCAAACTGGTCGGCGCGCGGCAGCGACAGGCCCTGCACGCGCAGCACGGTGGCACCGGTCTGCACGGTGCGGTGTTGCAGCGCAGGCGGCTCGGCGCCGATCATCAGGCGCGAGAGCGACGCGTTGGATTCCTCGGCCGGGTTGCACACGCCCGTGACCTTGCCGCCGCGCAGCACCGTGCAGGCCGTGCACAGCGCACGGATCTCGTGCAGCTTGTGGCTGATGTACAAAATGCTGCAGCCTTCACTGGCCAGCTTGCGCAGCACCACAAAGAGCTTTTCGACCGCCTGCGGCGTGAGCACCGAGGTGGGCTCATCGAGGATGAGCACCTTGGGGTTGGTGAGCAAGGCGCGGATGATTTCCACGCGCTGCATCTCGCCCACGGAGAGGGTGTGCACCGGGCGCAGCGGGTCCACATCCAGCCCGTATTCGGCGGCCTTGGCGGTGATGCGCTGGGTGACGTCGGCCAGGCTCAGGCTCTTGTCCAGCCCGAGCCAAACGTTCTCGGCCACCGTGAGGGTGTCGAACAGGCTGAAGTGCTGGAACACCATGGCGATGCCCAGGGCGCGGGCCTCTTGCGGGTTGCGCACCTGCACGGTCTGCCCGTTGAACTGCACGCTGCCTTCGTCGGGCTTGACCGAGCCGTAGATGATCTTCATCAGCGTGGACTTGCCCGCGCCGTTTTCGCCCAGCACGGCATGGATTTCGCCCGGCTGCACCGTGAGCGAAACGCCGCTGTTGGCCACCACGGCCGGGTAGCGTTTGGTGATGCCTGAAAGCTGCAGCCGCGGCGGCGGCCGGCTGCCCGCTTCAGGGGAGTTGGGGGGTGCACTCATGCGATCGATTGTCTCTCAGGTTGGGCCAGCGGATTCTCAGATCAAAACAGGTCCAGGTGCTTGTAAAGCTTGCACCAACAGCTATTCTTTTCGTAGCGTCGCAGCCACGCCCTTCACGCATTCGCGCAGCCACATGGCCGCGGCCGAGTGGTGGGTGCGTGCGTGCCACAGCTGGTAGTACATCAGCCGCGGAAACGGCACCGGGCACGGCAGGATGGCCAGCGGCAGGCGCGCCAGGTAGCGCTCGCAATACTGGCGCCCGGTGGTCAGCACCAGCAGGCTCGAAGCCACGATGTCCGGAATAAGGCTGAAATGGGCGCAGCGCGCCCTGATGTTGCGGGCCAGGCCCAGGCTGTCCAGGTGGGCATCGATCACGCCGCGTGCTCCGGGGTGGGTGGGCGTGGGGGCAATGTGCTCGGCCGCCAGCCAGCTGTCCACATCCCAGCCGCGGCGCACCGCGGGGTGGCCCTGCCCCACCAGGCACACCACCTCGTCGCCAAACAGGCGGCCCATGTGCAGGTCTTCGGGAGGCTGCGGCCAGTTGCCAATCACCACATCGACCTCGCCCTGCGCCAGGTGGGCGTGGTAGTGCGCATCGGCCGAAAGGGGGTGGATCTCGATGGGGCACAGGGGCGCCTCGACCTTGATGCGGGCCACCAGCTGGGGCAGGAACATCGGGTCCAGGTAGTCGCTGGCCGCCACGCGGAAGGTGCGCGTGGCCGTGCGCGGGTCGAACCCGCGGGCGTCGGAAAACAGGGCCTCGGCCGAGCGCAGGATGGCCGCCGCAGGCTCCACCATGCGCAGCGCGGCGTCGGTGGGCATCATGCTGGCGCCCGAGCGCACCAGGAGCGGGTCGCCCGAAAGGTCGCGCAGCCTTTTGAGCGCTGCCGACACCGCCGGCTGGTGCATGCCCAGGCGGACGGCGGCCCTCGATACGCTGCGTTCGATCAACACGGTGTGCAAGACCCTTATGAGATGGAGGTCTATCTTGTCGAAAAGGGCGTGGTCTCTCATAGCAGTGCGTGCATTGATGTCATAAGCTTGGACTTATGGTGGGCGCCCCGGGGGGTCTTACCCTTAGAACCTGTTCAAGATCTTTTCGGGGTCGCACAAGTACCTTGCCGGGATGGGCTGCAAGGCGCGGGGCGCCGCCGATAGCCCGTGCTATCGGCAAGCGCCGCAACGCCGCAGACCGCCCGGCAAGGCACTTGCCCGAAGGGTTGGAGTGAAATCGGGCGATTGGACGCCCCGGCTGCTTGCATGGGCACGAATCCACTCATCCCGATTGCACTCCAATGCGATCCCCGAAAAGATTTTGAACAGGTTCTTAGGAACCTGTCAGGAAGACTTTGCGCTGGCACATGCAGGAGGCATGCCCGCTGAAGGCAACGCGAGTGTGCCGCCTGGGTGCCCACGGCGGGGCTGGGGCTACCCCGGGGGCTGCGAACGCCGTGTCAGCATGGCAAAGAGGCCGTGAACACCTGCCCGCTGCCCGCTCCGCCTGGGGTCTTCTGAAACGGTACCGGATCACACAGCAACCGAATTGGCTTTTCACATGACGACCACACGTCCCCTGCACTTCCTGCGCCGTGGCCAGCCCGTGGCGCTGGGCAATGTACCACCCGACCGCACGCTGCTGGAGGTGCTGCGCGAGGACCTCGGCTGCACCGGCACCAAGGAGGGCTGCGGCGAAGGCGACTGCGGCGCCTGCACCGTGGTGCTGGGCGAGGCGAAGGGCGGCAAGGTGCACTACAGCGCCGTCAACAGCTGCATCCGCCTGGCGCATTCCATCGACGGCATGGCGCTGTGGACGGTGGAAGATCTGGCGGAAGACCCGCTGATCCAGCCGGTGGGCAATGCGCCCGGCGTTTGCGCCAACGCTATGCATCCCGCGCAGGAGGCGATGGTGCAGTGCCACGGCTCTCAGTGCGGCTTCTGTACACCGGGTTTCGTGATGAGCCTGTTTGGCATGTACCAGAAGCACATCGCGCCTTCGTTGAGTGGTACGAGTGCCTCCGCGCCCGCCGGGGCGTTACCCCCCATCACCCGCGCGCTGGCGCAGGAAGAACTCTCGGGCAACCTGTGCCGATGCACCGGCTACCGCCCCATCCTGGACGCCGCGCAGCAGATGGCGGCGTTGCCACCCCGTGTGGTGGATGAGACCACTTTGCTACAAAAACTGGAGCTACTGGGGCAATCAAAACCTGGACGTGAGCCCGATTTGGCACAAAATTCGTCCTACATGGCCCCCACCAGCCTGCCCGCGCTGCTGGCGGCCCGTGCCGCGCACCCCCAGGCGCAGGTGGTGGCCGGGTGCACCGATGTGGGCCTGTGGGTGACCAAGCAGCACCGGCAGTACGACCGCATCCTGGATGTGACCCGCGCGGCCGAGCTGCGCCAGGTGCAGCACGATGCGCAGCACGTCACCATCGGCGCCGCCGTCAACCTGACCGATGCCTTTGCGGCGCTGGTGGCGCAGTGGCCGCAGCTGCACAGCTTTGCCACCCGGTTTGCCGGCCTGCCCGTGCGCAACTCGGGCACGCTGGGCGGCAACGTGGCCAACGGCTCGCCGATTGGCGATTCGATGCCGCTGCTGATCGCCCTGCGCGCCCGGGTGGTGCTGGCCAGCGTGCGCGGCGAACGCGACATGCCGCTGGAGGACCTGTACACCGGCTATCGCCAGAACGTGATGGCGCCTGACGAGCTGCTGGTGCGCATCGTCATCCCCAGGCCGAGCGCCCCCCCGGGGGGCAGCGAACCAGGCGAAGCACGGAGCGTGGGGGCCAACCTTCTTCGGGCCTACAAGATTTCGAAGAGATTCGATGACGACATCTCTGCGGTCTGCCTGGTGATCCACCTCGACATCGTTGAAGGCACCGTGCGCCACGCCAGCATCGGTGCGGGCGGCGTGGCCGCCACCCCGGCGCGCGCCCGCCAGACCGAGGCGGCGCTCACCGGCCAGCCGTGGACGGCCGAAACCGTCGCCAACGCAGCCCAGGTGCTCCAAGCCGAATTCACGCCCATCTCCGACATGCGCGCCAGCGGCGACTACCGCCGCGCCGTGCTGGGCGGCCTGCTGCAGCGCTTCTGGCTGGAAAGCCAGGGCAACGCCGCAGCAAGCGTCGAGAACTTTCGCCTGCAGGAGGCCGTATGAACCAGCGTGACTCCATGCCCCTGAGCCGCGATGCGGTCGATGACCCGGTGGCCCACGCCGCCGACGCCCATGCGGCAGAGCCGCTGGTCCCGCTGCAGCCCAGCGCGCCCGCGAGCCAGCGCGCCATGGGTCAGTCGCACATCCACGAAAGCGCCCGGGCCCAGGTGGCGGGCGCTGCGCACTACATCGACGACCTGCCCGAGGTGAAGGGCACGCTGTATGCAGCGCCCATCCTTTCCACCGTGGCGCACGGCACGCTGAACGGCGTGGATGCCAGCGCGGCGCTGGCCCTGCCCGGCGTGCGCGGCGTGGTGCTGGCCGCCGATGTGCCCGGCGACAAGCTGCTGGCCGCCTTTGCGCACGACGAGCCCGTGTTTGCCATCGACACCGTGCAGCACATCGGCCAGGTCATTGGCCTGGTGGTGGCCGATTCGGTGATGCAGGCGCGGCGCGCCGTGCGCGCCGTCAAGCTCGACATCACCCCGCTGCCCGCCGTGCTGAGCGTGCACGACGCGCTCAAGGCCCAGAGCTACGTGCTGCCCCCGGTGTTTGTGCGCCGGGGCGACGCCGCGCAGGGCCTGGCGCACGCCGCGCACCGCCTGCAGGGCGCGTTTGAAGTGGGCGGGCAGGAGCATTTTTATCTGGAAGGCCAGATCGCCTACGCACTGCCGCTGGAGCAAAAGCAGTGGTGCATCTACTCCAGCACGCAGCACCCTGGCGAAGTGCAGCACTGGGTGGCGCACGCGCTGGGCATCGACAACCACGCGGTCAAGGTGGAGTGCCGGCGCATGGGCGGCGGCTTTGGCGGCAAGGAAACGCAGGCCGGCCATCTGGCCGTGTGGGCCGCCGTGGCAGCGAACAAGTTCGGCCGCGCCATCAAGCTGCGGCTGGACCGCGACGAGGACTTCATGGTCACCGGCAAGCGCCACCCGTTTGCGTACGAATACGACGTGGGCTTTGACGACACGGGCCGCATCACGGGCCTCAAGCTTCAGATGGCCGCCAACTGCGGTTTCAGCGCTGATCTTTCGGGCCCTGTGGCCGACCGCGCCGTGTTCCACGCCGACAACGCGTATTACCTGAGCGACGTGGACATCGCCTCGTACCGCTGCAAGACCAATACGCAAAGCCACACCGCGTTCCGCGGCTTTGGCGGGCCGCAGGGCGTGATCGTGATCGAGGCCATCCTGGGCGACATTGCGCGCGCCCTGGGCCGTGATGCGCAGGACGTGCGCATGGTCAACCTGTACGGCAAGGACGCGGCCGATGGCCGCAACGTGACCCACTACCAGATGGCGGTGGAGGACAACATCCTGCATGCGCTGCTGCCGCAGCTGGAGCAAACGGCCGGCTACCGCGCCCGGCAGGCCGACATTGCCCGGTGGAACGCGCAGAGCCCGGTGCTCAAGCGCGGCCTGGCCATCACGCCCGTCAAGTTCGGCATCAGCTTTACCGCCACGCTGTTCAACCAGGCTGGCGCGCTGGTGCATGTGTACACCGACGGCAGCGTGCAGGTGAACCACGGCGGCACCGAAATGGGCCAGGGCCTGCACACCAAGGTGGCGCAGATCGTGGCCGACGAACTGGGCGTGCCCCTGCACCGTGTGCTGGTCACCGCCAGCGACACCAGCAAGGTGCCCAACGCCAGCGCCACGGCGGCCAGCAGCGGCACCGACCTGAACGGCCGCGCCGCGCAGTTTGCCGCGCGCAATGTGCGCGACAACATTGCATCGTATGTCTGCGGGCTCGATGGCTGCGGTGCCGGCGCTATCCGCTTCGAAGGCGGGCAGATCATCTCGCCCAAGAAGGTGCGCCAGTTTGACGATGTGGTGAAGGAGGCGTACGCCAACCGCATCCAGCTGTGGAGCGACGGCTTTTACCGCACCCCCAAGATCCACTACGACAAGGCCACGCTCACGGGCCGGCCGTTCTATTACTTCAGCTACGGCGCGGCCTGCTCCGAGGTGGTGATCGACACGCTGACCGGCGAGAGCCGCGTGACGCGCGTGGACATCCTGCACGACGTGGGCCACAGCATCAACCCGGCCATCGATGTGGGCCAGATCGAGGGCGGCTTTGTGCAGGGCATGGGCTGGCTCACCACCGAGCAGCTGGTGTGGAACGACAAGGGCTACCTGGCCACGCACGCGCCCAGCACGTACAAGATCCCGGCCACGGGCGACATCCCCGAACACTTCAAGGTCGATCTGTGGCCGGAGGCCAACCGCGAGGACAACGTGGGCGGCAGCAAGGCCGTGGGGGAGCCGCCGTTCATGCTGGCGATCAGTGTGTACGAGGCGCTGCGCAATGCGGTGGCGGCGGGGCGGTCGGGGGCCAATGCCACCGGGCCGGTGGTGCTGACTGCGCCGGCGACGGCGGAGAATGTGCTCCGGGCGCTGGGGAGGCTTTAGGGTCTGTGCTTCCGGGCCGCGGCCGTGCCCCGGCCATCGGGCTGCGCATTGCCGAAACAGCTCACCCGGCCCCCAGGGCCGCCCGGCCCGACACACTCGCCTCGGCTGCCTGACGCGTCTCCACGCGGTTGCGGCCTGCCCTTTTGGCGTCGTAGCACGCCATGTCCGCTGCGTACAGAACCGACGGCACATCCTGCAGGCTGGCATCCAGCACCACGAGGCCAATGCTCACGCCCAGCGTGAAGCTGCGGCCCTGGTACGAAGGCTCCCATGCCTGCACTGCGGCGCGCAGCTGCTCGGCCACGGCCTGGCCACGTGCGGCTGCGCAGCCCGGCAGGACCACGGCAAACTCATCGCCCCCCAGCCGTGCGGCCCAGCCGATCTGGCGGACGTGCGATTCGAGCAGGCGGGCCACATGGCGCAGCACGTCATCGCCTGCGTCGTGCCCGGCGACGTCATTGACCAGCGTAAAGTGGTCCAGATCCAGAAAAAGCACCACCCCGTCGCCACCCGCGCCAGGGGCCTGCGCCACTGCGTGGCGTGGGCGGGCCGAGCGCTCGGCGAGCAGCAAGGCCAGCTTTTCGTCGAAGGCCGGGCGGTTGTACAGGCGTGTGAGGACATCGTGCGTGCGTTCCCAGGCGTGCTGTGCCTGGGCCTCGCGGGCGGCGGTGATGTCTTCCAGGATCCACACCGTGCCGCCAGCCATGGCGTGTGGCTGCACGGCGCGCCCCTGAACACGTGCCCAGACGGGCGTGCCATCCTTGCGGTTGAAGCACACATCGGCATCAAACGCCCCGTGGGCCAGGAACTCGGCCTGCACCCGGGCACCGATGCGCCCGTAGTCGGCATCGCTGGCGTACAGCACGCGTGCCGGGCGGCCCTGCAGTTCGCCAGCGCTGTAGCCCAGCATCACTGCGGCCTGCCGCCCCACCACCTCCAGCAGGCCGTTGCGCGAGATGACGATACCTACCGATGCGTTCTCCAGGATCGCCTTGAACTGGCCATCCAGCGTGGCGCGGTGCAATTGCTGGTCGGTGCCCTGCTGTGCCAGTTGGCGAAACACCTGGACGAGTTCGCCGACTTCGCCCCCGGCGCGGGGCCAGTCGATGGCTGCGGGAGATCCGGACCCGGCCCTGCCAGGCTGACCGATCTGGCGGGCGCTGTGGGTCAGGCGCGCCAGCGGCCGGGCCATCCAAGCCATCGCTCCGGCAGCCAGCAGCACACAGGCCAGCATGCTGGCAGCGGCCAGCCACCAGGCCTGCTGCTGCGCCCCGGCCAGCGGGGCCAGCAGTGCCTGCGATGTGCTGACGCGCGCCACCATCCACTGCGGCAGCGGCATGCCCGCCATGCTCACGATGTGGTCTGGCTGCACGTGCGTCACGCCGCGTCCGACCACCGGCGCGGCTTCTTCCAGCCAGCGTGCATAGACCGCGCCCAGGCCGGGTTCGTCGCTCACCTTGCCCATGAGCCGCGCCGGATCGGAGTGGGACAGGATGGTGCCGTCGCGCGTGAACACCACCAGGCGCGAATCGTCGCGCACGGGCAGCGTCATCGAAGGCGGCAGCAGCCCTTGCGACTGCAGCCGCAGTGCGCCGGCCACGACGCCCAGCACGGTGCCGTCTTCGCGGTGCAGCGGCATGGTGAACATGACCCGCGCCTCGGCGGTACGGCCGGCAATCAGTTCGGAGACCAGCGGCTTGCCATCGACCAGCGTGCGGCGCAAGGCGTCGCGCTCGGCGGGGTCCACTTCAGCGGCGCTCTGCATCCGGCCGTTGCGCAGGTTCAGGCTCAATTCGCCGTTGTCGCGGGCCACCTGCATGGTGTCGAAGAACTGCACCGCGGGCAGCCCCTGCTGCAGCAGCCATTCCAGCGACGAGGGCGAAGCCAGTGCCGCCGGCGTGATGCCGCCCGCCACCGTTCTGAGCACCTTCTGGCTTTGTTCAATCTTGCTGGCCAGCAGGCGGGCCACGACCTCGACCTCATCGGTCTGCTGGCTGACCACCCGGCGCATGGCCTCTTGCGACGATGCACGGGTGACCACCCAGGCCGCCAGCACCCCCGACAGCACCACCGCCAGCACCGCCACCGCCATCAGGCGCAGCACCAGGCTGCCGGGCACGGGCCATCCGGGTGCCTCGGACAGGGGGGCGGGGTGGTGTGCGGGCGTCATGTGCACTCCGCAGCGCGGGTGCGCAGGGGCTGGCGCATGGGGGGGGGTGGCGGGCATGAAAAGGGGCTCGGAGCAGTCAGGTCCGAACAAATATACGCAGCACCTGCAGCCCCGGGCTTGGGTGGAACCCTCAGTGAAACACGGGGAAAAACCCTGCCCGGCACACAGTTCGCAACGGGTTTTCACTGACGCCAGGCGCCCCGGTACAGGCAGTGCCGCCGCTTCCCCGCGGCATCACGATGCAATGGCGCCCGCGCACCGGAAAGAGCCCGCCAGCCCCAAACGGGGGGCCGGCGCGTGCAGGCACCGGGATCATTGGCTGCCCTGCGCGGCAAACCGGTCTCGTGCGGCACCGGGGCTTGTCGGTCGTGCCAGGCGATCCGCTGTTTTCGCCCGTTTCGCGTCGATGCCTGCTGCCGCGCCAGCCCACGGCTGACCGATGGGGGCGTCAGCAACCCGCCATGGACTGCAGGGCGCGCGGCTGCGGCAGGCTCAGCACATTGCCGGTGCCATCGACCAGACCCGCCTCGCGCAGATGGCGCAGCACCCGGGAGAAGGTCTCGGGCGCGATGCCCAGCTGAGCGGCAATCAGGCGCTTGCGCTGGTGCAGCGTGACCTGCATGGCGCCGCTCTGGTCGGCCTCGGCATGGTTGAGCAGCCACTTGGCGCATCGCGCCTCGGCATCCTGCGCCAGCCGGCTGACCGCCAGTTCAGACTGCTGGCGGTAGCCCTGGGCCATGTCCAGCAGCAAGCCGCGCGCATCCTCGGGCATTTGCGCCAGGCCGCGGCGAAACACCGCGATGGGCAGCCGGCGTACCTGCACGCGGGTGTCTGCCACCATGTCCACCGGCAGCGGCAGGCCCAGCAGTGCCGATGCAGCGTCCAGCCAGAAAGGGCCTTCGACGGCACCGAGCTGATAGCGCATCAGGCCCTCCTCCAGCACCCCCCGCAGCACGCGGCCGCTCTCCAGGTGCAGCACCGAGGTCTGCACCTCGTTTCGCCGGCGCAGCACTTCGCCCGCGGCGATGACTTCGGTTTCCGGAGGGAGGGAGAAATAGGTAGAGGGGAGCATGGAAGGAAATGTGCCGTGCCAGCCACCCATGGGCATTGAGCGAGATCAAAGGGGTACCACGCTGGCGGCGGCGGCGCGCCGGTTGTTGCGACAGTTCACCCTTTGATCGACCTGGATCGACCTGGATCCGCCTGGGTCGGACTTCCGACGCCCCCCGCGGCGCGGATGCCCGGCTTGCGCACCGCATCGGCCATGAACGGCCGCGATGCCCTCACCGGGCCCCTGGGAACCCTCTGCACGAATCAATGCGCCGTGTGCATCTGCGGCCTCGGGCGGTCTGCTGCGCAAGCAAATACTCGCAATGGCTGCGGCTATGGCTGCGGCTATGGCTGCGTTTTTCGCCTTGCAGCCCATCCCGATCCGCAGCGCACACTTGCCGCCCGATTTGTGCAGAAGGTCTCTACAGGGACAAAAACACCAGAAAACTGGCGAAATCAGCCTCAAGCCTAGGTAATTATTGCCCTGATAGCTACAAAATTAATAGCGCACGGAAGTCATTGACGTTGGTGTGCGTCGGGCCCGTGGTCAGCAGGTCGTCCAGCCCGGCGAAAAAGCTCCAGGCGTCGTTGCGCGCCAGATGGTCGTCCACACGCAAGCCGGCCGCAGCAGCGCGCGCCAGGGTATCGGGGCCCACGAAGGCGCCTGCGTTGTCCTCGCTGCCGTCGATGCCGTCGGTGTCGGCTGCCAGCGCCCACACATTGCCCTGGCCCTGCAGGGCCTGCGCCAGGCCCAGGCAGAACTCACCGGCGCGGCCGCCGCGCCCGCGTGCGACGCCTGGCGCCCGGGGCCGCACCGTCACGGTGGTTTCGCCGCCCGACAGCACCACGCACGGCGCAGCAAAAGGCTGGCCGCGCCGGGCGGCCGCGCGTGCCAGTGCAGCGTGCACCTTGCCCACCTCGCGCGACTCGCCCTCGATCTCGTCCGACAGCACATGCACCGCCAGCCCAGCGGCGCGCGCCACGTCGGCTGCGGCCTGCAGCGCGCTCCAGGGCGTGGCGATCAGGTGCACCGCATGCCCCGCAAAGCGCGCGTCGCCGGGCTTGGGCGTCTCCAGCGCGCCGGCCTGCAGGGCTGCATGCACGGCGGGCGGCACGTCAATGCCATAGCGCGCCAGTATCTCCAGCGCGTCGGCACAGGTGCTGGCATCGGGCACCGTGGGGCCACTGGCGATCACCGACGGGTCGTCGCCCGGCACATCGCTGATGGTGAGCGTGACCACGCGTGCGGGCGCGCAGGCCGCTGCAAGGCGCCCGCCCTTGATCTGCGAGAGGTGCTTGCGCACGCAGTTCATCTCGCCGATGTGCGCACCGCTGTCGAGCAGCGCGCGGTTGATGCGCTGCTTGTCGTCGAGCGTGAGGCCATCACACGGCAGCGTCAGCAACGCCGATCCGCCGCCCGAAATCAGGCACAGCACCAGGTCGTCTTCGGTGAGCCCCTGGGTCAGCGCCAGGATGCGCTGCGCGGCACCGAGGCCAGCCGCATCGGGCACGGGGTGCGCCGCTTCCACCACCTCAATGCGCTGCGCTAGGCCCGGAGCCCGGGGGGGCACATGCCCGTAGCGCGTGACCACCAGGCCCGACATCGGCGCATCCGCCGGCCACAGCGCTTCCAGCGCCTGCGCCATGGCGCCGCCCGCCTTGCCCGCGCCCAGCACCACGGTGCGCCCCTTGGGTGGCGCGGGCAACCAGGCCCGCATGCCATGCAGGGGCTGCGCATCGCGCACAGCGGCATCGAACAAGGCACGCAGGAACGCGCGCGGCTGGGTGCGGTAGTCCGGGCACGGTGCCGGCGTGGGGGAAGACAGCGGGTGTTGCATGGGCGCATTTTGCAATGGCAGGCCGCTTGGGAAATGCCCTCCAGCGGCAAGAACCTGAACAGCCATGTGCCGGGCGCCCCGTGCACAGGCTGGCGCCATGCCGGGCAGTGCGCATGTCGTGCCCCTGTCACACAGGCACGCTACGGTGGCTGTCACATTCCGACATTCATCCGATGCGTACCCAACTTCGCAGCCCGCTGCAGGTCATGTTGAGGCGGCTGCTGCCGCAAACCCGCCGAGGCACCGGCCCGCTGTCGCAGTTGATGCGCGCCGGCGGCCTGCACTGCGTGTTCCAGCCCCTGGCCGATCTGCGCGAGGGCAGCGTCTATGCCCACGAAGCCCTGATCCGCGGCCCCGAAGGCTCGCCGCTGCACACGCCCGACGCCCTGCTGGAGCAGGCCCGCCAAGAGGGCAACCTGCGCGACTTTGAACTGTTGTGCGTCTTCACGGCACTCACGCAGTGGAGCCACCAGAAGGCGGCAGGCCGTCTGTTTGTCAACATCAGCGCCGATGCGCTGGTGCATGGCGTGCGCCTGCTGGGTGCGCGCCACCTGGGTGAGCGGGCCCGCAGCCTGGGCGTGAACTGCCGCATGCTGGTGCTGGAGATCACCGAGCACGAGCGAGTGACCGACATGCCGGTGCTGCGCGAGGCCATCAAGGCCGTGCATGGCAGCGGCGCCCGCATGGCCCTGGATGACTTTGGCGACGGCCGCTCCAGTCTGCGGCTGTGGTCCGAGGTGAAACCCGATTTCGTGAAGATCGACAAATACTTCATCCGCGACATCAGCGGGCACCCCGAGAACCTGCAGATGCTGCAGGCCATCAAGGGCATTGCCGACGTGTTTGGCACCACGCTGATCGCCGAAGGCATCGAAACCCCCGATGACCTGCGTGCCCTGCGCGACCTGGCGATCCCGTATGGCCAGGGCTGGCTGCTGGGCCGACCCGCTGCACAGCCGCGCGAGGCCGTCAGGCCCGAAGCACTGGAGGTGATGCAGGACCGGCGCGTGGCTGTGTTGCCCCACCTGGGGCAAACGGCGCGCCCGGGCATCCTGCGCAGCCTGCTGGTGATGCAGGCGCCAACTGCATCACCAGCCACCAGCAACGACGCCGTGGCCGCAATGTTCCGACAGTCGACGGAGCTGCACGCCCTGGCGGTGGTGGACGGCACGCGGCCGGTGGCGCTGATCAACCGCCAGCAGTTCATGAACCACTACGCCACGCTGTACTTCCGCGAGGTGCATGGGCGCAAGCCCTGCATTGCATTTGCCAACACCGCCCCGCGCGTGGTGGAGCTGGACTGCGACGTGGAGCAGCTGGTGGGCATCCTCACGTCGCAAGACCAGCGCTACCTGAACGATGGCTACATCGTGACCGACAACGGCCGCTACCTGGGCCTGGGCACGGGCGAACAGCTGGTGCGCGCCGTGACCGAAACCCGCATCGAAGCGGCACGCCATGCCAACCCGCTGACCTTTCTGCCCGGCAACATCCCGATCAGCCTGCACATGCAGCGGCTGCTGGACGCGGGCACCGAGTTCGTGGCCTGCTATGCGGACCTGAACCACTTCAAGCCCTTCAACGACCACTACGGCTACTGGCGCGGCGACCAGATGATCCGCCTGGTGGCCCGCCTGGCCACGGCACACTGCGACGCGCGCCGCGACTTCGTGGGCCATGTGGGTGGGGACGATTTCATGCTGGTCTTTCAGAGCAGCAACTGGCTGCAACGCTGCAAAAACATCGTTCATGACTTCGCGCGCGAGGCGCTCACGTTGTTTGACGACAGCGCCCGGCTGGCAGGCGGCATCCACGCCGAGGACCGGCATGGCGTGCGCCGCTTCTTCCCCTGCACCACGCTTTCCATCGGCGCGGTGCGCATCACACCCGGGCGCTTTCGCCACGCCGAAGAAGTCGCCAACCTGGCCGCCGTGGCCAAACACGAGGCCAAGCAGGATGCCACCGGGGTGGTGCTGCATGGTGGGCTGAACGAATCGGGCCAGGGGGTGCTTGCGGCGACGCGGGCGCTGCGGGATGTGCTCGCGGCGTAGAACAGCGCTCGACCACAAGCCGCCGATGTGACGCTCGATGGACGCCAGTGGGACGACGCCGGCCCGCGCGGGTTAGGGAACGCTGCTGCGTAAGCTGGGCCGCTTTGAGCCCTGTGCCTCCGTTGCACACGATAGCTGCCACTGACTTGCAGCACGCTGCTGGAAATCCTGTTGTCTGCCTACGGCAAGCTATAGTTTGCCGAGCGCATGCGTGCTGGATTACACGGAATGTTTATATCTGGGCGTTTGAACAGGCCAACCCTTGCAACCCGTTGCCGCAAGCCGCTTTCAGGAGGGACGCATGAACAATTTATGGAGCAGCGCACAGCTTATAGGGCAGGTCTTGCTCTGGACATTATGTTAGCCAGCAGCGGAACACTCGAGTGCACATGGCCGCCTTCCTCGATGCAACCGGAATCGTCGCCGTGGTTCTGTCGCTAAGCGAACAGCCGCGCGTCTATGCGATTGCTGATTTGTCTGGTTCCAAGTTCACCCTGGGGACTGACGTGTTCACTGACTCAGGCGCGGGCGACTGGCTGGGTTTCTACGACTGGCTGAGGTCAACGTCAGGCGATGTCATTGGAGTTCGACTGTGGACCGACGAAGTGAACGATCGGATTCGCTCGCTCGGAAGGTACGAGGGCGTGGTCGCCGACGATAGTTGCTCACCGCTTCTGATCTACTTCGGTGCGGAGCGCGAATTCGACGACGTACAGTCTTGCGATCAAGACTTCGGCTCCAACATGCTGCTGGTGAGCTCAAATGGCTTGGCGCTCACCTTCAACTCACCGACACTTAGGTGACCATTACAGATGCTGGCTAACCCCGCGCTGGAGCCGCCTCGCAACGGCTGGTCACTGCAGGCCCGCCATTTCATTCTGGGCCTTCCGTGCCCAGTCGCCGCTCGCGGCTCAGCTTGAACGTTAACCGTCTCAAAGCGAACCAGCGCCCCATCTCGCTGCGCACCGCCCATGAACGAAGCCGAAATCGCCTCAGGCCTGCCAGGCACGCCGAACTATCAATACGCGCAGCAGGTTGGAAACCAGCTCTTTCTTGCAGGCCAGGTGCCGCAAGCCGCCGATGGTTCGACCGTGGCGCCCGGGGATCCGCACGCCCAGGCATCACAGTGCCTTGCTAATCCCGGCAAGCTTCTGGCGATTCACGGATTTGCCGTGCCGGACATCCGCCGCCTGGTCGTGTATGTGGTGGGCGAACAGGCCAACCTATCAACCGCCTGGAGCGCGGTAACCGAGCACTTTGGCGGGCAAGTGCCTGCAGCGACGCTGTTGGGCGTGGCCCGCCTGGGATACCCGGGACAGGTGGTGGAGATCGACGCCACCGTGGTCAAGGGTCCATAGTCTGCGCGGCTTCGCATGGGCGCAGGGTGTCGCCCCTCCACAACCCTCAAGGCTCCGTAGGTGCCCCCGCCTCAAACCAGCGGCCAATCAGCGCCCGCTCTGCATCCGTGATGCCGGTGGAATTGTTCATGGGCATGAGTTTGGTCACCACCACCTGCTGGTAGATGGCCTGGGCATGCTGTTTGGCGGCCTCGGGCGAATCCACGCGCAGGTTCTTCATCTGCACCTGGGCGCCGTGGCACATGTAGCAGCGCTGTTCCAGCACGGTTTGCACCGATTTGAAGTCCGATGGGGGCACAGCGCCTGCTGCATTTGCCCCCGTAGCTCCTGAAACAATAGCAGGCGAAGACACGGCGGCGACCGGGGCCGGGCGCAGCCAAACGATGGTGCCCACGATCACGGCCACACCCACCAGCGCATAGGGCAGCGGGTTGCCATTGCGGCCCAGCTTGTAGCCGTGGCGCATCACAAAGAACTGGCGGATGGCCGCGCCCGCGAACATCATGAGGATGAGCACAAGCCAGTTCTGCGGGTGGCTCCAGGTGAAGCTGTAGTGGTTGCTCAGCATCGCAAAGATCACGGGCAGCGTGAAGTACGTGTTGTGCACGCTGCGCTGCTTGCCGCGCTTGCCGTGGATGGGGTCCACCGGCTGGCCGGCCTTGATCTGGCTGATGACGGTGCGCTGGCCGGGGATGATCCAGAAGAAGACGTTGGCGCTCATGGCCGTGGCGATCATGGCGCCCACCAGCAGGAAGGCCGCGCGGCCTGCAAACCAGTGGCAAGCCAGCCAGGAGGCAATGCACACCAGCACAAACACCAGCGCGCCCACGATGGCGTCGCCATTTTTGCGCTGGCCGAAGATGCGGCAGATCGCGTCGTACAGCAGCCAGAACACCACAAAGAACGCCAGCGCCACCACGATGGCGGTGGCCGGAGCCCAGTCCATCTTGGACTTGTCAATCAGGTAGGTGCTGGCGCTGTACAGGTACGACACCGTGAACAGCGCAAACCCGCTGATCCAGGTGCTGTAGCTCTCCCAGAAGAACCAATGGAGGTGTTTGGGCAGCTGCGGCGGCGAGACCGCGAACTTGACCGGGTGGTAGAAGCCGCCGCCGTGCACGGCCCACAGCTCGCCGCTCACGCCCTGCTTTTTCAGGTCTTCGTCTTCGGGCGGCGTGAGGCTGCTGTCCAGAAAGACGAAGTAGAACGACGAGCCAATCCAGGCGATGGCGGTGATGACATGGACCCAGCGCAGCAGCAGGTTGGCCCAGTCGAGAAAGTAGCTTTCCATATCTCAACCTCGGCGGCGCACGGTTGCGCCGCATTTGAACGTGGTGCGCCCCAAATGGGCGCACGCGCGTTACTGGCAACCTGCTCACCACTGCGGGCGCTCTGAGCAGAACAAGGGGCCGCGCACCAGGGCATGCATTGCCCGGCACCGCTGCGACCGTCCAGGGACCCTCTGCACGAATCACCGCGCCGTGTGCATCTGCGGGCTCGGGCGGTCTGCAGCGTTGCAAATGCTCGCAATAGCTACGGCTATTGCTGCGCTTTGCGCCTTGCAGCCCATCCCGATCCGCAGCGCACACTTGCCGCTCGATTCGTGCAGAGGATCCCCCACGCCGAAAGTGTATGCAGGAATTGTTCCCACTTCCAGCCCGGGCAGACCCGGATGCCTTGGTTTATGACTGTGCTCCTGCCGTTTCCAGGCTTTGCAGCAACTGCGCCGCCACGGCCACGGCAATCACGGCGGGCTCCTTGCCAGTGATGCCAGGCACACCGATCGGGCAGGTCACGCCTGCCAGCTCCGCAGGGGTAAAGCCGCGCTCCGCCAGCCGGTGCGAGAACGTAGCCCATTTGGTCTTGCTGCCGATGAGGCCGATGAAGGGCAGATCACCGCGCTCTCGCTGGCGGCGCAGGCAGGCGGCTACCACGTCCAGGTCTTCGGCATGGCTGAAGCTCATGATCAGCACGCGGGTGCCGGGCACCAGCGCAGGCACGGCCTGTTGCACGGGCTCGGAGTGTTCGCACACAACACCCGCGGGCGGCGCGGCCGGAAAAATGCCATCGCGGCTGTCGATCCAGGTGAGCGCAAAGGGCAGCGGGGCCAGCGCCTGCGCCAGCGCATGGCCTACGTGACCGCCCCCGAACAGCGCCACCGGGTGCAGCGGCGGGGCCAGCCGGGCACGCAGCACTCCGGCCGCGGCGGCGTCAGCCACACCCAGCCGTTCGTAGGCAAGGTGCACCACGCCGCCGCAGCACTGGCCCAGCGCCGGCCCCAGGGGGTAACGCAGGCGGGGCTCACCGGGCTGGCCTGCCAGGCGCCGCCGGGCCTCGGCAATG
>LNEG01000251.1 GCA_001464865.1 Burkholderiales bacterium Ga0074133
GACGGCGGTGGCCGACAAGGCGGCCGACAAGGCCGTGCAGCAAAAGCTGATGCCCGTGACCGTGGGGCTCGACGCCAGCGGCAACGCCACGCCCGCGCTGCTGAAAAAACTGCAGGCGCTGGGCGCGGATGTGTCTGACCCGGCAGCGGCTGTGGCCGCCCTGAAGCGCGCGCAGGACGGCAAGGCCGAGGCCCTGTTTTACGACAGCGTTGTCCCCGGTGCCACGCTGCAAGCCGGCCTGCAAAAGGCGCTGGATGAAGCCATCGCCAAGCTGCCGATCCCCAAGGTGATGAGCTACCAGCTGGAGACCGATTGCGAGCTGCCCGGCTGGACCAGCGTGAACGTGAACTTTGTGCGCCCCGCGCACGGCTTGGTGGCCCTGCATGGCAGCTCCGTGGTGCCGGTGAAGGCGCTGGGCCTCACGGCGGGCAATAGCACCACCGGCCACCGTTTTGAAGCCGCCGTGTCACCCGTGGTGCTGGCCGACGCCGACAGCTACGCCGCCACGCTGAAAAAGGACGGTGCCGTGATCGCATCGTTTGCCGAGCGCAAGGCCGAAATTGCCCGCCAGCTGGCTGCGGCTGCCGCAAAGGTCGGCAATGGCGCCCGCCCCATCGAAGACGAGGCATTGCTCGACGAAGTGACCGCACTGGTCGAACGGCCCAACGTCGTCATCTGCCAGTTTGAAGAGCAGTTCCTGGGCGTGCCACAGGAATGCCTCATCCTCACGATGAAGGCCAACCAGAAATGCTTCCCGCTGCTGGACGCCGTTGGCAAGCTGACCAACAAGTTCCTGGTGGTCAGCAACATCAGCCCCGAAGACACCAGCTTTGTGACCGGCGGCAACGAGCGCGTGGTGCGCCCGCGCCTGGCCGATGCCAAGTTCTTCTTTGACCAGGACCGCAAGAAGACGCTGGCCTCGCGCGTCGAAGGCCTGGGCAAGGTCGTCTATCACAACAAGCTGGGCACGCAGGGCGAGCGCGTGGAGCGCGTGCGCGCGATTGCGAAGGCGATTGCAACGCAGCTGGGCGACGCGCAACTGGTGGCCGATGCCGACAAGGCCGCACTGCTGGCCAAGACCGACCTCGTGACGGACATGGTGGGCGAGTTCCCCGAGCTGCAGGGCATCATGGGCGGCTACTACGCCCTGAACGACGGCCTGGGCGAAACCGTGGCCCACGCCATTGAAGACCACTACAAGCCCCGCTTTGCGGGCGACGCGCTGCCGCGCAACATGGCAGGCGTGGTGGTGGCGCTGGCCGACAAGCTGGAAACCCTGGTGGGCATGTTCGGCATCGGCAACCTGCCCACCGGCGACCGCGACCCGTTTGCGCTGCGCCGCCATGCGCTGGGTGTGATCCGCATGCTGGTCGAAAAAGACCTGCCGCTGGATTTGCGCCAAATAGTTGACGCAACTATGGAGGTCGGTTTTGGCGAACGGGTGTTTAGTCGCGGAGTAACGCCTAGCCATTTGCCCGTAGGCACAGCCTCGGGCGGCTCTGTGGGTGTTGCAATTAACCCGGCTACCGCGCAGCTGCTGGCCGACTTCATCTACGACCGCCTGGCCGGCAGCCTCCGCGAGCAAGGCTACAGCGCGCAAGAAGTCGACGCCGTGCTGGCCCTGCGCCCGCAGCGCCTGGCGCTGATTGAAAAGCAGCTCGCCGCCGTGCGCGCCTTCGCCTCGCTGCCCGAAGCCCCGGCCCTGGCCGCCGCCAACAAGCGCGTGGGCAACATCCTGAAAAAGGCCGAGGTCGAAGGCCCGGTGGATGCCCACGTGAACCCCGCTCTGCTGGCCGAGCAGGCCGAGAAAGACCTCTTCGCCGCCCTGCAGCGCTTTGTGCCCGAGGCCGATGCGCAGTACGACGCAGGCGACTACACCGCCAGCCTGCAGACCCTGGCCGTGCTGCGCGCGCCGGTGGATGCGTTCTTTGACGACGTGATGGTCAACGCCGAGCAGCTGGACTTGCGCCTGAACCGCCAGGGCCTGCTCAAGAGCCTGCACAAGGCCATGAACCGCGTGGCGGATCTGTCGCGCCTGGTGGCCTGACGGCACCGGCCTGCCACACTGGCGCCTTACTCCGGGACACACCCCATGAAACTCGCCATCCTCGACCGCGACGGCACGCTAAACCCGCTGGGCGATGAGTACATCACCTCGCCCGAGGAGTGGACGCCCGTGCCCGGCGCGCTGGAGGCCATTGCGCGGCTCAACCATGCGGGCTGGCATGTGGTGGTGGCCACCAACCAGCCGGGGCTGGGGCGGGGGCTGTTTGACGTGGTGGCGCTCAATGCCATCCACGCCAAGATGCACCGGCAGCTGGCTGCGCTGGGCGGGCGTATCGACGCCGTTTTTTACTGCCCGCACGCGGCGGACGAGGAATGCACGTGCCGCAAGCCGGCACCGGGCCTGCTGGAGCAGATCTGCGAGCGCTATGGCGCCGAGCGCTCCGAGGTGCAGGTGGTGGGCAGCTGTGCCGCGCATTTGCAGGCGGGCGCAACCCTGGGCGCGCAGCTGCACCTGGTGTGCACCGGCCGCTCGGCCGACGTGGATGCCGCAGCCACCGCGCTGCCCGCCGGTGTGCCGCCCGGCACCCGCATGCACGCCAGCCTGGGCGATTTTGCAAGCCGCCTTCTGCCGGCCGCACCCGGCTCCAGGCCGCCGGTGCCGGCCTGATGGGCCTGCAATCGGTTTGCTATTTATTTCATAGCGTCTGGTGCATGTAATTCAAGCGCTAGAGGCATAAAACACTCAAAATCCATGGCTTTCATCCGCTCCGTCATTCACCTCATCTGGATGGGCATCACCGTGGTGCCGTATGCGCTGGCCATCATGCTGGGCACGCTGCTGGGGGTGCGGGGTGTGCCGCTGTACCGCATTGCGCGGGCGTGGCTGTCGCTGTGCATCAGCGGCGCGCGGGTGCTGATGGGCATTCGCCCCCACATCATCGGCATGGAGAACCTGCCGCAGGGCGTGAACGAGGGCGCCATCCTGCTGGTCAAGCACCAGTCCACGTACGAAACGTTTCTGATGCCGGTGATCATGCCGCACCCCCTGGCGTATGTGTTCAAGAAGGAGCTGCTGCACGTGCCGTTCTTCGGCTGGGCCATCGGCCGGCTGGACATGATCCACATCGACCGCAACCAGCGCACGCAGGCTTTCAACAAGGTGGTGCAACAGGGCAAGGATTTGCTGGCCAAGGGGATCTGGATCATCATGTTCCCCGAGGGCACGCGCATCGAGCGCGGCCAGAAGGGTACGTACAAGACCGGCGGCACGCGCCTGGCCATCGACACCGGCGCACCGGTGATTCCCATCGCCGTTACCTCGGCCAAGGCGTGGCCGCGCAAGGCGTTCATCAAGCGCCCGGGCGTCGTCGAGGTGTCGATCGGCAAGCCCATCCCCAGCGCCGGCCGCCAGCCCGAGGAGCTGATGCGCGAGGTGGAAGACTGGATCGAGGCCGAGATGCGCCGCCTGGACCCGGATGCCTACCCCGCGCCTTTCGTGGCGCCCGCACCGCGCGCCGCGGACGGCGGCTGAACCCCCACAGGTGGGCCCAGCGTGATGCAGCGACTGGTGCAACTGGCGCTGGACCTGTTCGACCCGCCCGCGCCGTCCGCGCCCGCTGCGCTGCCGGCGGCAGTGGCGGGGCCTTCAGCGCCGGTTTTGAAGCCGGATCAGCCTCAAGTCCAGGTAAATCAATCTCCTATTGCTATTGAAAATGTAGCGAATGGACCCGCTGCACGCTCTGCCCGGCCTGCGCTCCCCGCAGCGCCGCTGCCCTCGCTGCTGTCCCCTGCCGAGTTCCGCCACCCCAAAGCCAACCGCGAGGTCTTGCTGGGCGATGCCGTGGTGGCCTATGCGCTGCAGCGCGCACGCCGCCGCACCATCGGCTTTACCGTGGGGGCCGACGGCCTGTCGGTGCGCGCGCCGAGCTGGGTCACGCTGGGGGCGGTCGATGCCGCGTTGCGCGGCAAGGCCGACTGGATTCTTCGCAAGCTGTCTGAAACGCGCGAACGCCATGAGCGACTGCAGGGCGACCGTGTCGTATGGGCGGATGGCGCCGAGTTGCCCTACCTGGGCGAGCCGCTGCGCGTGGTGCTGGACCCGGGCCACCGGTTTGCGGGCAAGGGCGGGGCGCTGGTCGAACTGATGGCTGTGCCTGCTGCGGCATCGGCATCGGCATCGTCCGAAGCCGTCACGCCCGCGCCCCCTGCGGGGCAGGATGCCCGTCGCGCCCTGCACATCGGCCTGCCGCACAGCGCCAGCCCGGCGCAGATCCGCGATGCCGTGCAGGCCTGGCTGATGCGCGACGCC
>LNEG01000252.1 GCA_001464865.1 Burkholderiales bacterium Ga0074133
TGAGCCCGAACGGGTGGGGGTGAACGCGTTGGGTCTTGTGTGGTGCTGTGGCGTTGCCGTGCTCTGCTTCGCGAAAAGCCGGTCCGGCCCCTCAGGCTGTCACCGCCCGCAGCGCATAACCAATGCGCGGAAAGTGCACATGCACGGTGCCCGCACGCGGATCGGTGCGGCGCAGCGTGTAGCGCGTGCGGGTGGCGGCCACCAGCTCGCCTTCGGTCGGCTCGGTACCAAAGCTCTCGGCGGCGATCGTGACCTGGCTGCCCAGCGGGATGCCGTGCTCGTCCTGGAACACGTCGCCCACCAGCGGCAAGGGCTCTGTGCCGGCCGCCACGGTGATCGCGTCCTGCGCGCGGAACCTTTCCATGCGGCCATGGCCCAGGGCGGCCATGCGGTCCATCCACTCCAGCACGGCGGGCGTGGCGGCAAAGATCTCAGACATCAGCGGCACGCACTGGCGCGTGAACCACAGCGGGTGGAAGGCGGCAAAGTCGGCCACGCAGGGTTCGGTGCCAAACAGGAAATCGTGCTCTTCGACCATGTGGGCGATACGGCGCAGGTACGAGCGGTAGGCGGCGGTGGCGTCTTCGGGCCGGTGGCGCTGCATGCCGCCGCTCATGGCGCGGCGGTCGGCAGCAAACACCTGGGCCGCTTCGGCGGGCAGCTGCGCAAACAGCACGGCGGCGCCCTTGGGCTGCAGGTTGTACGCCATGGCCGCCCAGAACAACGTGGTGTCGGCCCACTGCGCAAAGACACGGGCCACGCCCTTGAGGTGCGGCGGGTACAGCACGGGCTCGGGCTGCTCGTGCTCCAGCACATCGCAGATCAGGGCCGAGTCGCAGTAGATGTCGGCACCGATCTGCAGGAATGGCGTCTTGCGGTAGCCACCCGTGAGCGCCACCACGTCGGGCTTGGGCATGACGCTGGGGATGATCACGGACTTCCAGGCTAGCTGCTTGTAGCCCAGCGCCAGCCGGATCTTTTCGGAAAACGGCGACGAGGGGTAGTGGTGCAGGATGAGGTGGGACATGGGGTCTCCAGAAAATGTCAGGCCCGATCAGGCCGGAAATGCGCGGGCCAGGATGGCGTCCAGGTTGACGCCCGCGCCCAGCGTGCCAAAGCTGTAGCCCCAGTCGCCGGACAAACGCGAGTCACAGAACGCGCGGAACACGGCACCGGGCGCACTGCGCAGCAGCAGTGCAGCCTGCATGGCCAGGGCCACGTCCTGCGCCAGGCGGCGGGCCTCGGCCTCGGTGGTCATGGCGTCCACACGCAGCGGCAGTGCGCCCGCCAGGCGGTCGAGCGCCGGGTGGGAGCCGCGCGCCGGCGCCAGCTCTGCCGCCAGCGCGGCGGCGGTGTCGGCGCGGCGCACCGCCCGCATCAGGTCGAGCGCCATGATGTTGCCCGCGCCTTCCCAGATGGAGTTGAGCGGCATCTCGCGGTAGATGCGGGCCATCACGCCTTCACCACCCTCCTCCACGTAGCCGTTGCCGCCCAGGCATTCCATGGCCTCCTGCGCAAACACGCTGCCGCGCTTGCACACCCAGAACTTGGCCACGGGCGTGAGCAGGCGGGCCATGATGGCTTCGTGCTCGCTCTTGTCCTTCTGGTCAAACGCGCTGGCGAGCCTCATCGAAAGCGCCGTGGCCGCTTCGCTTTCCAGCGCAAGGTCGGCCAGCACGTTGCGCATCAGCGGCTGCTCGATCAGCTTCTTGCCAAAGGCAGAACGCTGGCGCGTGTGGTGCAGCGCAATGCAGAGCGCCTGGCGCATGAGGCCGCTGGTACCCAAAGCGCAGTCGAGCCGCGTCATGGTGCCCATCTCCAGGATCTGCGCCACGCCACGGCCTTCGTCGCCCACGCGCCAGGCCATGGCGTCGATGAACTCCACCTCGGAGCTGGCGTTGGCATGGTTGCCCAGCTTGTCTTTGAGGCGCTGGATGCGGATGGCGTTCGCGGTGTCGTCGGGCAGCACGCGGGGCAAAAAGAAACAAGTGAGCCCGCCCGGCGCCTGCGCCAGCACCAGAAAGGCGTCGCACATGGGTGCCGAGAAGAACCATTTGTGTCCCGTCAGCCGGTAGCGCGCACCCCAGGCGTCGTCGCCATCGGGCGCGGCCTGCGTGGTGTTGGCCCGCACGTCCGATCCACCCTGCTTCTCGGTCATGCCCATGCCCATGGTGAGCGCGGATTTTTGCGAGTACAGGGCCAGGCGCGGGTCGTACTGCGTGCCCGTGAGCCCCTGTCTCCAGTCGGCCCACACGGCGGCGTTGCCCCGCAGTGCGGGCGTGACGGCATAGCTCATCGACACCGGGCACAGCACCGAAGGCTCGGCCTCGGTGAACAGCATGAAGCCGGCCGCGCGCTCCAGGTGGGCATGGGCGGTGTCCTGCCGCGTCCAGGGCGTGGCATGCAGGCCGTGGCGCAGGGCCGCGCCCATCAGCGCGTGGTAGCTGGGGTGGAACTCCACCACGTCGGTGCGGTGGCCGAAGCGGTCGTGCGTGCGCAGCTGCGGCTTGTGGGTGTTGGCCAGACGCGCATGCGTCTGCATGTCGGCCGAGCCCATCTCTGCACCCAGCGCTGTGAGGGCCCCCAGCGGCAGGCCGGGGGCATGCAGGCGCAGTGCGGACTGCAGCGGCGCGTTGGTGGTGAACAGGTTCACATCGGCCCAGGGCGTGCTCTGGTTGAACACGTCATGGGTGCGGGCGACGGAAGCAACGGGCATTGGCGTCATGGCGGCTCCTTGCGGCGTGCGGCTTCAAGCGCTTTTCAGCATCTCGACGTGGGGGATGTCGTCTTCGAGGTATTCGCCGGACACCGCCACAAAACCCAGACTGCCGTAGAAGGGCTGCAGGTGGGCCTGCGCGCTGATGCGAATGTCCTGCCCCGGCCACACCTGGTGGCATCGCGCAATGCCTTCCTGCATCAGTGCCCGGCCCGTGCCGTTGCCGCGCGCCTCCTTGGCGGTGACCACGCGGCCAATGGAGGGCTCGGGGTAGTTCACCCCCGGGTCCGCCACCCGCAGGCAGGCTTGCAGTGCGCCTGCCGCGTCGTACCCCAGCAGGTGGTACGAACGCTTGTCCGCCGCGTCCGGGTCCTGGTAGGGACCCTGCTCCAGGATGAAGACCTTGCAGCGCAGCGCGAGCGCGTCGTGCAGGACGTGTACGCCCAGGTCATCAAAGCGGGCCCAGACCCAGCGAAGTGTCATGGCCGCATTCCCTGCACTTTGCGGCTCAGAGCGTGCTTCATGCCAGCTTGACGAGCTGCTTGCCGAAGTTCTTGCCCTTGAGCAGACCCAGGAAGGCTTCGGGTGCGGCAGCAATGCCCTCGGCCACGGTCTCGCGCGGGCGCAGCTTGCCAGAGCCGACCAGCATGCCCAGTTCCTTCAGCGCCTCGGGCCACACTTCCATGTGCTCGCTGACGATGAAGCCCTCGACCTTCATGCGGTTGACGAGGATGAGCGCGGGGTTCTGCATCGGCAGGGGCTGGCCGTCGTAGCCAGCGATCATTCCGCACACCGCTACGCGGGCAAACGCGTTGGCGCGCAGCAGCACGGCATCCAGGATGTAGCCGCCCACGTTTTCAAAGTAGCCGTCGATGCCGTTCGGGCAGGCTTCCTTCAATGCCTTCGACATGGACTTGAGGTCGCCGTGCTCGCGGTGGTCGATGCACACGTCAAAGCCCAGCTCTTCCACTGCGTACTTGCACTTGTCGGGGCCGCCCGCAATGCCCACCACGCGGCAGCCGCGGGCCTTGGCCAGGGCGGCAAACGCGCTGCCCACGGCACCCGTGGCGGCGCTCACCACCACAGTTTCTCCGGCCTTGGGCGCAATGATCTTGACCAGGCCGTACCAGGCGGTCACGCCGGGCATGCCCACTGCGCCCAGGTAGTGCGACAGCGGTACATGGGTGGTATCGACCTTGCGAAGCGCACCCACGGCGCTGCCGTCGACCACGCTGTACTCCTGCCAGCCGCCCATGCCCACCACCTTGTCGCCCACG
>LNEG01000253.1 GCA_001464865.1 Burkholderiales bacterium Ga0074133
GGCCAAGGCTGCAGCGGCAGGCTCGTTGATGATGCGCTTGACGTCGAGGCCGGCAATGCGGCCGGCGTCCTTGGTGGCCTGGCGCTGCGCGTCGTTGAAGTACGCAGGCACGGTGATCACGGCCTCGGTCACGGGTTCGCCCAGGTAGTCCTCGGCGGTCTTCTTCATCTTGCGCAGGATGTCGGCCGACACCTGCTGGGCCGACAGCTTCTTGCCGCGCACTTCCACCCAGGCGTCACCGTTGTCGGCAGCCACGATGGAAGGCGTGGTGCGGGCGCCTTCGCTGTTTTCGATCACACGGGTCGTGTTGCCTTCCATGATGGAAACGCAGCTGTTCGTGGTGCCCAGGTCAATGCCGATGATTCTTCCCATGATTTTTCTCCGAATGCTTGAATGGTGTGGATGACTGGTAACTTGTGGATAACTTGCGTGGCTTCAAGTCGTCCGCATCGATTTATCTGCAAATGCTCACTTGGGGGCGGTCACGGTGACCAGGGCCGGGCGCAGCACGCGCTCGGCAATCACGTAGCCCTTTTGCAGCACGGCGACCACGGTGTTGGGCTCCTGCTCGGCAGGCACCACGCTAATGGCCTGGTGCTGGTGCGGATCGAACTTGGCGCCTGCGGCAGGGTTGATGGCCATCACCTTGTTGCGCTCCAGGGCCGAGGTGAGCTGGCGCAGCGTGGCGTCGGCGCCTTCGCGCAGCTGCTGGGGCGTGGCCTCCTTGATGGACAGGGCGGCGTCCAGGCTGTCGGCCACGGGCAGCAGGCTTTCGGCAAAACTCTCGATCCCGAACTTGCGCGCCTTGCTCACTTCATCTTCGGCGCGGCGGCGGGCGTTCTCGGCTTCGGCCTTGGCGCGCAGGAACTGGTCGGCCAGATCCGCGCTCTTGGCCTTGAGCTCGGCCAGCTCGCCCTGCAGGCGGGCCAGTTCGTCCGACGCGTGGGCGGCCATGGCGGCTTCGACTTCTTCGGGGGCAGGGGCGCTCTGGGAGAGATTGGTTTCGCTTTGATCTGACATGGTCTTGTAGAGGTTATGGAGCGGGTACGCGCGGTAGCTGCGGGCCTTAGGCCGGAATTCAAGCCCCGGTGTGGGGTCATGGCCTGCCTGCACCGTGGGCCTGCTGCATTGCTGGCCGGCTGTGCAACAGATGTCGGCCCGTCTTGCGTTTTTGCAAGTGCCAACGGGCGGTTTGCCTGAGGCTGGTCAGCTGCGGGCAGCCGTTTTGCCTGGGGGAGTGTACAAGCACGCCAAGTCAGGGCTATAATCGCCGGCTTTGCCTTGCCACACCGCACGACCCATCCGGGTCGGGACGCAACGGGTGGTCTTACCCAAAAGGAGTATGCATGCGTCATTACGAAATCATTTTGTTGATCCATCCGGATCAAAGCGAGCAAGTTCCAGCGATGCTGGAGCGCTACAAGGGCATGATCACCGCAGGCGGTGGCAAGGTGCACCGCGTTGAAGACTGGGGCCGCCGTCAACTGGCATACCTGATCAACAAGCTGGCCAAGGCCCACTACCTGTGCGTCAACATCGAAGCCGACCAGGCCGTGATGGCTGAACTGGAGCACGCCTTCAAGTTCAACGACGCCGTGCTGCGCCACCTGACGGTCCAGAAGAAGAAGGCCGATACGGGTCCATCTTCCATGATGAAGACCGTCGAGCGCGAAGAAGCCCGCAAGGCCAGCCAGGCTGAGTACGCCGCTGCCGGTGGCGAGCGCGGTGAGCGTGGCGACCGCCCGGATCGCGGCGACCGCTGATCCATCTTCATTGGAGTGGAGAACCGCGTAGCCCTGACCGCCTGTATTGCAGAGGCTGAGCCCCTGCGTTACACGCCCGCCGGACTGCCCGCCATCACGCTGCGACTCGAACACGAGTCCCGGCAGACCGAGGCAGGCACCCCGCGCGAAGTCAAGGCCGCCATGAAGGCGATTGCTTTTGGAGCAATGGCCGAGCGCCTGGCAAGGCAAAACATCGGAAGTCTCTGGACTTTCACCGGTTTTCTGGCCACCCCGCGCAATGGCAAGACCGCAGTGCTGCACATCCAGGATATTCAACAAAATTAATTTGCAAGGGGTCCGCAATGGCCACGTTCAAGAAGTTCAACAAAGACAAGCGCCCAAAGCGCAACACCCAGTCCCTGCTGTTCAAGCGCAAGCGCTTTTGCCGCTTCACGGTGACGGGCGTTGAAGAAATCGACTACAAGGATGTCGACACGCTGCGCGATTTCATCGCCGAAAACGGCAAGATCATCCCCGCACGCCTGACCGGCACGCGCGCCATCTTCCAGCGCCAGCTGAACACCGCCATCAAGCGCGCCCGCTTCCTGGCCCTGGTGCCTTACAGCGACCAGCACAAGATCTAAGGAGCACAACCCATGCAAATCATCCTGCTCGACAAGGTTGTGAACCTCGGCAACCTCGGCGAAATCGTCAAGGTCAAGGACGGCTACGCCCGCAACTTCCTGATCCCCTCGGGCCGCGCCCGCCGCGCCACCGAAGCCAACAAGGCCGAGTTCGAAGCCAAGCGCGTTGAACTGGAAAAGGCTGCAGCTGCCAAGCTGGCCGAAGCCCAGGCTCAAGGCGAAAAGCTGGGCGGCACCACCGTCAAGCTGACCCAGAAGGCTGGCGTTGACGGCCGTCTGTTCGGCTCCGTGACCAACCATGACATCGCCGAAGAGCTGAACAAGCAAGGCTACAAGGTTGTCAAGGCCCAGGTCCGCATGCCCAATGGCCCCATCAAGGTCGTGAGCGAGTCCACCGTGAGCGTGGCCCTGCACACCGACGTGGTGGTGGATGTGACGGTGACGGTGCTCGGCGAAACCGCCTGACCGACGCCCCGGCAACTGCCACGAAAGAAAGCCGCCTTCGGGCGGCTTTTCTTTTTGTGCCGGTTCTGCTGCCAGGGGGGCAGCGGTTTCATACACATCTGCCCACCGGCAGTGCACGCGTTATCCACAGACTTGTGCAATGACGGCGCGCTGCGCCGGCGATAGCATCACGGGTTGCCTACGGGGGCATGGGCGGGGTTGGGATGCTTTGACCGGCCTCCATCTGGTCCGTCGCTCGCAGGCGGTCCATGGAATGGCCGGGTCAAGGCGGTCCCGGCGACCGCGCCAAAGGGGCGGTGAGCGATCTATTCACCCTGCGAGCGCACAGCGCCAGCAAAACCCGGATAGCCAAGACCCCCACAGGGCAAATGCCATGGGCGACTTTGCGTCCCAAGGCCGTATTTTCAGAGGGCTCTGTGCTCTCGGTGTCAAAGGATTCCATGTCTGCTGTGTTCCCTCCCCTCGACGACGGTTTCACCCCGGTGCCAGACCGCGAGATCGCCAAGCTGCGCGTTCCCCCGCACTCGATCGAGGCGGAATCGAGCGTGCTGGGCGGACTGCTGCTGGACAACAACGCGTGGGACCGCGTGGGCGACCTGCTGGTGGAAAGCCACTTCTACCGGCATGAGCACCAGATGATCTACACGGCCATCGGCGCGCTCATCAACGCCAGCAAGCCGGCCGATGTGATCACGGTGTTCGAGCACCTCACCAACCTGGGCAAGGCGCAGGACATCGGTGGTCTCACCTACCTGAACAACCTGGCCCAGTACGTGCCCAGCGCCAGCAATATCCGGCGCTATGCCGAGATCGTTCGGGAGCGGGCCATCCTGCGCAAGCTCGTCACCGCCAGCGACGAGATATCCACCAACGCCTTCAACCCCCAGGGCAAGACCGTCGAACGCATCCTGGACGAGGCTGAAGCCAAGATCTTCGCCATTGGCGAAGAGGGCTCGCGCACCAAGCAGGGGTTCCAGTCGCTCGACACGCTGGTGATCGACCTGCTGGACCGCGTCCAGGAGATGGCCGACAACCCGGTGGACGTGACCGGCGTGCCCACCGGGTTTGCCGACCTGGACCGCATGACATCGGGCTTGCAGGCGGGCGACATGGTGGTGCTGGCCGCGCGCCCTTCCATGGGCAAGACCTCGTTTGCGGTGAACATTGCCGAGCACGTGGCGCTCAACGAAGGCCTGCCCGTGGCCATCTTCTCGATGGAAATGGGCGCGGCCCAGCTGGCCGTGCGTATCGTGGGCTCCATCGGCCGCGTGAACCAGGGCAATCTGCGTACCGGCAAGCTTACTGACGAGGAATGGCCGCGCCTGACGGAGGCCATCGAAAAGCTGCGCACCGTCTCGCTGCACATCGACGAAACCCCCGGCCTCACGCCCAGCGAACTGCGCGCCAACGCGCGGCGCCTGGCGCGCCAGTGCGGCAAGCTCGGCCTGATCGTGGTGGACTATTTGCAGCTGATGAGCGGCTCGGGTTCGTCAGGCTCGGACAACCGCGCCACCGAACTGGGTGAAATCTCGCGGGGGCTGAAGATGCTGGCCAAGGAGCTGCAGTGCCCGGTGATCGCGCTGTCGCAGCTCAACCGCTCGGTCGAGCAGCGCACCGACAAGCGCCCCATGATGTCCGACCTGCGCGAGTCCGGCGCCATCGAGCAGGATGCCGACATCATCATGTTCATCTACCGCGACGACTACTACAACAAGGACTCGAAAGAGCCTAACGTGGCCGAGGTGATCATCGGCAAGCAGCGTAACGGCCCCACTGGCACGGTGAAGCTGTATTTCCAGAAGAACCAGACGCGTTTCGAGAACCTGGCGATGGGTTCTGGAGACGATTACTAGTCAAAACGGGTTGTAGCGCTTGATTTATATGCACCTATTGCTATTGGAAATATAGCAAATGTGCTGGCGTGTCGCAGCGCTGGCGTCCGCCGTAGTCTGCGCTACAGCGCCGGCCGTACGCCCCTGCTGAGGCCCGACACCCGCTCGCTGCTTGTCGCCAATGGCTCTGCAAACGCGCTGCCGTGCAGCATGGGCCTGCCAGGCGCTTTACGGCGTTCTCAGCGCGTACCGCGGCAGCCCGTCCGCGGCTCTATTGCATCAGTGCCCAGATCAGCAGCCCCAGGCACGTCGCGCCCAGCACCGTGATGGCCAGCGTAAGCCGCCGGTTGCGCTTGCGCAGGTCTTCCACGGCGCGTATCACCTGCGCGTTTTGCTGTGCCAGCGACTGGATCAGCGCTGCGCCATCGATCTGCTCCTGCTCCAGCTGCCCGACGCGTTCTCGCAGATGCAACAGCTGAGTTTCCACAGGCAGGGCGGCCTCTTCACCGGATGCTGCAATGGATGCGGCGTCCGGCGCTTCGGCCTTGCCCTTGCGTGTGGTGCCCAGCAGCTTCTTGGCCGCGTTGAGGATCTGGGGCGTTGCCTCGATGACATCGCCCCAGGGTACGAGCTTGAGGGCGGTGACCCAGCCCACCATGGTCAGAGCACCTCGCTGGCAAAGTCGGCCAGACGCGAGCGTTCCCCGCGCGCCAGCGTGATGTGTCCGCTGTGCGGCCAGCCCTTGAAGCGGTCAACGGCAAACGTGAGGCCCGACGAGCCTTCGGTGAGGTAGGGCGTATCGATCTGCGCCAGGTTTCCCATGCAGATGATCTTGGTGCCCGGGCCCGCCCGCGTGATCAGCGTTTTCATCTGCTTGGGCGTCAGGTTCTGGGCCTCGTCGATGATCACGTACTTGTTCAGGAAGGTGCGCCCGCGCATGAAGTTCATGCTCTTGATCTTGATGCGGCTGCGGATCAGCTCGTTGGTGGCCGCGCGGCCCCACTCGCCCGCATTGCCGCCATCGCCCTTGGCTAAAAATTCAAGGTTGTCGTCCAGCGCGCCCATCCACGGGCCCATCTTTTCTTCCTCGGTGCCGGGCAGAAAGCCGATGTCTTCGCCGACGCTCACCGTGGCGCGGGTCATGATGATTTCGGTGTAACGGCGGTCGTCCAGCACCTGCGTGAGGCCTGCGGCCAGTGCCAGCAGCGTCTTGCCGGTGCCGGCGGTGCCGGTCAGCGTCACGAAGTCGATCTCCGGGTCCATGAGCAGGTTCATGGCGTAGTTCTGCTCGCGGTTGCGGGTGGTCACGCCCCACACCGCGTTCTTGGCCGAACCGTAGTCCTTGAGCGTCTGCAGTACCGCGGTCTTTTCGCGGATCTCGCTCACGCGCGCGAACAGGCTGGGCTCGCCGGGTGCCTCGAAGTACACGAACTGGTTGATCATCAGCTGCGGCACGATGGGCCCGCCAATGCGGTAGTACGTGTGCGCGCCGCTTTGCCAGCTCTCCACATTTTTCCCGCTCTTGGACCAGAAATCCGGCGGCAGTGCCAGCACGCCAGCGTAGAGCAGGTCACCGTCTTCCAGTGTCTTGTCGTTCTGGTAGTCCTCGGCGTTCAGACCCAGGGCGCGTGCCTTGACGCGCATGTTGATGTCCTTGGACACCAGCACCACTTCGCGTTGAGTGTGTTCCTTGGCGAGGGCTGCCACCACGCCCAGGATCTGGTTGTCGGCCTTGCCCGGCGGCAGGCTCGTGGGCAGGCTGTAGTCCAGCGGCGCGGTCTGGAAGTACAGGCAGCCGCCGGCGGCGCGCTGGCCGGTGGAGTCGAGCTTGAGCCCGCGGCCAATGTCGGCACCCTGTACGCCAGCGAGGGCGTCGAGCGTGCGGCTCGTCTGGCGGCCGTTGCGGGCGACTTCGGTCATGCCTTTCTTGTGGCCGTCGAGTTCCTCCAGCACGATCATCGGCAGGAAGATGTCGTGTTCTTCAAACCGGAAGAGGCTGGTCGGGTCGTGCAGCAGCACGTTGGTGTCGAGCACGAACAGCTTGGCGGGGCCCCGTGGGCGGCTGCCGCGCTTGGTGCGGCCACCGGCCGCTGGCGAGGTGGCTGGTGCTACGGCCTCGGCAGCGGGCGGTGTGGCTGCCGCAGGTGCCTTGGCAGTGCGGCGGGGTGTGCTGCGTGCAGGTGCCTCGGCGGTATCCGGGGCTGCCATCGCAGGGGCGGGCACTGCCGCGCGGGCGCGTGTTTCGACCTGCACCATGCCTCCGCTGACGGCAGGCATGGACGCCGACGCTACGCTGTCTGCCTTGCGGCCGCTGCGGCCGGTGGTGCTGGAGCGGGCAGGCGTCGCGGCTGCCGTGACCTCCGTGGCGTCGGCGGCGGGTGTGCGGGGGCGTGCGGTGATCTCGAATGCTTCAGGCGCCAGGAGCGCAGCACGTCGGCTGGGTGCGGGTGGCAGGGGCATGGGTGGCGGGGCCTCGGTCAGTAGGGTGATCAGAAAGCAAAAAGCCGCCTGGAGGCCAAGGCGGCTTTTCGTGTGGGGGCAAGCGTTGCGTGTACCGGCAGCATCGATCCATTATGCCTACAGGCCAAGACAGAACAGTGCAGGACGAGTAGGGATAAAACGACAGCGTCTGCCCGACGCAGTGAACAGTCAGGCGGCCTTCTTCAGCGCCTTGATGGACTTAACGGCCTTGAGGACGTCGTCGACATGGCCGGGCACTTTCAGGCCGCGCCATTCCTGGACCAGCAGGCCATCGGGGCCAACGAGGAAAGTGCTGCGCTCGATGCCCTTGACCTTCTTGCCGTACATGATCTTGTTCTTCACCACGCCGAACATGTGGCACATTTTTTCTTCGGTATCGGCGATGAGTTCAAAGGGCAGCTCCAGCTTTTCCTTGAATTCGTCATGCGACTTCATGTTGTCGCGCGACACACCGAAAACAGCGGCCCCGGCCTTCACGAAGTCCTTGTACTTGTCGCGGAACTGCATGGCCTCCGTAGTGCAGCCAGGGGTATTGTCCTTGGGGTAAAAATAGAGAACGAGAACCTGTCCGAGGTGGGTCGTGTTGGAGACCTTGATACCACCGGTCGCGTTGGCTTCAAATTCAGGGAGGGGTTTGTTGACAACGATCGCCATAGCACTTCAATCTCTCAGGTGTAGTCGTTGGTAAGTCGGGGAATTGGGTGTGTTATTGCTCTTGTGAGTGGCCCCGACCGCAACCCGTGATTTTACCCCGAAACCCCTTCCCGGCCAAATGTAAGACAGTGTGTCGGTGCCGTGCCGGTGTGGGAGTCGAGCGCCAGCCGCTGCGCGTCCACTGCCTGTATTGGTCGCTTGCTGACAATGCCTCTCAAAGGGTGGCAAAAGGCGTGTGAATCGATGAGTCGGTGCGTCACTCGCCTTCAAGCACCAGCGCCACCACCACGTTGCGACCTTCGCTGGCAAGGATGTTGTAGGTGCGGCATGCGGCCGCGGTGTCCATGGTCTCGAGTCCCATGCGACGGGCCATGAGCGGAGCCTGCCAGGCCGGTGGAGGGAAGCGGTTGCGCTTTCCACTGCCGAAGATCACCAGCTCGGCTTCCAGCAGTGCCAGTTGTGCGAAATGCCCCGCGGTCAGGTCCTCAAACCGCGCGCATTCCCACGGCTCGCGCGTTCCCTTCGATCCGAGGATGACGCTTTGGCTGATTTTTTCCCCATCCACCGTGATCCATCCTGGGCCATAGCCACTGATGGTTTGCGCTTCTGAGCGGTCGGGCTGGAATTTCATGGGGATGGGGCCTTGGGGCTGAGCGGGCGGAGGATGGCTGGCAGGGGCGGCGGCACCTGGGCACGCTACCGATCTGTGGTCAAATTATAGGTTTCGCCACAGTGTGCCCGCCTAGCGGCGGCACAAGGCCCCAGCACCATCGCCAGCGCATGAAAACCGTCCATAAATCCGCCAAGCTCGCCAACGTTTGCTACGACATCCGGGGCCCGATCATGGACGCGGCCAAGCAGATGGAAGAAGACGGCCACAAGATCATCAAGCTCAACATCGGCAATCTGGCGGTGTTCGGCTTCGATGCCCCGGAAGAGATCCAGCAGGACATGATCCGCAACCTGCCCAATTCTGCGGGTTATTCGGACAGCAAGGGCATTTTTGCAGCACGCAAGGCGGTGATGCACGAAACCCAGAAACAGGGCATCAAGGGCGTGACCCTGGATGACATCTACCTGGGCAATGGTGCCAGCGAGCTCATCGTGATGGCGACCAACGCGTTGCTGGATACCGGCGACGAGCTGTTGCTGCCATCGCCCGACTATCCGCTGTGGACCGCCGCAGCCAGCCTGTCGGGTGGCACGCCGGTGCACTACCTGTGTGACGAAGCCAATGGATGGATGCCGAATCTTGACGACATCCGCGCCAGGATCACTCCCCGCACCAAGGGCATTGTGGTCATCAACCCCAACAACCCGACTGGCGCCCTCTACTCCGATGAATTGCTCAAGGGAATCGTCGAGATCGCTCGGGCCAACGGCCTCGTGATCTTTGCCGACGAGGTCTACGACAAGGTGCTGTACGACGGCGCGAAGCACACGGCCATCGGCTCGCTCAGCGAGGATGTGCTGACGCTGACCTTCAACTCCCTGTCCAAAAGCTATCGCTCGTGTGGCTACCGTGCTGGCTGGATGGTGGTGTCTGGCGACAAGAAACCCGCCCGCGACTACATCGAGGGCCTGAACATGCTCTCGAACATGCGCCTGTGCGCCAACGTGCCGGGCCAGTGGGCCATCCAGACAGCGCTGGGCGGTCACCAGAGCATCAACGAGTTGGTGTGCGAAGGCGGTCGCCTGCGCAAGCAGCGCGACCTGGCGTACGAGCTGATCACCGCGATCCCCGGCGTGACTTGCGTGAAGCCGCGCGCCGCGCTTTACATGTTCCCGCGGCTGGACCCGGCCGTATACCCCATCAAGGACGACCAGCAGTTCTTCCTCGAACTGCTGCAGGAAACCAAGGTGATGCTGGTGCAGGGCACAGGCTTCAACTGGGCCGCACCGGACCATTTCCGCATCGTGTTCCTGCCGCATGAGGATGACCTTCGCGATGCCATCGGGCGTGTGGCGCGGTTCCTGGAACAGTACCGCAAGCGCAACCAGGCGCTCGCGGCCTGACCCCTGGCGGGAGCCCTGGCAGTGCACGCAACCGACGTGATTCTCCGCAGCCTCCGGCGCGGGGGAGCGGCGCTGGCGTTGGCCGTTGCTATCCCTGTAGTGCCTTTAGCGGCACTGGCTGCCGACCCGGCTGCGGTGAGCTTCTCGCACAAGGACTGGGCCTTGCAGTGCGACAACACCCGTGCCTGCAGCGCGGTGGGGTACCAGGCAGAAAGCGGAGACTCCGAGCCCGTGTCGATGCGGCTGACCCGTGCGGCCGGACCGGACACTGCGGTGCAGATCGATCTGCAGGTCTATTCCGAAAAAGCCGGCCCTGCGGCGCTCCAGCTCACGGCGGGCAGGTTCAGGCTGTCGGGCCTGGATGGCAACAGCCCGCAGGTTCCTGCGGCGCAGGTGCCACACCTGCTGCAGGAGCTGCTGCGCAGCGAAGAGGCCATCGTGACTGCCGGCAAGGACCGCTGGGTGCTGTCCCTGGCCGGGACCAATGCGGTGCTGCTCAAGATGGATGAAGTGCAGGGGCGTCTGAACACGCCCGGCGCACTGGTGCGCAAGGGCATCCAGCCCGAGTCTGCCGTGCCGCCTGCGGTGCCTGCCCCGGTCGTGAAATCCGTCAAGCCCGTTCCTGCCCGCAAGGCCGATGCGCCGCTGGCGGGGCCGCTGCTGGCTGCTGTGGGCCGTGCCGACCTGGATGGGCAATGCAATGGTGGCCCGCCGGATGCTTCCGATGTGAAGGTCCATCGTCTCACCGACCGCAAGCTGCTGCTGGAGGTGCCCTGTGGCATGGGCGCCTACAACTTCAGCAGCATCCTGTTCATGGCCAACGACCGCCCGCCCCACCAGCCCCGGCTGCTGGAGGACGTGGACGGCGAGTTCGACCCCGCCACCGGAGAGGTGCGCTCGGCCATGAAGGGCCGCGGCATCGGCGACTGCTGGTGGATGCGCACGTGGCGCTTTGACGGCAAGGGTTTTGTGCTGACGGGCGAGCAGGGCGACAACATGTGCCGCGGGTTTCCTGGCGGTGCCTGGCAACTGCCCGTGTACGTGACCCGATAGCCGCTTGCTTCCCCGCACATCTGTATTTCCAACGATTTCGAGTTCACAAGAGTTATGACCATGAAACCCATCCAAGTAGGCCTGCTCGGCATCGGCACCGTCGGCAGCGGCGTGTTCAACGTGCTCCAGCGCAACCAGGACGAGATCAGCCGCCGCGCTGGCCGTGGCATCGAGATCACCATGGTGGCGGACCTGGATGTCGAGCGTGCCCGCAGCGTGGTCGGCGACGGCGTGCAGGTCGTCAACGATGCGCGGGCCATCATTGCCAACCCTGACATCGACATCGTGATCGAGCTCATCGGCGGCTACGGCATTGCCCGTGCGCTGGTGCTCGAAGCCATTGCCGCCGGCAAGCATGTGGTCACCGCCAACAAGGCGCTGCTGGCCGTGCATGGCACCGAGATCTTTGCGGCCGCATCGGCCAAGGGCGTGATGGTGGCGTTTGAAGCCGCCGTGGCCGGTGGCATCCCGATCATCAAGGCGCTGCGTGAAGGCCTCACGGCCAACCGCATCCAGTGGATTGCCGGCATCATCAACGGCACCACCAACTTCATCCTGTCCGAAATGCGCGACAAGGGCCTGGACTTTGATGTGGTGCTCAAGGAAGCCCAACGCCTGGGTTACGCCGAAGCCGACCCCACCTTCGACATCGAAGGTGTGGACGCCGCGCACAAGGTCACGCTGATGAGCGCCATTGCCTTCGGTATCCCCGTGCAGTTCGACAAGGCCTATGTGGAAGGCATCACCAAGCTGGGCGCGGCCGACATCCGGTACGCCGAGCAGCTGGGCTACCGCATCAAGCTGCTGGGCATCACCAAGCGCGCCGAGAAGGGCGTCGAGTTGCGCGTGCACCCCAGCCTGGTGCCGACCAAGCGCCTCATCGCCAATGTGGAAGGCGCGATGAACGCCGTTGTGGTTCAGGGCGATGCCGTGGGCACCACGCTGTACTACGGCAAGGGTGCAGGCTCCGAGCCCACCGCCAGCGCCGTGATTGCCGACCTGGTGGACATTGCCCGCCTGCACACGGCCGACCCCGAGCACCGCGTGCCGCACCTGGCCTTCCAGCCACAGACGCTCAGCGATGCCATGGATGCGCTGCCCGTGCTGCCCATGAGTGAAGTGGTCACCAGCTACTACCTGCGCCTCTCCGTGGCTGACCAGGCCGGCGTGCTGGCCAAGGTCACGGGCCTGCTGGCCGAGGCCGGCGTGAGCATCGACGCTGTGCTGCAGCGCGAGGCCGACGAGGTGGGCGGTGAAGGTTCCACGCAAACGGACCTGATCATCCTGACGCACAACACGCGCGAAGGCACCATGGATGCCGTCATCGCCCAGATGCAGGCCCTGCCGACCGTGCTGGCTCCCATCACGCGCATCCGCAAGGAAGAGCTCAGCTGAGCGCTGCCGCCCGAGCCGCCCTCCCATGAACGTCCCGCCGCGCCATGCCCACCCTTGTTGCCGTGCTGACGCTGGTGGCGCTGCTCAAGCTGTCCGCGGTGGACATGCCGCGCTGGCACCTGGCGTTCTGGTTCGGGGTGCTGGTCACGCTGGCGCTGTCGGGCTCGATGCCCCGGGCCGATGCGCTGCTCAACGGCGCGGGCAGCTTTGCGGCATCGTGGCTTTACTTCGTGCTGCTCGATCGCACCGACAACCTGCAGGACAAACCGCTGCACTGGCTGGTGCTGATCGGCGGCTTCGCAGTGCTGATCGCCTCGCGTTTTTACATTGACATCCAGGTCTACGGCATCAGCTTCTGAGTGCAACATCCGAGACCAGACACCGACGGGAATCCCCATGAAATACCTCAGCACCCGCGGCCATGCCGACCGCAAGCAGTTCTGCGACATCCTGCTCGAAGGCCTGGCCCCCGATGGCGGCCTGTACCTGCCCGAGCACTATCCGAAGGTCGACGACGCCATGCTCACGCGCCTGCGCAAGGCGTACCACGAGCAAGGCTATGCCGAGCTGGCCTTCCAGGTGCTGTCGCTATACATCGACGACATCCCTGCGGCAGACCTGAAAGCCCTGTGCGCCAAGACGTACACCGCCGAAGTGTTCGGCACCGGCGAGATCGTGCCGTTGCGCCACCTCGAAGACGGCCTGTGGCTGGAAGCCCTGTCCAACGGCCCCACGCTGGCCTTCAAGGACATGGCCATGCAGCTCCTGGGCAACCTGTTCGAGTACGAACTCAAGCGCCGCGGCGAGCAGCTCAACATCCTGGGTGCCACCAGTGGCGACACCGGCAGCGCTGCCGAATACGCCATGCGCGGCAAGGAGGGCGTGCGCGTCTTCATGACCAGCCCGCACGGCCGCATGAGCGCCTTCCAGCAGGCGCAGATGTTCAGCCTGCAGGACGAGAACATCCATAACATCGCCATCGAAGGCGTGTTCGACGACTGCCAGGACATCGTCAAGGCCGTGAGCAACGACCTCGATTTCAAGCGCAAGTACAAGATCGGCACCGTCAACTCCATCAACTGGGCGCGCCTGCTGGCGCAGGTGGTGTACTACTTTGCGGGCTATATCCAGGCCACCGAGACCAACGGCCAGAAGGTCAGCTTCACCGTGCCGTCGGGCAACTTCGGCAACGTGTGCGCGGGCCATGTGGCGCGCATGATGGGCCTGCCGATCCACAAGCTGGTGGTGGCCACCAACGAGAACGACGTACTCGACGAGTTCTTCCGCACCGGCGTGTACCGCGTGCGTGCCGCGGCCGACACGCACGAGACATCGAGCCCGTCGATGGACATCAGCAAGGCCAGCAACTTCGAGCGCTTCATTTTTGACATGCTGGGGCGCAATGGCCAGCGCACCAAGGCGCTGTTCAGTGCCGCGCTGCAGACCTATGGCCGGTTCGATCTGAGCGCCGACCCGCTGTTTGCCGAGGCCGCCGCGAAGTACGGCTTTGAAAGCGGCAGGAGCACGCACGCAGACCGCCTGGCCACCATCCGTGACAACTTCGAGCGCCACGGCGTCACCATCGACACCCATACCGCCGACGGCGTGAAGGTGGCCCGCGAGCACCACCAGGACGCGAACGTGCCCATGATCGTGCTGGAGACCGCGCTGCCCATCAAGTTTGCCGAGACCATCATCGAGGCGCTGGGCCACGCGCCCGAGCGGCCCGCCAAGTTCGACGGCATTGAAGCGCTTCCGAAGCGGGTGCAGGTGATGCCTGCGGATGTGGACCTGGTCAAGGCCTACATCGAGCGCCATTGCGCCCCGGCCGCGGCGGGGTAGGCTGCGAGGCAATCAGGAAGCTGGTTCTTGGTTGAAAAATGCCCCACGCGCCTGTCTGGTAAGCATTGAAAGCTATAAATAGCATAGCTATACAAGGAGCGTTGGATGAAGGTTGCAGGTTTTGCCGGCTTTTCCGGCAGTGGCAAGACCACGCTGGTCGAGCAGTTGATCCCCGAGCTGCGCCTGCGAGGCCTGCGCGTCTCGGTGGTCAAGCACGCCCACCACAGTTTTGACGTGGACCACCCCGGTAAGGACACGTATCGCCACCGCGAGGCCGGTGCCTTCGAGGTGGTGGCGGCTTCCGACAAGCGGCTCATGCTGGTGCGCGAGTTCGAACGCCCGGCCGTTCTCAGCGTGCACCACCTGCTGGCCGAGCTGTACCAGGGCGTGGACTGGGTGCTGGTGGAGGGCTTCAAGGAAAGCGACTTGCTCAAGATCGAAGTCTGGCGCCATCCAGAAGCGGGGCAGACCGCGCGCCCAGTGCGTTACCCGGACGACGATTTTGTGGTGGCCGTGGCCACCGACGCGCCGGGTCAGCTGCCCGTGCCCACGGGCCTGCCGGTGCTGGACCTCAACTCCCCGTCTGCCGTGGCTGACTTCCTGATGGAGCATGCCCACCGCTTTGAATACGATTGGGAACTGCACGGTGGCTTGCTGCCCGCCACCGCGCCCTGAAACTGCCCGTTTGCCGCCCACCATGAAGCCCACACCCAAGCCCCTGAAGCCGTTGGACGATGCCCTGGCTGACCTGCTGGCGCAGGCGACGTCGCTGCCTGGCAGCGACACCGTGACCACCTTTGACGCCGACGGCCGGGTCCTCGCCCAGGACTGTGTCTCGGCCCTTCAGGTGCCCCCACAGGACAACAGCTCCATGGACGGCTATGCCGTGCGCTGCGCCGATCTGAAAGCCCCGGGCGCCGAGCTGCCCGTATCGCAGCGCATAGCGGCCGGCAGCGCTGGTGAGCCCTTGCTGCCCGGCACGGCGGCGCGCATCTTCACCGGTGCGCCGGTCCCTGCCGGGGCCGATGCCGTGCTGATGCAGGAAGACTGCGAAGCGCTTGCCGCCGGGCCTGGCACCGTGGGTGACCCGCGGGTGCGCATCAACGCCGTGCCGCAGCCGGGCCAGTGGATCCGCCGTGCGGGCGAAGACGTCACCCGCGGCGCCGTGGTGCTGGCCGCAGGCACGCGCCTGTCCCCGGCTGAGCTGGGCCTGGCCGCCAGCATCGGCCTGCACCAGCTGCAGGTGGCGCGCCGACCCAGGGTGGCGCTGTTTTCTACCGGCGACGAACTCGTGATGCCTGGCGATGTACCGCCCGAGCAGATGCGCCCGGGCGCCATCTACAACAGCAACCGCTTCTTCTTGCGCGCCATGCTGCTGCGCCTGGGTTGCGAAGTCACCGATTTCGGCATCGTGCCTGACCGGCGCGACGCCACCATCGACGCACTGCGCCAGGCCAGCAGCGCGCACGACCTGATCCTGACCAGCGGCGGCGTGAGCGTGGGCGAGGAAGACCACATCAAGCCCGCTGTGGAATCGCTGGGCCGGCTCGACCTGTGGCAGATCGCCATGAAGCCGGGCAAGCCCTTTGCCTACGGCCAGATCCCGCGTGAAGGCGGCACCGCGCATTTCATGGGGCTGCCGGGCAACCCGGTATCGAGCTTCCTGACGTTTGCGCTGCTGGTGCGGCCGTTTGTGCTGCGGCTGCAGGGTGTGCGCGATGTTGCTCCCAAATCCATAGCTGCCACGGCAGAATTTACTTGGGCTCGGGCCGACAAGCGCCGCGAATTCCTGCGCGTGCGCCGTCGTGCAGAGGGAGGGCTGGAGCTGTTTGGCAACCAGAGCTCGGGCGTGCTGACCTCGGCCGCGTGGGGCGATGGCGTGGTGGACAACCCGGCCGGGCGCACCATAGCCCCGGGCGATACGGTGCAGTACATCGCGTTCTCGGATCTTCTGTCATGATCTGCGGCGGCTGCGCTGCCCGGATGGTTGCGCCTGCGCCAGCCGCCGGGTCAGTTTTTGTTTTGAAACGGTAGGGCGATGAAAAAGATCACCGTGCGCTATTTCGCATCCATCCGCGAGGCCGTGGGCGCCGGGCAGGAGGTGGTGGAAACCGCTGCTGCCACGCTGGGTGCGCTGCGTGACGAACTCATTGCCCGCGGCGGTGCCCACGCCAGCAGCCTGGCGCGCGGCAAGGCCGTCCGGATGGCGCTGGACCAGACGCTTAGCGATGAATCGGCCGTGCTGCCCGATGCGGCCGAGGTGGCATTCTTCCCGCCGGTGACGGGCGGGTAGGGTCGCGCCACAGCGGGTGGGTGGCGGGGGCTTAGCAAGTCAATCCACTGCGGCGTGCCGTGGCAAGCCTTGCACGGGCTTGCGCGCAGCTTGAAAGCCCCGCTTGCTCCCGGTGGCGATGCCTGTTCACGAAATGCGCTGGCGCAACTCTCCTTTCGCCACCCAGGCCCGCAGCCGCTCAGCAAGCGCCTCCGACGCCGGCATCATCGGCGCACGCAGCACATTGCGCATCCAGCCAGCCGCGGCCAGCACGGCCTTCAGCGGCGCGGGGTTGGGCTCGGCAAAGCAGGCCTGCACCCAGGGCAGCAGCGCCTGCCATTGCCAGCGCGCACCAGGCAGGTCGCCTTCCTCCAGCAGCCGCACCAGCTCCACAAAGCGTTCCGTCTGCCAGTGTGCGCTGGCGGAAATGGTGCCCGCGCCGCCCAGCGCCATCGTGCTGAAGATCTGTGCGTCTTCGCCGGTCAGCACGGCCAGGCGGCCGTCGGCAATCAGGGCCTGGGTCTTGGCCATGTCGCCGCCGCAGTCCTTGATGGCGGCGATGCGCGGGTGGCTGGCCAGGCCCAGCAGCGTGTCGGTGGCCAGCACGGCGCCGGTGCGATAGGGGATGTCGTAGACGATGACCGGCGCCGCGCTGGCGTCGGCAATGGCCCGGAACCAGTGCAGCAACCCATCCTGCGAAGGCCGGATGTAATGCGGCGCCGCCACCAGCACGCCCGCCAGCTGCGGGTACGCCGCCAGCGCCTGCACCTGCTCAATCGTCTGGCCCAGGTGGTAGCCCGATACGCCCATGACCACCGGCAGCCCCTGGGCGGCCCGTAGCACGGTCTCCAGCACCTGCAGCTGCTCGGCTTTGGCCAAGGCAGCGGCCTCGCCGGTCGAGCCGCAGGCGACCAGGCCTGAAACGCCTGCAGACCGCATGCGGGCCGTGAGCGCGGCCAGCGCTGCGTGGTCCACGCCACCTTCGTCCAGAAACGGCGTGACCAGTGCGATCCAAAGGCCGCGAAAGCGCCGTTCAGTGGCTGTAGAGGGCGCCGCCGGTGCGGCGGGCGAGGTGGTGGAAACGGAGGAGTCAGTCATGGTGCAGCAATACCTTTCAGGGGTTCGACCCGTGGAAGAACCGTCAGGGTGTGCGCACGAAGGGCCGCGAGGGCAGGGGGCCGGGGGGCTGTCTATCTGCCAGGTGGTTCCGTCGCTCATCCGGACGGAACCACAGCTCCGGTCAGATGAGCTCTGGTTTTTTGGTTTTGCCTGCGCACTGCACCGCCACCACGGGAGTGGAGGCAGTCAGAGGGATGCAGTGGGCGGGCATGGCGGCCAGTATAGGGGGCGCAACCGCGATGCCGTGCACCGGCGCGGAGGCGCCGTGGCGGGCGTGTTCAGCCCGCAACAGTGCCTTGCGGCCCGGTATCCGGCGCGGGAGCGGGCAGGTCCGGGCATTGCCAGTTCAGCAGCTCGGCCAGGCGGGTGACGATCCAGGTGGCCTCGGCCACCGATACGCCCGACTCGGCGGTGCACAGCCCGGCATGGATGCGCCGCAGGATCTCGGCCTCCGACGGGGCCTGCACGTGGTACAGCGTCTGCGCGTGTTCGACCAGGTGGCCGGCCAGGTCTTCGCACAGCTCGTAGCGCGTGCGCACCGTGGCGGCCTTCTCGTTCAGGCGGCCGCGCGCGTCGGTGTACACCGCCATGAACGATGGCGGCACGTGGATCTGGTTGTCGTCTTCGTACATCGGGTTGCCGTGTGATGGCGTGGCGGGCGCTTCAGTCCGGGGTGAACAGACGCTCAAAGCGTGCCTGGTCGGCGGGCAGCTCGAACGTCACCACCTGGCCCATCTTCATGTCGGACAGGCGGCAGGCCGCAAACAGGGTGGTTTTGCCCGCCAGGTCCATGCTGGGCAGGTCAATCAGCGCATAGGGGTAGGGCACGAACACCTGGTGCTCGAACACGTCGCGGGTGACGTTGCGGGGCGACGGGTACAGCTTGTAGAGGGGGGTTTCGATGGTCTGGGTGGCCATGGGTGTGGGTGCAATGTGCGGCACAGCCCGCGGTGCGGGCAAGGTGCGGGTACAGTGCGGCGATCCTACCGACAATTGCTGTCGACAACCGCAGCTTCAACCCATGTCCAGAAACAAAAGCGAGTGGCCCGCCAAGGTGATGGCCCTCATCCAGGGCGGCAATGTGGCTGCCGCCATTGCACAGATCAAGGTGGCGCCCACCGTGGGCGACATCACGCGGCTGCAGGCCCTGGCGGCCCGGCTGCCGCCCACGCCGGCCCACATCCAGCTGCACAAGGTGCTGGAGGAAGAGCGCGCCATGCTGGCCGCGCCGCGCCTGCACCGCTCGCCGTAAACGCCGCTCCGGCCCACCGCGTTTCGCATTGCCCTTCATCTGTCCTGCCATGAGCCTGCCCCGCGTTTCCATCCAGACCGAAGATTTCGACCTGAGCCGCGAGATCGCGGCCCTGCGCCAGGGCCAGCCCGGCGTGGGCGCCGTGTGCAGCTTTGTCGGCACCGTGCGCGACCGCAACGAGGGCGATGCCGTATCGACCATGGAGCTGGAGCACTACCCGGGCATGACCGAGAAGTCGATCGAGGCCATGCTGGACGAGGCCTTCCGGCGCTTTGACATCTTTGGCGCGCGCGTGATCCACCGCGTAGGGCTGCTGCAGCCGCTCGACCAGATCGTGCTGGTGGCCGTGACCAGCGCGCACCGCGGGCAGAGCTTTCAGGCCTGCGAGTTCCTGATGGACTACCTCAAGACCCAGGCCCCGTTCTGGAAAAAGGAGCAGACTCCCGCCGGCGCGCGCTGGGTGGACGCCCGCGTGAGCGACGACGCGGCGCTGGCGCGCTGGGGCATTGCGGCCAGCAACGCCTGACCAGACCCGTCCTGAGCCCTGGTGGGGCCATTTTCAGGTCAAATCGGCGTCAAGCCCAGCATTAATAATGCCTGATAGCTATAAAAATAATAGCATTTAATGGCGGGCGCAGTGGTACGCCTTGCTGATGCAGGTCAATCTCCTGACGCGGGCGCTGCCTTGAAATAAGGCAGCCCATGCGTCTCGACAAATTCACCACCAAGTTTCAGGAAGCCCTGGGCGATGCGCAGAGCATTGCACTGGGCCATGACCACGCCTATATCGAGCCCGTGCACGTGCTGCTGGCCATGCTCAAGCAGGACGACGGCCCCAAGGCGCTGCTGCAGCGCGCGGGCGCCAACGTGCCCGGCCTGACGGCAGCGGCCGAGGCAGCCGTCAAGCGCCTGCCCCAGGTGCAGGGCCACGACCAGGTGCAGGGCGGGCCCGAGCTGGGCCGCGTGCTGCAGGCCACCGAAAAGGAAGGCATCAAGCGCGGCGACCAGTTCATTGCCAGCGAGCTGTTCTTGCTGGCGCTGATCGACAGCAAGGGCGAAGCCGCCCAGATTGCCAAGGACAACGGCCTGACCCGCAAGAGCCTGGAGGCCGCCATTACCGCTGTGCGCGGCGGCCAGAAGATGGACAGCGCCGAGGCCGAGGGCCAGCGCGGCGCCCTGCAAAAGTACTGCATGGACCTGACCGAGCGCGCCCGCGCCGGCAAGCTCGACCCGGTGATCGGCCGCGACGACGAGATCCGCCGCGCCATCCAGGTGCTGCAGCGGCGCAGCAAGAACAACCCGGTGCTGATCGGCGAGCCCGGCGTGGGCAAGACGGCCATCGTTGAAGGCCTGGCCCAGCGCATCGTGGCGGGCGAGGTGCCCGAGTCGCTCAAGAACAAGCGCGTGTTGAGCCTCGACATGGCAGCCCTGCTGGCCGGTGCCAAGTACCGCGGCGAGTTTGAAGAGCGCCTGAAAACCGTTCTGAGCGAGCTGGCCAAGGACGAGGGCCAGACCATCGTCTTCATCGACGAGCTGCACACCATGGTGGGCGCCG
>LNEG01000254.1 GCA_001464865.1 Burkholderiales bacterium Ga0074133
GACAAGCCCTGTATGGGCGGGCTAAGTGGTTGATTTGGCAGGTGGAAGCTTGCAATGCACAAATTTTAGGCAGTACGTTACAAGTCGCACCGTGTTATCCCGGCCCGCACTGGACAAAACTGTGGACAACCCGGGACAACGCCTGTATGAACCGCGTAAGTCATTGAAATAAAAAGACTTTCATTGCCACGCTTAAAAAACAGGCATATCCAGCCGCCCTGTCTGCCCGGCACTGAGAGGCCCGAAACGCCGGTTCAAACCGTGGGTTATCCCGCCCGAACGGGGACAATGGTGTGGATAACTCTGAACAAGCCTTGTATGGGCACGCCAAGTGCTTGATCTGCAAGGGAAATGTCTGCACCGCCTAAAAACAAGGCACCAGGGTGCGTCCCGGACATCCGCTAAAGTGCGATGCGGCAACCCGAAAACCGCTATTTATTTGATAGCATTCAGGCATTTAAATGCAAGGGCCACAAGCCAAAAACACCCAAAATGCCCAGCGCAGACCTCCCCCACAGCCCCGCCGCAGAGCGCAACCAGGCTCCCATCCTGGCGCAGCTGCTTGCCCTGCTGCCCGCCCGCGGTGCCGCGCTCGAGATTGCCAGCGGCACCGGCCAGCATGCCGCCCACTTTGCGGCCGCCCTGCCCGGCTGGAGCTGGCAACCCACCGACCTGCAGGAAACCCTGTTCACCGCCATCACGGCATGGGCCGCCGAGGCAGGCGCCCCCAACGTGCTGCCGCCCGTGGCCCTGGACGTGCTGGCCCCGCGCTGGCCGGTGCAGGGCCAGGCCTTTGCGCCCGGTGCCTTTGACCTGATCTACTGCGCCAACATGCTGCACATCGCCCCATGGGCGTGCTGTGCCGGACTGATGCAGGGCGCGGCGCGGCATCTCGCGCCCGGCGGTCGACTGGTGACGTACGGCCCGTATCTGGAAGAAGGCGTGCCCACGTCACCCGGCAACCTGGCGTTTGACGCCAGCCTGCGCGCGCAGGACGGCCAGTGGGGCATACGCCGTCTGGACGACGTGGCCGCGGTGGCCGCGCAATCCGGCCTGGCCCTGCGGGCCCGCCACGCCATGCCCGCCAACAACCTGCTGCTGGTATGGGCACGGGCTGGCGAAGCCTGACGCAGCCGCCGCCCTCACCCTGCCCCATCTTTTGCACCCTTGTCCCGTCTAGCCATGACCCAACCCAGCGCCCCTTTCTTCATCGCCACCGTCGAACCCGATGGACTGCAATGCGATGCCTGGCCCGAGCAACCCCTGCTGCAGTCGCTGGAAGGCGGCGGCATCGACTGGCCGAGCTCGTGCCGCAACGGCACCTGCCGCACCTGCCTGGGGCAACTGGTGCAGGGCACCGTGCGCTACGAGATCGAATGGCCGGGCCTGACGGCCGAGGAAAAGGCCGAAGGCTGCGTGCTGCCCTGCGTGGCTTACCCGGTGTCCGACGTGGTGCTGCAGGGTTCAGCCATCTGACCCTGCCCGGCCACAACGGTACAGCGGGCAAGGGATTCTTGTGCCCGCCGCCGGGGGCCGTGGGGCCGGTGAACTAAAATCCGGGGTTTTGCGGGCCTGCTGCACCGGTGGTGCGGGGCCCCTCAGACGAGCGGCAGCGCCGCACGCATGTTCTTTGGGTGGGATACGGGCCGCGCCAGCGTTGCCCCGGCCACGGGACCTGCGATGCAGCGGCCCAACGAAAGCCCCCATCCATGAACACCCCCCTCACCCCTGTGCCCATCTCGCCGGTCGAAGACATCGTGGCCGAAATGCGTGCCGGGCGCATCGTCATCCTGGTGGATGAAGAAGACCGTGAAAACGAAGGCGACCTGGTGCTGGCGTCCGACCACGTCACGCCCGAAGCCATCAACTTCATGGCCCGCTTTGGCCGCGGCCTGATCTGCCTGACGCTCACGCGCGAGCGCTGCGAGTTCCTCAAGCTGCCGCCCATGGCTGCCCGCAACGGCACGGTGTACAGCACGGCCTTCACCGTGTCGATCGAAGCGGCCGAAGGCGTGACCACCGGCATCTCGGCCGCCGACCGCGCCCGCACGGTGCAGGTGGCGGTAGACCGCAAGAGCCAGCCCGCCGACCTGGTGCAGCCCGGTCACATCTTCCCGCTGCAGGCGGTGGACGGCGGCGTGCTCATGCGCGCAGGCCACACCGAAGCGGGCTGCGACCTCGCCGCCATGGCCGGCTGCAGCCCGTCATCGGTCATCTGCGAAATCATGAAGGACGACGGCACCATGGCCCGTCTGCCTGACCTGCAGCTGTTTGCGGCAGAGCACGGCCTGAAGATCGGCACCATCACCGACCTCATCGAATACCGCAGCCGCAACGAGTCGCTGGTCGAAAAAATCGGCGAGCGCCGGCTGAAGACCGCCTACGGCGAGTTCACTGCCCACGCCTTCCGCGACAAGCCCAGCCAGGCCGTGCACCTGGCACTGGTCAAGGGCCAGTGGAACGCCGACGACGTGGTGCCCGTGCGCGTGCACGAGCCGCTGTCGGTACTGGATGCACTGGAGATCGACCGCTCCATGCACTCGTGGGGCCTCGATACCAGCCTGCAGTACCTGGTCAAGCAAGGCAAGGGCGTGGCCGTGCTGCTCAACTGCGGCGAAAGCGCCGAGCAGATGGTGGCCCAGTTTGAAGGCACCGCGCGCTCGGCCCAGGCGCCCGAGCGCGGCCGCATGGACCTGCGCACCTACGGCGTGGGCGCGCAGATCCTGCGTGAATGCGGCGTGCAGAAAATGGCGCTGATGGGCCAGCCACGCCGCATGCCCAGCATGGCGGGCTACGGCCTCGAAATCACGGGTTTCATCCCCAAGGATGCCCAGGCCTCAGGCGGCTAATCCGCCCCGCCCCGCCCCGTGCGGGGCACGCTCACGACAGTCACCCGGTTATCAGAGAAAGTACACACACCATGTTTGGCGCAGACAAAGGCACCGCAGACCACCTGGACGGCAAGAAGCTGCACATCGGCATCGTGCAGGCCCGTTTCAACGAAGGCATCACCAACACCCTGGCAGCGGCCTGCCGCGCCGAGCTGCTGGCCCTGGGCGTGGAGGAAAAGAACATCCGGCACGTGCTGGTGCCCGGCGCGCTGGAAGTGCCCGTGGCCCTGCAGGCCATGGCCGAGAGCAACGACTACGACGCGCTGATCGCACTGGGCTGCATCATCCGCGGCGAGACCTACCACTTCGAGCTGGTGGCCAATGAATCCGGTGCCGGGGTCACGCGCCTGTCGCTGGACTACCAGATCCCGATTGCCAACGCCATCATCACCACCGAGAACCTCGAGCAGGCCATTGCACGCCAGACCGAGAAGGGCACCGACGCCGCCCGCGTGGCCGTGGAGATGGCCAACCTGCTGGACGAACTGTCATGAGCGAAAACAACAACCATAACGACACCCCCGCAGGCGCCCGCCCCCCAAAGCAGGTGCGTACCGGCCTCAAATCCACCGGCGCGCGCAAGGCGGCCTCCAAATCAGGTCGCAGCCGTGCGCGTGAATTCGCGCTGCAGGCGCTGTACCAGCACATCGTGGGTGGCAACGAGGCCTCGGCCATTGACGCTTTCACGCGCGACCTGGCAGGCTTTCACAAGGCCGACTCTGCGCACTACGACGCACTGCTGCACGGAAGCATCGCCACCGCTGCCGAGATGGATGCGCTCATCACCCCGCTGCTGGACCGCAAGATGGCCGAGATCTCGCCCATCGAGCACGCCACCATGTGGATCGGCGTGTACGAGTTCCAGCACTGCCTGGATGTGCCGTGGCGCGTGGTGCTCAACGAGTGCATCGAGCTGGCCAAGGAGTTTGGCGGCACCGACGGCCACAAGTACGTGAACGCCGTGCTCAATGGTCTGGCGCCGCGCCTGCGCGCGCTGGAAGTGGCCGCCGACAAGGCATCGGGAGCAGCCGCTGCAGCCCCGGCAGGCGACACCGGCGCTCCCGCCACCGGCGCCTGACACGCGCCCTGCCCGCCTGGCTGCAGCCCGCCCCGCAGCCGGCTCCCCCGGCAGGTTTTGCCCCCTGAACGACGCCCGCCAGCGCGGGCAGGAAGCCTGTCCATGAAGTTTTCCACGCGCGCCGAGCGCATCGAACCGTTCTACGTGATGGAAGTCGCCAAGGCCGCACAGGCCCTGGCGCGCGAGGTGGCCGGCAGTGCCGACCCGATGATCTTCCTGAACATCGGCGAGCCTGACTTTACGGCCCCACCGCTGGTGCAGGAAGCCGCCGCCAAAGCCGTGCGCGATGGCGCGACCCAGTACACCAACGCCCTGGGCCTGGAGCCCCTGCGCGAGCGCATCAGCGGCTGGTACCAGAGCCGCTTTGGCGTGCACGTGCCTGCGCGCCGCATCGTGGTGACCGCGGGTGCATCGGCAGCGCTGCAGCTGGCCTGCCTGGCACTCATCGAGGCCGGCGACGAGATCCTGATGCCCGACCCGAGCTACCCGTGCAACCGGCACTTCGTGAGCGCCGCCGAAGGCCGCGCCGTGCTGCTGCCCACCACGGCGCAGGAGCGCTACCAGCTCAGCGCCGACAAGGTGCGCGCAGCGTGGGGCCGCCAAACGCGCGGCGTGCTGCTCGCGTCGCCCTCGAACCCCACCGGCACCTCCATCGCGCCTGATGAACTGCGCCGCATCAACGACGTGGTGCGCGAGCACGATGGCGTGACGCTGATCGACGAGATCTACCTGGGCCTGTCCTACGACGATGCCTTTGGCCAGACGGCGCTGGCCATCGACGACCACATCATCAGCATCAACAGCTTCAGCAAGTACTTCAACATGACCGGCTGGCGCCTGGGCTGGATGGTGGTGCCCGATGCCATGGTGCCGGTGGTGGAGCGCCTGGCGCAAAACCTGTTCATCTGCGCCAGCACGGTGTCGCAGCACGCGGCGCTAGCCTGCTTCGAGCCCGAGAGCATTGCCGAGTACGAACGCCGCCGCGCCGAGTTCAAGGCCCGGCGCGACTACTTCATCCCGGCCCTGCAGGGCATGGGCCTGAAGGTGCCGGTGATGCCTGACGGCGCCTTCTACGCCTGGGCCGACTGCACCGATGCCGCCGCGCGCCTGGGCGTGCAGGGCAGCTGGGACACCGCCTTTGAGTTGATGCGCCGCGCCCATGTGGCCGTGACACCAGGGCGGGACTTTGGCACGGCCGACACGGCGCGCTTCATCCGCTTTTCGACCGCCAACTCGATGGCGCAGCTGCAGGAAGCGGTGGCGCGGCTGCAGCGGGTGCTGGGCTAGGGCCATGGCGTTCGAGTTTCCGGTCCGCGTGTATTGGGAGGACACCGATGCCGGCGGCATCGTGTTTTATGCCAACTACCTCAAGTTCTTTGAACGCGCGCGCACCGAGTGGCTGCGCTCGATGGGCATCGGCCAGCAACGATTGCGGGAACAAACCGGCGGCATGTTTGTCGTAACCGATGCGCAGCTGCGCTACCACCGCAGCGCCCGCCTGGACGATGCACTGATTGTTACCGCCGCCCTGCAGGACATGGGCCGGGCATCATTGACAATAGTGCAGCAGGCGCTCCTGAAACCAGAGCAGATGCCCAACGACCAACCCACGCTGCTGACCGAAGGCACCATCCGCATCGGATGGGTGGATGCAACGAGCATGCGCCCCGCGCGCATCCCCGCGACCCTTGTGGAAATACTCTCGAAATGAACTCGCAAAACATGTCCATCGTCTCCCTGGTGCTCCAGGCCAGCTGGGTGGTGCAACTCGTCATGCTGCTGCTGGTGACGGTATCGGTGGCCAGCTGGGCGGCCATCTTCAGAAAGCTGTTTGCCCTGAAGCGCGTGAAGGCACTGAACGAAGAGTTCGAGCGGGAGTTCTGGTCAGGCACCAGCCTGAACGACCTGTATGCAAGCGCCGCCCAGAACGCCAAGCAGGCCGGCCCCATGGAACGCATCTTTGCCAGCGGCATGCGCGAATACCAGAAGCTGCGCGAGCGCCGCATCAGCGACCCCGGCACCCTGCTCGATGGCGCACGCCGCGCCATGCGCGCCAGCTTCCAGCGCGAGATGGACGTGGTGGAGTCCAGCCTGTCGTTCCTGGCCTCGGTTGGATCGGTATCGCCCTATGTGGGCCTGTTTGGCACGGTGTGGGGCATCATGCACGCCTTCACCGGCTTTGCGGGCATGGAGCAGGTCACGCTGGCCACCGTGGCCCCCGGCATTGCCGAGGCGCTAGTGGCCACCGCCATCGGCCTGTTTGCCGCCATCCCGGCCGTGATTGCCTACAACAATTTCGCCCGCGACATCGACCGCGTGGCCACGCACCAGGAGACCTTCATCGAGGAGTTCTCCAACATCCTGCAGCGCAACCTGGGCGCCCAGCCCGGCGGCCACACGGCCTCGGGCCACTGACCGGAGGCCCGCACCATGCCCGCCATGGCATCCCGCGGCCGAGGCCGCCGCACCATCAACGAAATCAACATGGTGCCGTTCATCGACGTCATGCTGGTGCTGCTCATCATCTTCATGGTGACGGCGCCGATGCTCACGCCCGGCATGATCGATGTGCCCAGCGTGGGCAAGGGCTCCAAGCCGCCCAAAACTTTTGCGCAAGTGATCATCCAGCCGGACGGCAAGCTGCAGCTCAAGACGAAGGAAGGCGAGCGGCCAGTGACGCTTCAAGGACTCGGTGCTGCCGCAAAGACTTGGCAGACGAGCCAAGAACCAAGTACTCCCGTACTCATCAGCGCTGACAAAGGCGTTCAGTACGAGACCGTAGTCAAGACGATGGAAGCCCTGCAAAAGGCCGGCGTCCAGCGCGTAGGCCTGTCCGTCAAGCAAGGCGGCTGAACCCGCCACGCCCCGCGCACACCCGCCAGCCCATGCACGCCCAAGACGACCGCGACCAGTTCACGCCGCCGCAACCGCCCGCACGCCTGCGCGCCATCGCGCTGGCCGTGCTGGTGCATGCCGTGCTGATCGGCGCGCTGACCTGGGGTGTGAACTGGCAGACCAGCACCGACCAGCCCGCTGTGGAGGCCGAACTGTGGGCCGCCGTGCCGCAGATGGCCGCCCCGCGCGAAAGCGCCCCCCCGCCACCGCCGGAGCCCCCCGCCCCGCCGCCACCCCAGGCCACACCCACGCCACCGCCCCCTCCTCCTCCTCCGCCGCGCGCGGCAGAGCCGCCGGACACCCGCGAGGCCGACATCGCCATCGAACGCGAAAAGAAACGCCTGGAGCAGGAAAAGAAAGCCCGCGAACAGCAGGCCGAGCGGGACAAGCGCGAACGTGAGCGCAAGGAAGAAGAACGCCGCGAACGCCTGGAGCAGGAGAAGAAAGAGCGCCTGCAAAAAGAGAAGGCCAAAGAAAAGGAAAAAGAGCGCGAGAAGGAAAAGGCGCAGGAGCTGCGTGAAAAGCAGCAGGCCGAGCAAAAGAAGGCCGAGCAGGAAAAGCAGAAGAAGCTGGCCGAGGACAAGCGCAAGGCTGAAGAAGCCGCCAAGCGCAAGGCCGAGGCAGACGAGAAACAGCTTGCCAAGCAGCGCGAAGAAAATATTCGACGGGCACAAGGCCTGGCCGGAGCGACTGGCGGCGAGAACGCTACGGGCACTGCATTGCGCAGCGCAGGCCCTTCAGGCAGCTACGGCGGCAAGGTGGCAGCCAAGGTGAAGCCCAACATCGTGTACCCCGACATCATCTCGGGGAACCCGCGCGCCGAGGTCGAAGTGCGCTTGGCACCGGACGGCACCATCGTCGGCAAGCGCCTGGTGCAATCGAGCGGCAACAAGGCCTGGGACGACGCCGTGCTCCGGGCGCTGGAGAAGACCGAGGCTCTGCCGCGGGATGTGGATGGCCGGGTGTCGTCCTCCCTGACGATCGGATTCCGGCCACAAGATTGAGTGAGCGGCCAGTTGGAGGGCGGCTGGTCTGCCACAGGAACCTGGAAGCGGGCCAGCGCTTCCGCGGATGTGATTCCAATCGGTCAGAGGTAGCCGGTCACCGGCGTAAAAGCCGTCGCTCAGCGTTTGACTTGGGCAACTTGACCCGGCTTGCCGGGGCATGGCCTGGCGATGGAGGGTTAGGCATCACGGCATCTCCTTGGCGCCAGCCCTCGAAGGACTTCCAAACGGTTTGCAGGCGCATCGGGGGCGAAGAAGTCCGGAGCCTGTCAGATGTTTTGTGTGTGAGGCATAGCATGTCAACAAGGAGCATGAATGCCACGCAAGACGAAGACAACCTCAGCAGCGGACAAGGCGGCGC
>LNEG01000255.1 GCA_001464865.1 Burkholderiales bacterium Ga0074133
CAGACGCGCCTCGGTATAGCGCATGGCGGCTGCGCCATCGCCATCACGGCTGCCGAAGTTGCCCTGGCCGTCGATCAGCGGGTAGCGCTGGGCAAAGTCCTGTGCCATGCGCACCAGCGCGTCGTAGGCCGACTGGTCGCCGTGCGGGTGGAAGCGGCCCAGCACGTCGCCCACCACGCGGGCGCTTTTGACGGGCTTGGCCGCCGTGTTGCGCGTGGGGCCGCTGTAGCCCAGGCCCATGCGGTCCATCGAATACAGGATGCGCCGCTGTACGGGCTTGAGGCCATCGCACACGTCGGGCAGCGCGCGGCCCTTGACGACGGAGAGCGCGTATTCGAGGTAGGCGCGCTGGGCGTAGCCCGCCAGGCCCAGGGAGTCGCCGCCATCGTCGCCTGCGGTGGTGAAATCGAGAGTGGGTTGGTCGCTCATTCGTTTACTACGGTTATTCAGTCACGTTCCAAGGCATGAAAAGGCATGGTGCCTTGCAGTGCAGGCACGGCGCCCGGCAGGTTGCCGCGGTTGGCAGCGCCGCCTTGCAGTTCCATGCGCACGCGGCCGGTGGCGGCGCGCTGCGCCAGCACGGCAACCGGCGGCTTGAGCTGGGCATAAAGGCCCATCACGGTGCGCACATAGTTCTGCGTTTCCTTGAACGCCGGGATCTGGTTGCCCGCCCGCTGCACGGCGCCCTCGCCCGCGTTGTAGGCGGCCAGGGCCAGGTCGGTGCGGCCTGCAAACATGTCCAGCAGGTAGCGCAGGTAGCGGGTGCCGGTCGGCACGTTCACCGCCGGATCGGCCAGCTTTTGCTCGACGGTGCGTCGGGCGTCGGGGCTCACGCCAAAGCGGCTGGCGGTGGCGGGCATCACCTGCATCAGCCCCACGGCGCCCTTGGGCGACACGGCGCTGGCGTCAAAACCAGACTCGGTGGCGATCACGGCCTGCAGCAGTTCGTAGTCCACGCCATGCAGGCTGGAAGCGGCGCGCAGGTGGTGCTTGACGCGCTTGTAGTCGGGCGCCACATCAAAAAATGCCAGCAGGCGTGCACCCGCCGGGGGTACAGCCAGTGTCCTGGAACCGGCGCCTGCCGCCAGATCGCGCGTGGAGTCGAACTCGGTGCCCTTGAAAAACAGCTGGTAGCGGCTGTCCACCTGTTCCGCCGCAAAATGCGTCACGCCGCGCTCATCCACACGCGCCCACAGGTCTGCCCAGGCCGTTTGCTGCACAAAACATAGCAACAAGCCCAGATAAAACGTTCGGCAGAGGCGATTTTTGATCAAATTCATCAGGCAGACCCGGGGCAGAGGCCCCCCGCGGTGGTTCAGATGTCCACCTCGACGTCATCACCATGCAGCTCCATCAGCTCACGGCGGGCGGCAGCCTCGCCCTTGCCCATCAGCTTGGTGATGAGGCCTTCGGTGGCAGCAAAGTCCATGTCGCCCAATTGCACGGGCAGCAGGCGGCGGGTATCAGGGTTGAGCGTGGTTTCCCACAGTTGTTCCGCGTTCATCTCGCCCAGGCCCTTGAAGCGGCTGATCTGGCACTTCTCGCGCGGCACGCCGTCCTTGGCGCATTTGTCGAGGATGGCGGTGAGCTCGCCCTCGTCCAGCGCGTACATCTTGGCGGCGGGCTTTTTGCCGCGCGCGGGCACGTCCACGCGGAACAGCGGCGGGCGGGCCACGTAGATGTGGCCGGTCTCGATGAGCTTGGGAAAGTGGCGAAAGAACAGCGTGAGCAGCAGCACCTGGATGTGCGAGCCGTCCACGTCCGCATCCGACAGGATGCAGACCTTGCCGTAGCGCAGGCCCGAGAGGTCGGGCGTGTCGTTCGGCCCATGCGGGTCCACGCCAATGGCCACCGAGATGTCGTGGATTTCGTTGTTGGCAAACAGCCGGTCGCGCTCGACCTCCCAGGTGTTGAGCACCTTGCCGCGCAGCGGCAGGATGGCCTGGCTTTCCTTGTCGCGGCCCATCTTGGCG